>JBNJFZ010000031.1:38498-41636 GCA_051747295.1 Myxococcota bacterium
CCCTTTTCTATGCCCCCGCACAGATGTAGGTTCAGCGCCGTCAATATTCTGTCCTGAGACCGGCGCATCATGAGCGACAACCAAAATACGATCTACATCGTCGACGGCTCCTCTTATATCTACCGCGCGTACTACGCGATTCGGAACCTCACCAACTCGAAGGGTTTTCCGACCAACGCGGTCTACGGCTTCACCCAGATGATCAAGAAGCTGCTCGAGGAGCACGATCCGGAGTACGTCACCGTGACGTTCGACGCCTATGAATCGGACGTGCCCAACTTCCGAAAGGAGCTCTACGAGGAGTACAAGGCGAACCGCTCGGCGATGCCCGAGGACCTGCAGGTCCAGATTCCGTTTTTCCGCAAGCTCATCGAGGCGCTCAATATCCCCATCGAGGAGCAGCCGGGGGTGGAGGCCGACGACGTGATCGCCGCGCTGACGAAGCGCGCCCGGGAGCACGACGTGGACGTCTGCATCATCAGCGCCGACAAGGACCTGATGCAGCTCCTGGGGCCGAACGTCACGATGCTCGATACGATGCGGGACAAGACGTACACGCCGGAGGACGTCATGGAGCGCTTCCGCGTGACCCCGGACAAGGTTCAATACGTCCTCGCGCTCGCCGGCGACTCGAGCGACAACATTCCGGGCGTGCCAGGCATCGGGGAGAAGACCGGCGGCAGCTTGATCGCCGAGTTCGGCGACCTGGAGACAGTGCTGGCTAATATCGACGAGGTCGGCGGGAAGAAGCGCAAGCAAAACCTGCGGGAGTTCGGCGACCAGGCTCGCCTGTCGCTCGAGCTGGTCCAGCTTCGCGACGACTGCGAGGTGGACTTCGACCTCGACCAGCTGCGCTTGTCGAAGCCCGACATCTCGAAGCTCACCGACCTGTTTTCCGAGCTCGAGTTCGACTCGCCGTTCCGCGATATCAAGGCGTGGATGAAAGACCGCGGCTGGTTCCAGCCCAGGGACGAGCAGTTCGAGCTGGACTTCGCCGATAACGACGTCGACGACCACGAGTCGGCCGACAAGGACTATCGGGGCATCTTCGACGAGGAGGAGCTCGACGAGGTCATCGCCAGGCTCGAGGATGTCGACGAATTCGCCTTCGACCTCGAGACGACGAGCCTCGAGCCGCTGGATGCCGAGATCGTGGGCCTCTCCGTGGCGTGGAACGAGGGCGAGGCGGTCTACATCCCCACGAACCACAGCTACGAGGAGGCGCCGGAACAACTCGATCGCGACATGGTGCTCGAGAAGTTCCGCCCGTTTTTGGAGGCCGAGGACGACCCGAAGATCATCGGGCAGCACCTCAAATACGAGTGGGCCGTGCTACAGAAGTACGACATCGATCTGACGGGCGTGAAGTACGACACGCTGCTGATGAGCTACCTGCTCGATCCCAGTCGCAACTCGCATAGCCTGGACCGCCTCGCACACGACCTGCTCGACTACGACACGATTACCTACAAGGACGTCGCGGGCAGCGGGAAGTCGCAACTGCGCTTCGACGAGGTCGCGCTCGACGACGCGATCCCCTACGCGGCAGAAGATGCAGACCTGACGCTGATGTTGTGTCATGCACTGCGTGATCAATTCGAAGACGGCGTCCTGCTCGAGCTGCACGACGACCTCGAGGTGCCGCTGTCGCGTGTGCTCGGCATCATGGAGGCGACCGGGATCCTCGTCGACCGCGATATCCTCGACGAACTCAGCGAGGAATTCGAGATCGAGCTCGACCAGCTCCAGGCCGAGATCGACGATCACGCCGGCGAGCCGACGAACCCGAATAGCCCGAAGCAGTTGCGCGAGGTGTTATTCGACAAGCTCGGGCTGCCGGTCAAAAAACGCACCAAGACCGGCCCATCGACGGCCGCCTCGGTGCTCGAGCAACTCGCCGAGATGCACCCCCTGCCGAATTTGATCCTCGAATATCGGTCGTTCTCGAAGCTCAAAGGCACCTATATCGACGCGCTTCCGGAGCTGATTCGCGAGGATACCGGCCGGATTCACACGAGCTTCAACCAGGCCGTCACTGCCACGGGGCGGCTGTCTTCCTCGAACCCGAACCTGCAGAATATCCCGATTCGCACGTCTCGCGGACGCCAGATTCGCAAGGCCTTTGTCGCGCCGGAGGGGCGCCAGCTCATCGTGGCGGACTACTCGCAGATCGAGCTGCGCATTCTGGCGCACATGTCTGATGAGCCGGTGCTCATCGAGGCGTATAGAGAAGGCAAGGATATCCACGCGCTCACCGCATCGCAGATCTTCGACGTGGAGATCGATGAGGTGACCAAGGAGCAGCGCGGCGCCGGCAAGACGATCAACTTCGGTGTTCTGTACGGGATGGGTTCACGGCGACTCGCGGGTGATCTGGATATCTCGACCAAGGAAGCAAAGAAGTACATCGAGAATTATTTCGACCGCTACGAGAACGTCACCGATTTCTTCGACGAGCTGGTCGAGACCGCCCGCGAGAAGGGGTATGCGGAGACGATGTTCGGTCGACGCCGGTATCTGGAGGCGCTGAAGGGCCGTAAAGGCCGTCAGATGGCCTTCGCCGAGCGCGCAGCGGTCAACACGCCGATCCAGGGCACCGCGGCGGATATCATCAAGTTCGCGATGGTCAGCCTGCAGCGACGCATCGAGGAAGAAAACCTGCCGTTTGCGATGTTGCTACAGGTGCACGATGAATTGGTATTCGAGGCCGAGGAAGCGTTCCTCGACGAGGCGAGAGCGATCGTCCGCGAGGAGATGGAGGGCGTCTGCGAGCTGGCGGTACCGCTGGCGATCGACCTGGGCGTGGGCCACAATTGGTTGGACGCGAAGTAGAAGATCGCGCGATTCCCGAGGCTTTTCAGGGCGGTGAACCGCGCTTCATTCATCTCACTCGACCAAGTTGGGCATGTTTGTTATAAACCAGCGCCCCAAATGAGGTTTGGATGCGGGAATGTTCCGACGTGTTCGGGCCTTTCCGCCTCGGTGGGGAACGAATTGTGACTTTGATACTGAGCCCGGGCAACGAGCGGGCGACGCAAAAGCGTCACCTGTGCGTCCAGGGTTCCGCGACACCGGCATTACCCAAGCAAGAGCTGCAGTCATGCGACGTAAGATGATGTACAGCAAGATTCACCGCGC
>JBNJFZ010000032.1:0-35440 GCA_051747295.1 Myxococcota bacterium
TGGGCGAATAGATCACCGGCGGGCAGCTCCTCGACCATGATATTTGATGGCTTGATATCCCGGTGGATGATTCCGAGCTGATGCGCCTCGTGCAGACCGTTTGCGACCTGTTGGACCAGGCCCGCGGCGACCGCGGGCTCCATCGGGCCATCCTCGGTTACCATCTCGTGGACGGTACGCCCGGCCACCAGGTCCATCACGATGGCGACGACATCATCGCCGGGCCTGAGCAGGTCGTACACCGATACGACGTGCGGATTCCCGAGCTCCCCGAGTGCCTCGATCTCGCGCTCGAAGCGATGCTCGGCACGCGTCGCTCCATCCCTTATCTCGGAGTTGGAGAAGTCGATGACCTTGATCGCAAAGCTACGCGAGATCGAGAGCGACTCGGCCCGATAGACCGCCCCCGACGAACCCCGTCCGATGCAGCGCTGAAGCTGATACCGACCACTCAGCATCCGCCCGAGCCACGGGTCGTCGAGCGTCTCGATCTTCAGCCACCCTGCCCCGCGGGCGTCGTGCCCGCACTGAGGGCACATGTCTTTGCTCGCTGCGAGGGCAGTCTGGCACTCCGGGCAGGCATATGAGAGGCGCTCCCCCGTCGTGCTGGACGACACGCTGTCATGCTGTTCGCTCTCGTCAGTCATCGCAAACACACCAGCCTGCGTTGAGTTCACTTCACTCTTACGGCCATGGCTTATATCTCGATCGTGAACACTTCCTCCCGGCAAATCAACCGATAAGCGCGTTTATTGATCGGAAACCGACCATTTGTTGCAGCGAAGCCACATGACTCATGCGGGCGTCCGCCAGGGCTCTCGGATATTGAAACAGGGCGGTCGCAAAGTCGCCGGCGGTCAAACGTGCTGCGGCCATCCTGGGCGCCGCCACCGCGTGCGGCCAAGATGGCCGCACGACGAGTCCTGCCCATGGAGCTCAGGCTGGCTTCAGCGATCACCCGGCATATTGAGAAAGGAGCCTGCCTTGTGCCGGGACGCGCTGTATTGAAACTCTGCCCCCAACCGTGTGAGACTCCGAGGAGCACAGTGACTGCTTCGAGGCGAGCATGCAGATTCGAGTCGTATTCTACGGGGGACTCAAGGAGCGTTGTGGGACACGTTCGACACACCTGTCGCTCGACGAGCCCGCTGAGGTCAGCGACGCACTCGACGCCCTCTCGGACGAATTCCCCGCGCTGCAGGGTCGGCTCGATCGCATCGCACTCGCCGTTGGAGACGAATTAGTGCGCGCAGAGCATCTATTGCGCGATGGCGACGAACTCTGCCTGCTGCCCCCGGTGAGCGGAGGCACGTGAGGAATTCGATGACGACATGGCTGACCGACACCCCGCTCGACCTCGACGCGCTACTCGAGCAGACCGAAGACCCGAGCTGTGGTGGCGTCGTGGTCTTTAGCGGAGATATCCGCAACCACAACGACGGCCGCCGGGTCACCGGGATCACCTTCGAGGCGCACGAAGCCCTGGCGAGCAAGGCCATCAAAGCGCTCGAGCAGGAGGTACTGGCCCGTTTCGACGTGGCGCAGTGCCGAATCCAACACCGCACCGGCGATATACCGGTGGGCGAGTCCAGCGTGCTCATCGTCGTCCGCGCGGCGCATCGCGCCGAAGCCTTCGACGGATGCCGACACGCCATCGACGAGCTCAAAGAGCGCGTGCCGATCTGGAAACACGAGCACTACGAGGACGGAGAGTCGTCGTATCTGGAGGGGAAACCACTGCGCACTGAATAGCACCGGCCGAAGGTCACGATCACGCACCACCGGAATGAATAGCCAACCAACGAGGAGATGGAATGGATCGGCGATGGAAGATTGCACTCGGCGTCGCAGCGGGACTCGCGGGCATTGGGATAGGCGCCTCGGTGGCGAGCCGATTGCTATTCAAGCGGCGGATCGACGATGAAGCGCGCTCGCTCCTGGAGACCGTCGCACCCCGTACAGACGAGCCCATTGTCGAAGAGCAACTCGAGGGGCTCCCGGCTCCGGTGGCCCGCTACCTGCGCTACGCCGGCGTCGTCGGGCGCGCTCCGGTGAGAACTGCCCGAGTCCGCCAGAGCGGCACGCTTCGTCGGGATGCGTCCGAAGACTGGGTCGCATTCGACGCCATCGAATACTACGCCGCCGCCCCACCCGGCTACGTCTGGAGCGCCGAGCTCGACTCGGTTCCCTTCATCCCGGTCGACGTACGCGATTACTACATTCGTGGCCGCGGGGCGATGCAGGGCAAGGCTGCCGGGCTGTTCACGATTGCCGAAGGTCGCGGGCCCGCCATCGATCAGAGTGCAGCGCTTCGCATGCTCAACGAGCTCGTCTTCTTTCCAACCGCATTCCTCGAGCCTTATATACGCTGGGAAGCGGTCGACGACGTCTCCGCTCGAGTTCACATGAAGCACTGGGACGGCGAGGTCTCGGCGACGTGCTATTTTGCCAGGGATGGTCGCATGGTCGATTTCGTCGCCGAGCGCTACCGCGTCACCGAAGATGGACCGGTCAAGACCGACTGGCGAACTCCCTTCCGCGAGTGGGAGGAGATCGATGGTTTTCGAATCCCCACGGCCGGTTCGGCCATCTGGATACTGAGTGACGGGGAGTTCGAGTACATCAGAGTCGACGTCGAAGATGTCGAGTACGAGGTCGGACCCGAAGCCATTACCGACGGGAAGAAAACCACAAAGCGATTGAGCTCGCAGGTCCCACGCGACATTCGCGAGCGCCTCTGAGTCGCATCCGGGAGCCTGCTCCCGGACCGAGCAGCACCTACGCCGAACATGCAGAAACTCATACCCTACGCCTTTCTGGTCGTCGGCCTGCTCCTGTGCGCGCTGGCCGTGCCGGCTCAGATCGACACGCTCCAGACAGCCGCCGAGCTCGACAACTACGAAGCGACCGACGCAATCGTGCTCCGACTCTTCACCAAGGAGCACCGGCGCGGCCCATCGACCGAGGTCCTGGAGTTCGAGTACGAGGTCGATGGAGAGACCTACGAGGGATCGAACGCGGCGACGCGCTTCCAGGACGAACGAGAGGAGCTCGAGGCGCTGGTGCGCCGCGACGAGAACAAGCTTCGACACGTCACTGTCTACTACGACCCGGATAACCCGGAGCGCTCGGTCATCCACCGAGACATCGACAAGACCATCCCATGGGGAATCATCGGGTTTTCGGTGCTCCTGGTGATTCTCGGGCTCCACGGCGTCTGGTCATTTCGCAGGGAGAAGAGGCGCCACGAAGCCGAGATGGAGCGGCGCCGGCGGATCCGGGAGCAGCGGCGGCGAGAGTAATACTCGCTCGATATTCCGACCCCGGCCGCCCGACCTGCTGGGAAAGCGCCGCCGGCGTGTTTACGTTGATGCCAGTTACCACGGACGAACCGCACGGGTTGCCTCCCCATCATCGGACCGAGTTTTCTGAACATGGTTGATACGAACGAACGCCCCTTCGACATCATTCTCTACGGCGCGACTGGCTTCGCCGGCAAGCTCGTAGCCGAGTACCTCGCCCGCAAGAACCCGGACATCGACTGGGCCATCGCCGGGCGCAACGCCGAGAAACTGGGTGCGACCAAGCGAGACCTCGTCGAGCAATTCCCGGACGTGGCAGACATCTCGACCGTGATCGCGGATAGCCTCGATCGAGAGAGCCTCGACGAACTCGCATCCCAGACGCGAGTCGTCTGTACGACCGTCGGCCCCTACGCCAAGTACGGCGATGAGCTCGTCGCGGCCTGCGTCGAGCACGGCACCGACTACTGCGATCTGACCGGCGAGGTTCACTGGATCCGAAAAATGATGGACCGGCACCACGCGGCGGCTCAGGAATCCGGTGCCCGCATCGTCAACTGCTGCGGCTTCGACTCGATCCCGAGTGACCTCGGCACGCTGATGCTCCAGGACTTTGCCGAGGAGCACTACGATGCAAAGTGCGACGAAGTGAAGTTCTTCCTGCGAGGTGCGAGCGGCGGGTTCAGCGGCGGCACGATCGACAGCATGGCCAACCTGATGGAGCAGGCCGGTAAGGATCCGGAGATCCGCAAAATCGTCGGTCATCCCTACTCGCTGAATCCTCCAGGAGAGCGCAAGGGCCCCGACGGAAGCCTCCAGCAGGGCCCGCGATACGATGAGGACATCGAGTCGTGGACCGGGCCATTCGTCATGGCGTCGGTCAACGAGAAAATCGTGCGTCGAAGCAACGCTCTGCGCGACTTCGAGTACGGTCGCGACTTCAAATACAGCGAATCGGTCAAGTTGGGCTCGGGCGTCAAAGGAGCCCTTTCCGCCGGCGGCATGTCGGCTTTCATGGGGGGATTCGCCGGAGCGATGGCCATCAAGCCGACCCGCAAGCTGCTGCAGAGGTTCGTCCTGCCTGCTCCAGGCGAAGGGCCGAGCCAGGAAGACCGGGAAAACGGCTACTTCAAGGTCGAATTGCTCGGCAAGGGCATCGCCGGTGATGGCTGGTCCTTCCGGGTCAACGGAGAGGTCGAGGCCGACAAGGACCCCGGCTACGGCGCCACCGCGGTGATGCTCGGAGAATCAGCGCTCTGCCTGGCGCAAGACGTCATCGAAGACGCGCCGAGCGGCGGCATCCTGACCCCCGCCTCGGCGATGGGGATGAGGCTTGTCGAGCGCCTCCGCGAAGCAGGGATGACCTTCGACGTCCGCGAAGCGTAGCACCTCAGCACCGCCCTCGCCGGCTGTCGTCGACGCCCCGCTGTCGTCTACTCCCCATTGGATCGCCTGTCACATTCGCGTAAACTGTTCGTAACAGAAACGCTCCACAGGCAAGACGGTCCATACCGATGACCCACTTCGACCGCCCAGACTGGCGACGGTATCTCGTGACGTTCGTCACCATCTGCCTCGCTCTGAGCGCGTGCAATAAGACGGACGGAACAGCGACGAACAACGGCTCCGCGGACGCGCGCGACGCGGCTGATGGCGGCGCCGACGACGCAGCCGATTCAGACGCTGATCCGCCACCTGGTGATGCCACCGACACGCCCGACAGCGTCGATGGGAGCGACGCGGTCGACACCTTCGACCCGCCCGTCCCCGAATATCCGCTCAGCGAAGAGCCGTATACGACCCTCCAGCACCTCTGGGCGCCCAAAAAACTCACCGACGAGGCTCGGAGCGCGATGTTCGACGGCGATCTGAAGGTCACCGACATCGACAAATTCGCGCAGTACGGCCTCGCGGTCGAGCCCGCCGACGGCCAGCCCTGGATCG
This sequence comes from Myxococcota bacterium, assembly GCA_051747295.1. GTDB lineage: Bacteria > Myxococcota_A > Bradymonadia > Bradymonadales > Bradymonadaceae > JBNJFZ01. The sequence continues at coordinate 5,247 of JBNJFZ010000032.1, forward strand.
AGCACAATGAGCTCGCTCCGGGCTACAGTCCCGGCGCCGCCAGCGAATGGCGGAGCCTCTTGTATTTCTGGGAGTCGGCCGACCCGCAGCTCATCGATGAAGAGTCCCCGATTCGCTTCGAGGGCGTCACCGCGGCCCCGTTTGGCAGCACTTATAAGCCGCACAGCCACGTCATCCCGCACGTCTACGAATCCCATGTTCGCTCGGTGCGCCGCATCAGCGAGATGAGCGGTCGCCCGATCGACTTCGTCTTCATCGCCGGAGACATGACCGATGGCGGCCAGGAAAACGAGCTCGGCTGGACCATCGACATCCTCAATGGCGGCGTGATCGACCCGGACTCCGGCGTCGATGACGACCCGATACCGGGTGAGGGCAACGACTTCACCGACCCGTTCTGGTCACGCGGCATCGACGCGCCCTGGTACCCGGCCGTGGGCAATCACGAGACCCTCTACTCCGGCCTGTTCCCGGCGACCGACTCGGTCAAGCAGGCGGCGGTCGGAAATGAGGTCATCGACTTCACCGACGAGCTGCCCATCTTGCGAAATATCGACGGGGCTAAAAATGGGTATCGCGACGCGTCGACACCGCTCGGTGATGTGGTGACCTCCGGGCTCACACCCGCCGATCCCAGGCGCCAGATCCTCTCGCTGGACCAGGTGCTCAACGCCCTCCAGACTGCCGACGGACTGCCCGTGGGCCACGGATTGACCGAGCAGGACGTCTTCGACGAAAAGGGCCACTACAGCTTCCACCCCATCGAAGGAAAGCCGGTTCGCTTCATCGTGCTCAACACGCTCTGGGAGTCGGCGACCGCTCAGGGCGGGATTGGGCGCGATCAATTCGACTGGCTGCAGCGCGAGCTCCAGGCCGCCAATCGCGCCGACGAGCTCGTCCTGATCGGTTCGCACCACCGCGCCGCAGACCTGTCGAGCGTACTCAGCCCCACGAACCAGGGTGACCTCGAGGGCCTCCTGCTCGAATACGACAACGTCATCGCGCATATCACCGGACACGGGCATCACAACAAAAAGCGACTGGTCGAGCCGAGCGATACGCCAGCGGAGGGCGAATCGACGGGCTACTGGGAGATCATGGCTCCTTCGACGGTCCAATTCCCCATGCAGAGTCGATTCATCGAGATGGTCTATGAAGGGAACGGGTATCTGTCCCTGTACGTGACAAATATCGAGCAGAACGCACGCCCCGACACGCTCGCCTACAAGGCTTTTGGCTGGGCGGTGGGCAGAAAGCAGTTCACGAGCAACGGCTATCGAGACAGCTGGGAGGGACAGCGAGAGTCGATGAACCTGATCCTCCGATACAAACTGCGTGACGACCTGCGCGCCAAGGTCGAGGCATTCAGCTGGCCCGAGCGCGTCGAATCTATCGAAACCCTCCTGAATCTGGCGGGGCCCTGACGGCTCGCCGCAAAGATCGTGAAGTATCTACTTGCAGCCGTGGAGCCGAGCGAACACAATAGGTCACCTCTTCATAATCCGTAATCGGCCAGGCGCGGGGCAGCATGCCGGCTCGCGAGGACTTTCATCGTATGGCTTCCGAGAGCACAGAAGGGCGCTCGACGTTCAGCGACGCACTCTCATCATTGATCGAGCACCACTCCAGTGAGCTGAGCTCCGAGGAGCTCTCGGAGGTATTGGAAGAGTACTCCGAAGTCCTCGCGAGTGGCTCGCTGGCCCCGGACGCTACGCTCGAGGGCTCCAGTGAACCCTTCCACCTCCGGCTCGTATACGGCTCGCCGGTGGCCCTCGAGCGAGATCTCAATAATTTGCTCGAGATTCAGGGCATCGTGGTCGAGATCGACCGCGACCTCCCCGCCCTGTCGGACCTGAAGATCGACGTGCGAATCGACGGACACGACGAGGCGATCGCGTTGAACGGCCGGCCCGTCAGCAAGACGCCAGCCGGAACAGCCCTCCAGATCGCCGAGGTCGATGCCGACCTCGGTGAGCGGCTACGCACGATGCCCGACCGCGCTCGGGACTCGGCAGCCCGTCGAGCGGACAAGCGCCGATCGGCCGAGCCCGCTTCCGGGAAGGCCGCAGCGTCTTCGGACGAGCCGACGCCCTCGCGACCTCGCGACCAGACCTCACGCGCTCGCCCGGAGGGGCCCCCGGCTCGGCGTGAACTCTCGCGCGATGAGCCCTTCGAAGCCGACCAATTCAGGGCGATGGAGGTCCGCTCGATGCGCGACGCCATCATTGAGACCGCCCTGCGTCCGGGCCTGTGGATTTTGGACGTCCAGAGCGATGATAGGCGTATCCAGGTACTCATCACGAAGGGACAGCTTCGCGATATTCGTCGGTTTCCCCGGGCGAAGACCGACCGACTCGAGATCCTCCTGCACAAGGCCGGAAAGCTCACCGAAGAGGAGGTCGAGACCGTCAGACACCACTGCGACGCCCACGGGGGCTGCGCAGCGGAGGCGCTCCTCGAGCGGGCGATCATGAGCGTGGCAGAGATCAGCGTCGCCGAGAGCACCCGACTTCGCTTCCTGCTCGAGCGGGTCTGGAACGTCACACCCACGGCCGTGCGAACCGCGAAGCTCAACCGATTACCCAGGCGCTGCCTCGCACAGGCTCGACATGCCCTGGAATTCGCCTTCCACTTGCTTCGCGACGAGGCGCTGGAGCGCGACGACCTCGAGTCCCGCTGCCGCGAACAACTGGTCGACAAGACCTTCCGTGTCTCGGAGAACCCGCCCTTCGATCTGAGCCTGATGTCACTGTCTCCGAAGGAAAAGAGCACCATCGACGTTCTGTCGCGGGCCCCGCTGCGCTTTGACGACGCGATGCGAATGTCGGTGCTCTCCAAGGCGGAGACGTCGGCGTTGCTCGTCACGCTCGACGACCTCGGCCTGCTCGATACCGACACGGTACGCACGTGGACGCGCAAGCAGACGCGGACGATGGAGCGCATCACCATGATGCACTCGAAGCTCGATCGGAGCACGCACTTCGATATCCTCGGGGTGCACTGGTCGGCGTTCGGTGAAGAGATCGAGGAGGCCTACGAGCAGCTCATCGAGCAGGTCTCCGCAGAGGCGCTCGACGACGAGATGCCCCCCGAGGTCAGCGAAAAAGCGGCCGTGGTACGAATGCGCCTGAAAGAGGCCCACGACGTGCTGTCCGACAGCAGACGCCGGACGAATTATCGAGGCAAGGTCGTCGACCAGTTCAAGCTGCGCACATCGCTTCAGATGTTCGAAAAACAGGCCGACACCGCCAAGATGCGCCGCGATATCGAGGGCGCGATCGACTTTTACCGGCGTATCCTGGAGCTCAAACCCGGCCACGGCGACGCCAAGAGAGATCTCGAGATGCTCAAAGATCTCAAGCGCAAAAAGGATAGCGACAGAGACAGAGACAAGTCCAATGCCTAGGAACCCGTGATGACCCAACCTATCGATCCGTCGACGTACCCGTCCTGGCTGCGCGTCGACGACACCATCGACCTCGAGTCGATCGACACTCGTCAACGCCACGCGCCCGATGGCCAGCGGTTATCCAAATCTGAGGGTAAGGAGCGACATCGCGCGAATATCGAGGTGCTCCGCGACTTGCAGTTCAAGATGTACGCAGAGCACGAGCGCGCCCTGCTGGTCGTGCTGCAGGCTATCGACTCGGGCGGCAAGGATGGTTGCATTCGGCGCGTCTTCGGCCCTCTCAACCCCCAGGGTGTACGCGTCAAGGCCTTCAAGAAGCCGACATCCCGCGAGCTCGACCACGACTTCCTGTGGCGAGTCCATCAACACGCACCACAGGCGGGGCATATTCAGGTCTTCAACCGGAGCCACTACGAAGACGTGCTCGTCGCCCGGGTGCACGGGCTGGTCGACGAATCGATCTGGCGCCGACGCTACGAGCATATCCGCAACTTCGAATCACTACTGACCGACAATCGAACGCTGGTCGTCAAGCTCCTGCTCCACATCTCCAAGGACGAACAGCGCGAGCGCTTGCAAGCGCGTGTCGACGACCCGACACGACGCTGGAAATTCGCCGCGGCGGACCTGTCCGAGAGAAAACGGTGGGATGATTATCAGGCGGCGTTTGCGGACGCGATCGAACAAACCACGACGCCCAATGCCCCCTGGTACGTCATTCCGGCCGACAGAAAGTGGTATCGCAACTTCGCCATCAGCTCGATTCTTCGCGAGTTACTCGAGGCGCAGCCCATGGAGTGGCCGCCCGCCGAAGAGGATATCGAAGGCCTGGTAGTCGAATAGGAAGCGAGGCCTGCGCGTCAGCGACAGAAAGTCTGGCACTGGCGGAAGCTCTCGATGCAGGCGCCCAGATCCGACGAGTTGCTCGAGCACACCTGGTACCGCGCCTGACAAGACTGAAAACACGTTTGCGCGAGCTTCTGGCCGATCGACTGGGTGCCGCTGCACGCAGCAGCGAGCAAAAAGAACGCGATCATCACTAGAATTGTGGCGGCTTTTCGCAGCGAATTCATCGTCTCATTCTCCATCACTCGGCAGGTCAGCTCGCCTCTGTGGTGTGTGACGCCCCAAGTGTCCAGAAATTCAGGACAGTCGCAAGAAAATTGTCTCGTGAGACGACTGTTCAACGAGCCGTTGGAGCGCTAGAATCGGACACCGAGACGAAACCAGCACAGCAAGGCGAGCAACGCGGCGGCCAGCGCTGGCGCGTGTTTTTGAGGTTGCACGGATGAGCACGATTCACATGCGCCCGAGGTTCGACCTCGTCGTCGACCACTCGGCTGACGAGGCGATGAACCGCCTCCACGAGTACCTGAAGCAGCGCGACTCACAATGCCGGGCGGACGTCTACGATCACCAGATCGAGATTCGCATCAGGGAGCCGCACCACCATTACTGGTCGCCCGAGCTCAACCTGTTGATCGACCGACAGGACGAGTCCAGGGCGCGCCTGCACGGTAAGTTTGGCCCCGGGGCACACGTCTGGACGCTATTTATGGCGGGCTATGCGGCTTTCGGCATGGTCGGAGCCGCTGGCATCCTGATCGTGTTCTCCCAGTGGAGCCTCGGCGGCGACCTCTGGGGGGCCTGGCTCATCCTCGCCGGCCTCGTCGGGTGTGCGCTTGTCTACCTGGGCTCTCGTATCGGACAGCGCCTGGCCGCGCCCCAGATGCGCGATATCCGAGAGCTGATCTACGACGCGTTCCCTGAGGACGTCGACGACGCCGAACGAGGAGCAATCAAATAAACTGCAGCCCGGTCTTGGCCCCGAGGTACAACGCCGCTCCGATGACGACCAGGCTCATGATGCGCTGGACCCAGGCGAGCGCCTCGGTCGGGATCTTCTCGCGGTAGCGCTTGAGGAGTCGCATCAAAACGGCGTACCAGCCCACGATTCCTACCCCGATCGACACCACGAACGCAGCCCCGACCGTCGCCGACGGATCCACCTCCAGGTGACTGAAGACAAACGCGACGGCCGCCGTCCAGTTCAGCAAGAGCACGGGGTTGAACGCCGCGACCGAGAAAGCACTACTGAAAGCCGAAAAGTAGTCGTTGTCCGAGTCCGAGTTCGCGTCGGGGACGTCCTCGCCGGAAACATCGGCGTCCAGCGTATCGTCTTCTTCCTCGGGCGTCTTGTAGAAGAAGTAGATACCGACGCCGAGTAACAGGACCGCAGAGAACCCCCGAATCCAGACGCGTGCCGACGGAATCTGGTTGATCATCGCACCGACACCTGCGACCGCGAGGCTACAATAGATGAGCTCACCGAGGGTGCCGCCTGCACCGATGACGAACCCGCGCAGGAATCGACGATTCACGGCCTGGTTGACCGCCATCACGGCGATCGGACCGGTCAACGGGATGGAGCCCAGGAAGCCCATCAGGCTTCCCGCAATCATCAGGAGTACAACATCAGGCATGACGCCTTCTTCTCGGGGGTGGTGGAAAACACGTCGGTCCGGGACCGACTATCAGGCATGATACGAATTTTTGCACGAACGTATCTCTAGCCAAGACGAGGCGCCTGCGGCACGCCGACAGCCCCCCGTCGCCCCGGAGACATTTGACCCTCGCGCTCGGATTGTGGAGTGTTGAGACCCGGCTCGTATGACTCTGACTCGTCGCGTAGCACGGTGTTCAACCGCGACGCACATCTAACTGGTTCTTCGATGCTCTCTGTGCTCAAGCGCGCTCTCCCGGTCACGCTTTTCCTGGCGACGTTTTTTCTGCCGCTCGCCGTGGACGCCCAGATCTTCGTCTATCCGCGGCGCCCCAGTAAGACAAATGTGCAGTATTATGATTTCACGTGGCGTGAAATCGACCTGTTGGTGGGCCCGCGTGCCAGCGGCAAGGAAACCTGGCAGCCCGGACCGCGCTATCACAACGAGCATACCTGGAGGATGCGCCAGGCAGGCGGATCGTCCGGGCCGACGAAAGTCACGTCGGATACCGAGAAGGAGCGCCCGTCCGAGCAAGCCGCGGCGCCCGAGGGCGACGAGGAACTGGAAGACTGGAGCGGCGGCGTTCGGCTGTATTTCTACGAAGAGGAACGAGAAGTCGCGCAGTGGGCCGCCTCGTACACCAAGACGGCGTATCGCGACCTCGTGGAGGTGTTCGACTACGTCCCGCGTGAGACCGTCCCGTTCTTTCTGTACAGCAGCTATCAGGAATTCCTGCAGACCAACCTCTTTCCGATCCAGGAGGGCGTGCTCGGGGTGACGAGCCCCCGAAACCTGAAGATGACGCAGCCGTATTTCGGCGACCACCGTCAGTTCCGCGATGTCTTCAAGCACGAGTTGGCGCACCAGTTCATGATCCAGAAGGTCCGAACGGTGGCCAAGGAATCCGGCGCGCTCGGCAACCCGCTGGAGTCGTTTCCGCTGTGGTTTATCGAGGGCAGCGCCGAGTATTACAACAAAGGCGGCATCGACCCCGAGACCGACGCGCTGATTCGAGACATCGTCCTACACCCGGATCCCCGGCGCGGCTACATGCTGCCGGATTTCTACTCGGACCGCCCTCGAAGCTACATCACGACGTACAAATACGGGCAGATCCGCTGCGCGTTCCTCGAAGACGTCTACGGGGAAGGCACCGTCCGGCGGATCATGGAGAAGTCACCGCTGCTCACCGGGACGCAGAGCAACCCCAAGTCCCTGAACCAGTTCTCCAAGCTGATCCAGAAGCTGACCGGAGACAGCAAAGATCGAGTCTCGGACCGCTTCCAGGCGTGGCTCAAAGACCGCGTCTACGGCGTCTACCTCGAGGCGTCCCAACGACCGTCGGATTACGAGCGGATCAAGGACACCGCAGGCTTTGTGATGTCCATGCGCGCATCGGACGACGGATCGGTCCTGCTGTATCGAAACATCGATCGCAACGCCGGTCGGGTCGAGCTCAACTTTGTCCACTACCTCGCCCCATCCGATCAAAAGAGGATCGTGGCCGACCGGCAACCCGGCGTCGAGTCGCTGCACCCGCTGGCGGGGCGAAACTTCGATATCTCGCGCAACGCCATCGCGTTTTCTGCGCAGTCTGGGCCGCGAGACGTCGTCTACATCCAGCAGTTCGAGTCCGAGGTCGAGCAACGAGAAATCCCGGACGTCGACGAGGGTCAGGCCATCGTTGGCACGACCAAGAAGTGGCGCTCGGACATCAAGCTCGAGGCGCGCTGGGAGTACGACCTGGCCAAGCACGACATCGTCACGGTGGACTCGATCGCTTACGAGCCCAACGGAGAGCGCCTTGCGATGATCGCCCAGCGGGCGTCTGGCCATCGAGATCTGTTCCTGCTGACGCCGAAGACCAAAAAATCGTACGGGTTCGAGGCGCTCACCGATGACATCTACGCCGAGCGGGAGGTCGACTGGGGCCGAGATGGCATCGTCTACAACTCGGACGCCACCTCACACGGCTACTACAACCTGTTTCTCATCGACCCGGACGAGGGCTCGCGGACCCGCCTGACCTTCGAGGAGCGCGACCAGGACACCCCCTCGTTCGTCGGAAACGGGGAGCGCCTTTTCTACACGGCGTACGACGAATACGGCGGCAACCTCTACGAGCGCGTCGAGACCGAGACCGGATACGAACTCGTCTCGCGAACCCAGGGCACGACCATCCTGACCGACGCGGCTCCGGGCCCCGAGAGCGATATCTGGGCGCTGTATTATTACCAGGGGCGTCGAACACCCACGCGTGTTCCGGCGCTGACGCCAATCGGACGCGAGGCCGGCGCCGCCGAGGACGACGCGGATGCCTACGAGGTACCCTCGCTCTCTCTGGACGGCAGCACGGATTACAAATCGTTCTCCCCGGAGAACTGGGAGCTCGGTCAGCTCTTTGGGATCTTTGGTGTGAGCACGCAGGGGTTTGCCGGGCAGTTGTTCGGCACCGCGCACGACCGGTTGCGCAATCACTCGTTGTACCTGAGCGCGTATGCCGCCGGCGACTTCAAGACCACGGATGGCCGGCTGTTCTACATCAACCAGGCCAACCGGCTGATCTGGGGCACGGGCCTCTTCCAGGAGATCGGCTACCGTCGCAATACGACGTTCTCCGAGCAGCTCACCGAGCTCGATGCGTTCCTGCAGCTCGAGCGCTTCTACGGAGCCAGTGGCACGGTCCGCTGGCCCTTCGACAAATACCGACACGTCCAGGGCGAGCTGGCCGTCGGCGGCGTGGACTACTTCCTCTTCGACGGTACGCGCGAGTACCTCCAGGACGGCGCGAGGAACGGAAGCCAGGAAAACCTCTACGACGACTGGCAGACCAACAACGAGGGGCAGTTTTTCCAGACCGAGGCATCGCTGGGCTTCGGGCTCAATACGCTGCGCTACCACCCGGCGACCGGTCCGGTGGCCGGCAGCTCGGCGCTGCTGTTGGGTCGAGCCGCCGTCCAGCCCTTCGACGACGCATTATTCGGGAGCGTGCGGCTCGACGCAGAGCACTACTTTCAGCTCTACCGCCGGTTCCACCTGCTGGTTCGCGGGGCGGCTGGCCGAAGCCTGGGCGGCAAGCGCTCGCGACAGTTCTTCCTGTCGAGCTTCGACACCCTTCGTTCCGTCCAATACGGAAACCCCGACTTCTTGATCGGCACAAATTTCGCGTTCACGACCGCGGAGTTTCAGTTTCCGATCAACTGGTTGGTGAGCGTGCCTTTCCTCGACCTCGAGGGCATCCTCGGGGCGGACTTCGGCGGGGTTGGAAATTCCGTCGGTGACGCATGGGACCGCCGCGTGTTCAACCTCGCCACCGGCGTCAACATCGGCTTTGCGTGGCTGGCTTTCCGACTGCACTTCGCCAAACCATTCGACATCGGCGCGGTGGAAGTCCCCAATAACGGCAAGTGGCAGACGAACTTCTCGATCGGCTATCGTTATCGTTGACCGAGCGCTCGCGGTTTACTCGACGTACTGACAGGCGGGTCGCTGCCCCTGATAGCATGCGTACTCGAGGGAGCGACACGAGGCATTTCGGCCCGCTTCGCACGCGCGATTGATATACTCGAATCCCGCCGGGATATCCTTGTCGTCGCCCTTGCTCTGGATGTTGACGATTCCGAGCAACTGGCAGGCGCTGGCGAAGCCCTCATCGCATGCGCTCTCGTAGAGCTCGGTCGCCTTCTTCGAATCTTGCTTCACAGCCGTCCCGACGCGGTAGTAATCGGCCGCCTTGTAGCAGGCAAGCTGCACCCCGGCGTCGCAGGACTCCTCGAAGTGATCGAACGCCGCCGCGGCGTCCTTCTCGACATCGCCATACCCGTTCTCCAGGACCGCCCCGTAGGCGACGCATGCGACCGGGTCGCCGCCCTCTTCGCAGGACGCCTGGTAGATGGACGCCTCCTCGGGGAGCGCGACCGGATCGTCACCGCAGGCATCGCCCTCGGGACACCCGCGTGCGTGGATAGCCAACCATTGGCCGCATGCGTCGAAGAACCCCGACGTGCAGGCGTTCGAGAGCAGTTCCTCGGCCCTCGTCACGTCGCGCTCGGCGCCGTCACCCGCGGCGAGTCGCCCGGCGTAATTCGTACAACCGAGCAGTGAGCCGGTCTCGCAGGAGCGCGCATACAGCTCGGTCGCCGCCTGCGCGTCGGCCTCCACACCGTTTCCGGTCTTGTACATATAGCCGAGGTTACTGCATGCGGTCGGGTCGGGATTCTCGGCGTGGCATGCCTTCTCGTAGAGCGACTTCGCGCGCTCGAGGTCCTGCTCGACACCGCCCTCCCCGTCTTCGAACAACAGCGCGAGATCGTAGCAGGCCTCCATCTCGCCGGCGCCGCACGCATGGTCGAAGAACGCCCGTGCCAGGTCGGGCTTGCCGTCGGCCTGCAGCGTCATGCCCTCGAAATAGCACTCACGTGCGCTCAGGCGGATGCACTTCTTTCTCGCCATGTCCTTCGCGTCCGGCTCACGCGCCTCGGACTCCTCCTGCATCGCGCTCGCCGCGCCCCCGGCCGAGTCGGACTTCTCCTGGTTCTTGGAGCCGCCACAGCCAATCAGTGTCACTGCGAGCGTCAGGGCGAGAGCCGAGCGAAATTTGAGCAGGTCCATCACAGACATCTCCTGAGATACGCATCATTGCGGGTGCTGACATGATACTGATCGCCCCCGAAATCCGAAGCGACATGGCGCGGACGACCGACCGCCAAGCGATACCTACCGGACCGGCACGAAAATCCACCCTTCCCTGCGCGCATCACTTTCTTCGTGCTCGTCCGGCCGCCGAACCGTCCAGCCACGGAATTTCTCCGTGTCGCTGCGGCAGGCCGATGCGTAGATCGCCGTGGCCAACGCGGCCAGGAGCGCGTCTACGCGGTGCTCGTTGGATGCGAAGTCGGCTGGTTCGATGCCCCGAAGCCCGGCAGCACGCTCCAACCCCTCGAGCAGCGCCTGCCGGGACTCGGCGTCACGTCGATCGTAGGCGTCCAGGCCAAGCGCCGCCGCACTCTCATCAGCGGCCAACATCGCGTTCAAGGTGGCCTTGGGGTAGACCTCCACGAGCCTCGGTGGGTCGTCGCTCTGGCTCCGTGCGCCACCCAGCACGTCGATCTGAGCGCGGTCGGGCCCCTCCTCGACGAGGAAATAGTGCGTCCAGGACTGAGCGCTTCGCCCGAGTAGATTTGTCGAGACCGAGAGCGGTCGACCGAGTCCGAGCTCGGATACCAACCGGTCGGTACGACGGAACATGAAGCGACCGGCCTCGACGGCGTCGACTGCATCTGCGACGCCGGGACGCCAGTCGGAGACAAACCCACAGAACTCTCGAGGCCAACCAAACGCCACGTCGACACCGACGCTGTCCAACGTCCGATCGCTGCATATCTCGTGGACGTCGTCCTCCGAGAGTTTGTCCCACACGTCGAGGAGTTCGAGCGATTCACCCTGGTCCGACACGGCGAGCCGCACGGCGTAGCGCCGGGCCTTCGAGGTCGCCCAGTCGATTCCACATACATCCATCGTTTCGTCTCCTCGCAATCTACGAGCGCATACCGATCGGGGGGTTCAGCTTGAGCCACCGCGGGCGCCCTACTACTCTAGATGGGGAAGCCACCCCGTGCGGATACAAAAATTCACGAACTGGACGCTGCGAGCATGACCTACGCCTTTCTAGCGCTCGAGTTCGCGCTCGTGAGCGCGTTGTTGCTCGGCACGTTCCACCTGCGGCGGCAGTTGGGTCTGAGCGCCGTGGTTGCCGTTGTCGCATCGCTCCAATTTCTCCAGGCCCTCCTCGGCCAGTCGCTGTACTGGCGATTCGCCGGGGATTACCTGCTCACGCCCGGCTCCTGCGTTCTCTTCGCCTCGAACCTGGCGATCCTGCTGTACGCGCACTCGCGTTCGGGCCCAAGTGCCTCCCGAAAGATCCTTTATGGCGTGCTGCTGGCCAATATCTCGGCCAGCCTGGTGAGCGCATCGATCGGCCTTCATATCCAATACGTCGAGCCGGTGCACTTCGTAGACGTCCCGGCCGAGATCTTCACCCAGAGCCTGTGGATCGCGCTGATCGGCGTGCTCAGCCTGTATTTGTCGCAACTGTTCGCGATTATCCTCCTCGAGTGGCTTCGAGCACGATTCACGGGCCTGCCGAAGCTCGTGCCGTTGACCATGGCACTCGTCGCGGCCTTGAGCTTCGACTCGGTCTTCTTCCTGACCCTGACGTTCTGGGGCGCCGAGAACTTCCAGAACCTGCTCATGAGTAGCCTGATCTCCAAGAGTGCAGGAGGCCTGGCGTTCGGCATCGTCTGGGGGCTCTTTCTCCAGCGCAAAGCCACCAGCGAGGCCGATGAATTCGGGCACGTCCTCCAGTATCTACTGTTTCGAGACGAGATCGAAGAGCTTCGAGAGGCGGCGGTCACCGACCCGCTGACCGGGCTGTACAACCGCCGAAAGTACAATAGCTATCTCTCAGCCCTCGTCGAAGCAGATGACGGACCGGCATGCTTCGCGCTCATGCTCTTCGACGCGGACAACTTCAAAGCGGTCAACGATACGCTCGGCCACGCCGAGGGCGACCGCTTGCTCGCCTCGGTCAGCGAGACGATTCGCAAAGCCATCCGCGATGACGACCGCGCCTTTCGCTTTGGCGGCGACGAGTTCGCCATCATCCTCGAAGACTGCGATCGGCCCAACGCCGAGCAGGTCGCCGCGCGAATCACCGAGTTCGAGTTCGACCACCCCGAACTCCAGCATAGCGTCACGCTGTCGGGCGGGATCAGCATCTATCCGGACGATGCGTCCGACCTGGAGGCGCTATTCGACGTTGCAGACCGGCGCCTCTACCAGGCCAAAGAATCGGACCACGACCGCTTCATCGCTCATTGACTGACAAAAGAACTCGGACACGAAATTGCAGTCCGGTCACACATCTAGTAAATTAAGAAGCAGAACTCTCTCCAGCAACGCAAGGATGCTTCTGATGTATCGCTCATTTCCAATGGCGACTCGTGCGGTCGTGGTGGTGCTCGCTGTCCTGTTCACCGCGGGTTGCGCGTCTGGTGATATCACAGACAAGACCGGCAACAACGGTGATTCGGACGCGGGCAGTGATGCGGTCGATGCATCCGGTGACGACGCCGTTACCGATAGCGGCGACGACGGAGAGACGGACGCGACGGACGCGACCGACACGTCTGACACGTCCGACACACCTGATGGCCAGGACACTGGCGATGCCGACGCGACGGACGGCGACGATGGGAGCGACGCCAGCCTCGAGTTGGCCTATGACGTGTGCGTGCTCAACGACGCAGCGCCGTGGGATGAGTGCGATACGACCGGACGACTCAACTTCGGCCCGGTCGCCGACGGCGAGACGGTGACCCGACTGGCACGCCTGGACAATATCGGCGACGAGCCCTTCGACATCACGGCCGCAGACATCGCATCGTCGAACTTCGACGTCCGTATTCTGACCTATTCGACCGACGATCCGCCCCAGGAAAGCGAAGAGACGCTGCCCTTTCTGCTTGAAGCCGGTCAATCGGTCTTCTTCGAGGTAACGGTGACGGGAGCTTCGACGTCCGGCCCGCTCGACGCGGACGTCCTGGCGGTTTCGATGGAGCAAAACGGTATCGCCGCCCCCGACGAGGAGATCGAATTGGTCGGCGGGTTCACCGGATGCGCCGGCGACACCGCGGACTGCGACGGCGACCCATCCAACGGATGTGAGGTCGACCTCAGCACCTCGCCGGACAACTGCGGCACCTGCGGCAATACCTGCTCGGACGTCAACGGAACATCGACCTGCGACGCCGGCTCGTGCGTCATCACCTGCGACGCCTCCTACGGAGACTGCGACTCCGACCCGCTCAACGGATGCGAAGAAGACCTCAGCGCCATCCCGAACTGCGGCGCATGTGGCGAGGACTGCTCGCTGCCCAATGCAACGTCGACGTGCGACGAGCAAGCCTGCTCGTTCCAGGCCTGCGACCCCGGCTACGCCGATTGCGACAACGACCCGCAGGCCAACGGCTGCGAGATAAATACCGAGATCGACCTGCGCAACTGCGGGGCCTGCGGCTCCATCTGCGACTACCCGTTCGCCTCCGAGACATGCACGAGCGGGCAATGCGAGTTCCAGGGCTGCGATACCGACCGCCACGACCTCAACAACGACCTTTCGGACGGCTGCGAATATGCCTGCACGAAGACATCGAATAGCGATGACCCCGACATCAACGGCGTCGACGCAAACTGCGACGGCATCGACGGCGAGGTCATCCGGGCCATCTTCGTGGCCAAATCTGGCGACGACTCGAATCCCGGCTCGCCGGACCAGCCGCTGCTGACCATCGCCGAAGCCCTGAGCACGGCTACATCCACGAGCGGGCTGGACCACATCTACGTCAGCCGCGGCCTCTATGAAGAGCAAGTCACGCTGGCCAATGGCGTCTCGATCTACGGCGGCTACGCAGCCGATCAGGGATGGACTCGCCGCAACACCTTCGTCACCAAGATCTACAACGACGGCACCGCCGGGCAGCCGCCAGTGGCCGTTAAAGGCAGTGGACTCTCGAACACGACCACCGTCGACCTGCTCACCATCGAGAGCGGCAGTGCCTCCGGAGACGGTGTCTCGTCGTACGGCTTGCACTGCACCGATTGCTCGAAACTCGTCGTCAGCAATAGCAACGTCGTCGCGGGCAATGGCTCCGCCGGCACCGACGGCTCCAACGGCGAGAGCGGTCTCAGCGCCTTCGGTCGCGGCTACAGCGGCGGGGGCGGCGGATCGGGCTCCTGCGACGGGAGTGGATGGGGCTCGGGCGGCTCGGGCGGAAACTCCGGCTGCGGACGCGGCGGTGGCAGCGGCGGCCGTGGTGGCAGCAAAGGCGACAACGACGGATACAATGGCTCCAACGGTATCTACTCGTCACCCGGTGGCAGCGGCGGTGGCGGCGGCGACCCGGGCGGCGACGGCGGCAACGGTGCGAGCGGTACGAATGGTAGCAGCGGCAGCAACGGCTCGGGCGGAAGCAGTACGACCATCGTCAACGGATTCTGGCAGGCCAACGACGGCGTCGATGGCTCCAACGGCACCCACGGCAACGGCGGCAGCGGTGGCGGTGGCGGCGGTGGTCAAGGCTGCTTCTTCTGTATCAACGGCTCCGGAAACGGCGGCGGCGGTGGCGGTGGCGGCGGCTGCGGCGGCGTCGCCGGCCAGGGTGGCACCGCCGGCGGAGGAAGCTTCGGCATCTTCCTCATCGACTCCAGCGGTGTCACGCTGGAAAATAACGTCGTCACCAGCGGAAACGGGGGCAATGGGGGCGACGGCGGTTCCGGCGGCAGCGGCAGCAGCGGCGGTTCCGGCGGACTCGGGGACACCTACTGTAGCGGTGAAATCGGTGAGGGCGGCAACGGTGGCAGCGGTGGTGCCGGCGGCAACGGTGGCCACGGTGGCGGCGGCCGCGGCGGTGACTCGATAAGCGTCTTCCGTCAGAACACGACCGTTTCACTGCCCGGGACAAATACACTGCGCGTCGGGAATGCCGGCACGGGCGGCTCCTCTTCAGGCGCAGCCGGTGCCGATGGCGAAGCCCGCACCAATTAATGGAGATCAGTGGCCTCTCCGACAAAGTCTTTCGGATTCTGAGAATATGTCGCGATGCTGACACGTTCATATCCCCGAAACTTCAATGAATGATCAGTCAGCCTCGTGTATTGTAAAAAACGTAGTCATTGCTTGTCGTTGTCACTTCCGCAGCCGTTGGTAGTATCTTGCGCGAGTTTTACCTGTTTAGCATCGTCGCCCTGCTCGTCTTTGCCCCTGCGGAGCAAAACTCCCAGGTCTACTTCCCGCCGGCCAAGAGCTCTGTGACCGATGTCACCCGGGCAGCCCAGGACGGCATCGACGTGCTCGCCTACAACGCATTCATGCGACCTCTGCCGGTCGGCCTTGGTGACGACAACTTCTGCCGCTCGCTTCGCATCGGCGACACCCTCGAGAGCGATGGCGGAGAGTATGACCTGATCGCGTTCACCGAGACATTCGACCTCCGCGCGACACAGGTCCTGCGACACAAACTCGAGGAAAGCTACCCCTACCAGGTCCTCAGAAAGCCACTGCGAGAGGGCCTGGAGACCAATGGTGGTCTCTCGCTCTTCAGCAAGTTCCCGATCGAGAACTGGACGTCCAAGCGCTTCGATGACTGCAGCGGTACCTTCAACGATTGTATGGCCGCCAAAGGGTTCATCCATGCGCTGGTCCGGGTCTCCGAGGATGTGAAGTTCAACGTCATCGCCACGCACTTGAACTCCGGTGGGTCCCAGGGCTCGCAAGACGCCCGCTCGACCCAACTCGACCAGATTCGCGGGTATCTCGACCAAAATACAGACATCGAAAACTGGCCGACGCTCCTGATGGGCGACCTGAACGTCGACGGGCTCCACTACGATCGTTCGACCCCGTCGGCCGACGAGTACGACCGCATGATGACGAAGCTCGGGAGTATCTGCGGAGACAGCGGCGCCCCGTGCGCACGATTCCCGATGGACACCGCTCGTGAGGTGCTCGGGCCCTGGGCGCCCGAGGAAGTAGACACCCGTGCAGTCAATACCTACAACTGCGCAAACCACGGCCTCGACGATTGCGCCGACGCCGGACAACCCGCCCATGTCGACCGCCGCCAGCGCCTCGACTACGTCATCAGCATGGGGCCACCCAGCAGCGCTCCCGATCGCACGCTGGAGCTCCGCAGCGCCTCCCATCGCCCGATGAAGGACAATAGCTGTGATACGACATTCCTCTCCGACCACGCCGCAATCGAAGCGAGCTTCGACGTGAAGTTCGGCGGATGAACGAAGATCGACACGGGCACCTTGAAATGTGTGCGCGCCTGCACATATTTGTGTGGAACGTCTATTGATATGAATTCGAGCCACGACAAAAACGCATGCCTATTTGGACGAACGGCACACGCCACGTTCTCTTCGACGAAACCGGCATCCATATCCTCGAAGAGGGAGTCACCCGTCACATCGAGGATTTCACCGCCGACCGCTGTGATCCAGAGGTCTTCTCGGTGTCGCCATCTGGAGAGACGATATGGCTCAAGCTCCCCTCGAAGAATGCCCTGAAGCTCGAGCTCGAAGATGACATCACGGTCGTCGAATACGACTGGGAGCCGCATGCCATCGTCGCGCTCAATGACAACGAGATCGTCGTCGTTTACTCCGACGGGGAAGACACGGACTCGCCGCTAAAAATAGCCCGTGGCCGGCCTCCACAGGAAGAATACCAGAACTGGGAACACCGCCTGTCGATGACCGAGCCGGTGGATGTAGATTGGCCCGACGGCTTGCTCCCCGAAGAAAACCTCGAGGTCTCCGACCGCGTCGGCCTGGGCTCCGGGCGGGATTTGACAGCCTCAGACCTCAAGCTTCACTCGAACTTTTACGGTATCGCCGTGGTCGACAAGCGAGCCGGACTCATCGGTCGTATTCCGGCCTACGGCTCCGAGATCGACGTGACATGGCGAGTACCCACGTCGTACGACGGCATACTCCATGCCGTCTGTACAAACGACGGCATCATGGTCGCGCACGGCTATCCCGACGCCGAAGGCCTCATCTCGCACTTCGACGAAAGCGGCGAGGCCATCGATCGACGAACCTTCTGGAACCTCGGCTCGCTCGAGATGCTCGACGGTGGACGAGCTATGGTGCTCTCGGCCGAGGGCATCGAACACTCGGGGCTACAGGCGCGCATCTTGACGCTGGGGACGATGGCCGACGTCCGAACCTTCGACCTGCACTTCGACGGCTATCCGCACGAGATCGACTGCTTTGTCGACCGCGACCGGCGCCACTGCCTGCTGCAGGGGCCGGGCTATGTGCAATTCGGCCAGATGAAGCACAACGTATGGATGATTCAGGAAGACAACTTCCTGAGCCGATTCGAACGCGCCGTGCGAGAAGAGGACTTCGAAGCGCCCAATTATGTCCCGACCGAGGCCGCCGAGGCCACGCGCATCAACTTCCCCGTCATCGAAGATGCGCCCGAAAAGTGGACGTTCGAAAAGGGGGAGACTGCTCGCCTGCCGGTCGAGATTCGCAGCGCCGGTCGCCCCGGAGAGGGGATTCAGGTCTGGTTGAGTGGCGAGGCCATCGAAAAAGGCCTCTTCGCGCCCGAATTCGCCCAGATGGGTACGGCCAGGGCGGACTTTGTGGCCACGGATGACTCCAAGGACACCTACGTGGCGACCATCGAGGACGCCGCCCTGCCCCAGGGTCTCGAATATCCGCTCGACCCCAAGCCCAAGAAGAAGAATCGCGACTACGCCAACGGGCTGCTCGCACAGACCCACCGCTCCGTCGAAATCGTCGGGACGGCGAGAGAATCGGCCTCTGCGCTCCTCCGGCTCGAGGTCGCCGCGATAGGGCAAGAATCGCCCATCAAATGGATGCGTCCGTTCACGGTCGAGTCTGCCGAGGCGTGAGCACCCGATTCAGACGGCTTTCGACCTGCCTCCCAGGGGCGATGGTGCTCCTGTGTGTCATGCACCTGACCGGCTGTGCGACGTGGATGGATGCCACGGACGAGCCAAGCCCCGAGCAGAGTGCGGCTCAGCAGGCCAGCAAATCGGTCGCTACCGCCCAGAAGCACGCCCGATTTAGCCTCATCGCAGCTTACGAGCGGCGAGGCATGAATGAGGCTGCCTCGAGCGTACGCGAGTCACTCGCCCGGGACCCCGAACTGAAGCAGGCCGTGCTTCGATCGCGCGTCGAGGGGTTGATGGACGGCCCGAAGACGATCGACGCGTACGAGCGTCTGTCGCGTCTGCGAGACGAACACCCCGAATTGCTCTCCACCGACGCCTATGTCGACTTTCTCGGCGAGTTCATCGTCGCGATGAACCACAGCCCCGCGCGCCTCGCCGCGATGAACGAGCTCGCCGCGATCCGACCGAAGCACCCGGCCCTCGTCCCCGAGCACTTCCACGAGGAGAGAATTGCCGCCGCCCGGCGATACATGATGTCGAAGCGGTACGAGGATGCACGCGAGGTGCTCGCGCCCGTGGAGGCGGCCATCGAGTCCGAGGGCGCGTCGCTATCGGACGATCTGGTGCAATCTGCACGACTCGTCGACGCCAAGCTCGCCGTCGAGACACGAGAGCCCGGGCAGATAAAGAGCGCTCTGACGCAGTACCTGATGGTCCGAAGTCCGACCGCCTCGAAATACTCGGTCGCGCTCGAACTGCTCTCGAAGCACAAGCTCGGGGACGTCGGCCTCGAATGGCTCGAGGAGGTCGAGCCGAAGCTGGACCGCGCGGGTATCGTGAGTCAGGACATGCACCTTCGCCGCGCACGCTTCCGTGCTAATCACGGCGCCAGCCCCACCGACGTACGCGATGATCTGCGCCTCGGCACCGACGACTCCACGGACGAGCGCCTGCTACTGCGGGCCTACCGAATACTCGATGACATGGGGCATCCCAAACTGGGCGATGAATTCCTCGAGCGCGTCTCCTCGGAGGCGCCCGGCATCGACACCGCTGCGAGGATCTTCGCCGAATACGCCGATCGCGGGATGACGGAGGAGGCGATGGGCGTGGCGGATGAATTCGTCCAGCGCGTGGGCGACGCGTCGGCGTACGCGAGGGTCGCATCTTGGATGGAGAAAGCTGGTTGGACGAACCGGTCGGTGGAATGGACTCGCAAAGCCGTCGCGCGCGCCCCAAGCCGTTGGATCCACGCCACCCAACTCTACCGGCGTGCGAGCGACATCGGGCACAGCACCTACGCGCGAGAAGCGGCTGACCGCCTCGAAAACCTGGCTGGCGAGCATGGAGGACGACTGCGCACTCTGTCGGCCGAATTCGAGCGCCAGGGCCAACTCCAGCGCGCCGCGGACATGCTCTGGAAGGCCTTCGAGAACGACTCCTACGTCACCAATGTAGGCAAGATCGCCGAGCTCGAAGCCCGGTTGGGCCATCCCGAACGAGCTGTCGAGGTCTACCAGAAGACCCTGAAGCGGCCGTACGTCTCCGCGGCACAGTGGCAGATGGCGGGCCATCAACTCGAGCGCCTCGTCGGACTCGAGCGCGCCCTGCCCTTCTTCGAGGAAGCAGCCGAGCGAGGCGGGAGCACGCACCTGGCCGTCTACATCTCGGCCCTGCACCGCGCCGGCGAGCACGAAGAAGTACAGCATCGCATTTCGGGCTTTCTGGCCGAGAATGCGGCCTCCGCGACCAGCATCGAAGTCCTGGCGAGTCGCTTGCGCCTCGACCGCCTCCCCGGACCAGCGAGAGCCCAGATCCTGGAGGCCTATGCCGAAACCGGCGGCCGCAACGCGCGGCTCGCACGGGCATTGCTCGATATGTATGCGCAGAACGACCGCTGGGACGCCGCCCTTACCTACCTCGAGAAGCGGTACTTGAAGCGCCCGCACGAATTGACGGCCCGCCCCACGCGACGCGGTCTGGGTCGCTACCGCGACGCCGTTGTCGATACCGAGATCCTGGGTGGAGTACTCGCGGAACTCGAAGAGGAGTCCCCGCCCGCCTCCGACTGGTCCACGAATGAGCTACGCTTCGCGGCGGCCCTGCATACCGCATACGTTCGACAAATCGACGCGCGCGGACGCTCGGAGACGGAAAGCTCGCTCGACAGCGCCGTCCGAAGCTCGAGCGCTGCCCGTTCGTATTACTCCAGGCTCGTCCAGCGGCTTCGCTCGCGACGGCAGCTCGATGCGCGGCTGCTCGAAGACCTGACCAAGGCCGGTTATCACGACGTCGCAGAGCAGTATTTGCTCGACATGCGAGACTCGACCGAACCCAGGGTATTCTGGAGGCACTACACGTCGATTCTAGAGAGCGCCGGGCGCTATCGGGCAGCCGCGCATGTCGCACGGCGCCGATACGAGCTCTTGGAGCCACGTCTGCGGGCGGGCTTTGCGATCGAGACTGCAGAACGGGCCGCGGCCGCCGGGGAACTCGCGTCGGCCGAGTACTTCCTGCGTGCAGCCATTCGGGCCGCCGAGCATCCCGACACGCCGCAGTCTATGCGTGTCCGAGTCAATCGAGACGGCCGTGCCGGGCTCGGCCACCTCTTGATGCAGCAGGGGCGCGGCCAGGCGTTCATCGAACGGACCGCCGACTATCGGGAACGGTATGCCCCGGGCGGTAAACTGACGATCGAACCACAGGATGCGACCGATCTACGCGTACTCTGGGACTACGGCTATTACGATGAGTATATCGAGCGCGTCGAGCGGATCGCAGCGCTCGAAAGCGGCCCTCCGGCGTGGACTCTGTCCCTGGCAGAGGCGTACCTCCAACGCGATCAGTTCGACGAAGCGATGAAATTGCTCCCGGATCTGTCGGACGACTCGGCCCGCCTGCATCAGTTTGCGCTGGAGCTAACCCGGCAGAACCAACCCGAGCGTGCGCTCGAGGCGATCGCCGCCTACGACTCGCCGCTCGACCCCGATCCGCCTCGGATGATCCTCCTGCGCGTCGAGCTGTTTCTGCGCATGGGGCAGACGACCGACGCAGCCGAAGCACTCGTGGCACTCGATTCCGACCCGCGCCGTGGCTTCGGAACCAGACGCCTGCGACCGGGACAGTGGAGCCGGTTGAGATCGACGCTCCAGCGCACGGGGCTGCAAGACGCGTTCGCGCGCGAGCTCGAGCGAACCGGCTCGCCGCAGAGCGAGGAGTTCATCGACACGCTCGATCTCGCTGGCGAAAATCGGCTGGCTTCGGCTGTCGACTTGTCCGACTTCGAGCTCACCGACCTCGCCGACAACGGAGCCGTGACGACGAATCACGTGTGGGACGCACTCCAATACGGACTCGACTGGCCGGTCGCACAACACGTGATTCAGTCGAGCGGCGCCCCAACGAGCTCCGGGGCGCACCAGCGCAAGCCTTATTTGTCGATCCGCGACGCTATCATCCGTCTGGGACACCTCCAGGAATTTACGGATCAGCTCAATGCGGCCGGAGCGCGTCAGTCTCACGGCGACGCACTTGCATACGTGCAATTCAACGTGCTCGACGCGCGCCACGACCAGCTTCGCTCATACCTGCAGACGGGGAAGCCACATCCAGGCGCCTGGGTCGCCGCGATGCTCGTAGGCGACGCGGCGTCGGCGAGCAGCCTCCACGCGCAGACATACCCTCGTCGCAGCTCTTCGGCGTCGGCCCTGACACGCTTCGCCGACTTCCAGCTCTATGCCGCCATCACCGGACAAAGACCAACCGCCCGGATGCCCGCCGAAGACACCGGGATGGCCGACCAACTCGCGCAAGCAGCACTCGCATTCGACAGGGCCGAGCACATCTCGAACGGCGAGATCGCATCCGCGCTTGGGGAGGCGCGCGATTTGCTCGCGGTTCCCGAACGAGCCGGCCCGCACCGAAGCCGCGACGCCGATCGCGCACTGACGACTCTGAGCGTCGCCGCGGTCATGGGCTATGCGCCCGAGGCTCGCGCGCTGCTGGCATCGGTAGACGGCGAATCTGCGTCGCTGGAGCTCGCACACAAACGGCTCGTCCTCGGCGACGTCGGCGAGCTTCAGGACGTCGCCGGCGACCTACCCCGCGGCGTCCTCGGCGACTTCGTGCGCCTCATGACGCTTCGGGAACACCACGACGCCGCTCGAGCGCTCCTGGACGGCGGCGGAGCGCCCCCCTTTCAACCGTCACGCGGCGAGTTCACCGGAGCACTGCTGGATATCGCCATCGAGCGCGGTGAGGAGCACAAGCTCGACAGATACCAGGACGCAGCGATGTTCGGTGTCTCGACGAAGCGCCTGAATCTGCGCACCGCACGACAGATCGCGCTCCAGACCGGCGACTTCGACGCCCTCGCACAGTTGGAGGCCATCGGTGGCGTCCTGGGCACGCAGAACCAATGGCGTCAGGCAGACATGCTCGTGTCGAACCTGAACGCGACCGAGCTCCTCCGACGACTCGACCGGCGCATTTCGCCTGCGAAGAACAGCGACAAGTTCGTGCGGCACATTTCGCCCGCCAGAAAGCGGGGCAATGTCATTGCCGGCGGACCGCTGCTGTGGCCGCCGATCGGCGCCGTCGAGCACCACCGTCGAGAGCTCGAAGCTCGAGTCGAGGCCTACCCCGCGGACCCAGCGCCAGCGGTGTCGCTGCTCGTCCTCGAGCTCGTCAATGCCCCCGAGGAACACGGTCGCGCCAGGCTGGACACCTATGTGGAGCAGTTCGGCGACGACGATATCCGCGTCCGACG
The DNA here is from genome assembly GCA_051747295.1 of Myxococcota bacterium. Taxonomy (GTDB): domain Bacteria; phylum Myxococcota_A; class Bradymonadia; order Bradymonadales; family Bradymonadaceae; genus JBNJFZ01. Next base: position 28,422 of record JBNJFZ010000032.1, read on the forward strand.
CCTCGTCGAAGCCCTGCTAGAGCACGAGCTCTTCGCCGAGCTCGCGAAATTCGTCACCCCCGGTGTCGACCTCGAGTCGATGCCCGTCTTGACGAACCTCGGGCTCTTTTCGGCCGCGGTGCGAACCGGCCGGCCAGATCAGGCCCGGCAGCTTGGAGAGCTCGTGATCGCCAGGCTTCCGACCCCGACGTACGTCGCCAGCATGCTGGCGAACGAAGCGACGAGTTTCGGCCAGCTCGAGCTCGCAGCGCATCTGCTCGAGCGCGTAGAGGGCGCCGAGGACATCCCGTACGGTGCGCTCGCCCGAGCGCGCCTCGACTTGCTGGGCGATGCTCCCGAACGCGGCGCTGCCGCTATCCACGCCGTGCTCGACGCGAGCGCCCTCGCCCCCACAGACCACTGCAGAGTGCTCGTCGACGCGATGGCCGCAGGGCCAGATGCCCTGCAGGAGCGCCTCTTGAAGCGCTATATGTTGCTGCCTCCGTACTTGACGACGCGCATCTCCCAGGAGCTCATGTCCCGCGTGTCCAACTGCTTTATCGATGCCGGCGTCGCCGAACACGGCCTGGCGCTGCTCGAGTCGGTCTATCCCGAACTCACAAACGCATCGGCCCTCACCATCAACCCCTCGGTGTCCGTCCAGCTGGCTCGCCTCCACCGACATGCAGGAGACTTCGCCGTCGCAGATGACTACGCTGAGGGAGCTGAGCTCAGCCTGCAACTGCTGGCGGACGAGGATGTCCCCGCTCGCGTCTGGCGCGTGCGGGCTCGCACATCCCTCGCGGTCGGCCGACTCCACGACGCACACCGGTTTGCGCGCCGTGCAACCGAGGTGACCGGCGACGCGGATCTGGCCGAGGCACTGGTCGTCCTCGCGGACGTCAGCGCCGCGAAGGGGCAGCACGACCGAGCCGCCGCGTATCTACGCTATGCGCACGGACTTCACCCGAACACGCGCTGGCGCAATCGGCTGCGCATCCGCATGATGCGCCTACCCGGCGGACTTTAGGCGCACCGGGTCACGCCATTTCTTGTCGGACTCGCGACGCTCCGTTACTCTAGACAGCGTGCATAGCTCGTATCTGCCCAGCGAGAACTACCTTGTTTCGACGCAGCATCCTCATCTCGACAGTCGTCTTCGCCACGATGGTCTGCGCTTCACCGGTGTTGGCTCAGGACGAGACCGAGCAAGTCGACTCGCAGACCAAGCGCTTCAACGCGAGGGTCGCGGCGGCCAAGACAGCCTACGATCAGGCGAATTATCGAGATGCCATCGAGAGCCTTCGCGCGGCGTTTCGCATCAAGGAAAACCCCCGCCTGCTTTTAAATATCGCTCGGTCTTACGAGAAGATGGGCGACTGCGCGCGTGCCCTGGTCTACTATCGATCGTATCTAAACCACCCCGAGGCCGAGGAGGCCTTCTCCAAGGTTGCCAAAAAGCGCATGAGCAAGCGCGAGACCTGCAGTCAGTTCTCCGATGACCTGGCGGGCCGGCTTACAATCCTGACGCTCCCCAGAGGCGCGACGGTCAAGTTCAACGGCCGAGCGGTCGGAGAAACCCCTATCGAATTGGTGGGCGCGATGAGCGGCGACCACGAGTTAACGCTGGAAAAAGAAGGGTATGAGACCGAGAAGCAACTCGTGCGCCTGGATCCGGCCGAAGATGAGCTGCTTCGCTTCGAGCTCACCGAAGGCGAGCCCGAGCCGACCCAGGAAGAGCCGGTCGTCGAGAAGCTCGCCGAGCCCGAAGAAGATGGCTTTCAAGTCGATCCCTACGCGCTCGGCGTTGCAGGCGCAGGGGGAGCGATGCTGGTCGTGGGCCTGGTCTACGACCTCGCCGTGATTCCGAGCACCGACCGCGAGCGGGAGCCCTATCCCCGCGGCACCCCGGAGTTCGACAGATTGACCGCCGAGCGCAAGCGTCAGGCCACGACCGCGGTCGTCAGCTACGTCATCGGCGGCGCGCTTGTCGCGGGAGGTGGCGGTTGGATCCTGTACGAGTACTCGCAACATCAGGAGAGCGAGAAAAAGGACCCGCTCATGGTCCTGACGCCCGGCCCGGGTGATGTGGGCGCGGGCGTCACGCTGCGGTTCTGAGACACGTCACGACGCGTCTTCTATCATCTTGTCGAGGCGATCGAGCCCACGCTCGAGTTGGTCGATGGGCGGGCCGAAGCTAAACCGAACGTGGTTTCGGAATCGGCTCGGTCGCCCCGAACGACGCTGTCCGGGGTTCACGTCGAAGAATTCACCGGGCACGCAGATGATCTGGTGCTCGAGCCCCGCCTTGAAGAAGTCCATGCCCGAATTGATGCCTTCGGGCAGACCCGAGACCTCACCCCACACGTAAAACGTGCCATCCGGCGGACGCTCGATTTTGACACCCATCGCGCGGAGTCGCTCGACGAGCAGATCTCGCTTCGCTCCAAACGTACTCTGGATGGCTCTTGTCTCACCCTCGGCGTGCTCGCGAGTCAACAGAGGCACGGCAGCGCGCTGCAGTGGGCGGCTCGCGCCTCCGTCCAGGAAGCTGCCGGCGCTCGCGAGGCGGTCGATGACCTGCCTGGGCCCCAGGGTCCACGAGACGCGCCATCCGGGGTAGCGCCAGCTCTTGGTCAATCCATTTACGATGACCACCGGGTCCTTGTCGACATCTTCGACGTAGGACGCTGCCGTCGCCTCGGCCGGATCGCGATCCCAGATATAGTGGCTGTAGAACTCATCCATGATCAGCGTGCAGTCGAGCCGACGCGCCATATCGACCCACGCCTCCAACTCCTCACCGCCGACCAGCTTACCGGTCGGGTTGCACGGGTTCGACATCAATAGCGCACCGAGCCCACGGCCCAGCACCTCTTGCTCGAGCGCCTCGACCGGAAAGTCGTAGCCCTTCGCAGGATCGAGCAGGATGGGGATCGACGAAAACAGCCGAAACAGCCCCAGGAGTTCCTCGTATGCGGTGTAATCCGGGAGGAAGTGCCCGAGGTTGATCGTACCGAGGCCAGCCGCGACGCGCGTGAGCCCTGCCCGACCCCCCGGCGAAATACAGACGTTCTCGGCGGTGTACTTCGACTCTTTTCCCCGCCGATACATATCGTTGTAGTGTTGGGCAACGGCTTCGCGGAGCTCGTGAATACCCGAAATCGGCGCGTATTCGTGGTCGGCCTCCGAGATCTCGAGCGACTCTATACGCTCTGGTGCGAGCGGCAGGTGGCCGATCTCGGGTTGTCCCTGACCGAAGTTCGTCCACTCGGGATCTTCCGGGTCGTACCCGGCCCTGTCCGCCTCGGTCATCACAAAGATAACGCCCGTCTTGGGGACCTCGCGAAACGCCTCGATGGAGGGCTCGCTACTCATCGCGATCTCTACGTCTTCTGATCTGTGGGCCACGTCGTTACAGCTCGAATGGGGGGTAAAGCAGTCTCTCAGCCTCGCGCACGAGGCTTTTTCGGCCGCGCTGCGGCGACCGACACAACGCCCACCCTCTATAGTTTTATGCCGAAGAATTCAAGGATGATGCGCCGCGTCAAGCCCCGCCAGGACGCTAAAATAACTCCGGGCGAGGCGCTCGAAAGCACCTCGCCCGGTCGCGGTGTGTGCGTGCTTTAAACTACAGCTCCTGGGAGTTGAGCGTGACATGCGTCACGGCCTCGCGGAGCGTATTGAAGCGCAAGGTATCGTAGTCGAACGTCGAGGCATTGGGCGCCTCGTGGAGCGTCGTGTGCAACCACGTAACCGTGTCGTCGTCGGTTGTATTATTCGGATTGATCATGCCCGAGTAGATACCGTTCGTCTGACGCGGCCAGCCGGCCGGTGGAATCGGGAGGTCCCAGCTATTCATCGACGCTGGCGCGTACACGGTCCAGTACGTCTCCGTGATGGTGCGCTCCGCGTCATCGGTCCCGCAGGCGTCGTAGGTCTCGGTGATGTTGTGCTGGAAGAGCGTGCGCGTGTAGTGCGGTGACGGATAGGAACCGCTGCTCACAGCCGAGGCCGCGAAGTTTCGCTGCTGGCGGGTAAGCGTTCGAAGCGGCAGGTAGTCATCATAGACGAGCGTGCCGCCGGTCCCGTCGAATTGGTTGGCGCTGCGGCGCGCGATGATGGTGGCCCCGTTGGCCAGGTCCGGCGATGGCGCGTTCCCCGAGTCGAGGTAGAGCGCGGCGCTGGCGCCGAAGTACTCGATGCCGGCGAAGTCACCGCTGTCCGCAACTGTGGTCACGTCGCTGATGGTGTACGAAGCATTATTTGTCGTCGCGGTCGAGATCACCCCGAGCCCCATCAGGAACAGACGCCCGGCGCCCAGCGGCGTCGAAGCGTCGTTGAGCGAGTCCCAGTCCCCGTTTGTGAGGCAGAACAGGTCGGACCCCGTCGGGAAGTTGGAGTGCTCGCAGGAGATATTGGGCGACAGGTCGGTGTCCATCGGGATATCGTATCCGGTGGTCGACGCGGTGCTGACGTTCTCGGTCCGCACGCCGATCTTCTGCAGATCGAGCTCCTGCAGGATCGAGACGAAGTCACCCGACGTCGCCGCGTTCGTGGTCGTCTCGCCGGCCAGGCCGACGAGCTTGCGGCTGCCGTACTCGAGTTTAGGTGAGGTATATGTCTTCTCGTTGATCCCCACAGGAAACCCGAAGACTCGTAGAGTCTGTGCCGGGATATATGTGTTGCCCGGCAGCAGGGAGTCGTCGACGAGTGAACTACCGCTCTGATAGCACTCATCGTCGGCCAGCAGTTTATCCAGGTTGAAGTTGAGCAGCGAGTTCGAGTCGACATCGCCGAGCATCAGGCCGGCGTCGACGTCGCCGCCGTTGTCGATACCGGTGAACCTACCCGAATAGGTGCCCGTATCGATATTCGGGTTGATGGCCTCGAGCGGGAGGATAAAGTCGGCCGCATCTGCCCCCATCATCGACTTGTACGCACGACCGCTCGCAGCGGCCGTCACGGTGACCGGCGTATCGAGCACGGTCCCGAAGTCGTTGAACTCGATGTAGCCCTGAGCGTCGGTCGTGCCGGTGTTGGAACCCGACCCGGCCGAGCCGAACGTCGACTCGTAGGCCGACGTATTCTCCTGGTCGCCGACCATGACGTTGGCGCCCTGAATCGGCGTGCCGTCCTCGGCTTGCACCACCTGTACGCGGACGTTTCCGTCGGCCTGGCATCCGCCAGCGCCTCCGGCCGTCCCGTTAATCGGATCTGCGAACGCCACGTTGACCGAGGTTAGCTGGACGGTCGAGCCGCTGCAGGCGTCGGTGGCCTCCACCGAGACGGACGTGCCGGTCACGCCGGATGTCGCAGGAGGAGTCAGGATTGCGTAGTAGGTGTTCCCGTTCGAGTTGACCCCGGTGAGCGAGCCGGCGCTGGTCGACATCGTGACGGTCGAGCCGGTGACCGGGTTGCCCGCGGTGTCGACCAACTCGACCACGATGGCGGACTGAGCGCTGGTGCCGTTGGTCAAACAGGCACTCGTCGACTGGACCGTAGACGCCGCATCGACGTTGTCGCAGCAGCCTTCGTCGACCGTTCCGTCGCAGTTATTGTCCTTACCGTCGCAACTGGACTCGGGAGATTCGTAGTCGGCCGGTGCCGTACACGTGCCGGAGCCATCGAGCGTTCCTCCGGAGCAAACGCCCGTCGAGGTGCCGTTGTAGTCACAGGGACACCCCTCGTCGACGAGGCCATCGCAGTCTTCGTCGGTGTTATTGCCGCAGGTCTCGGTCGTCGGAAGCACCTCGTTGTCGCAGCTCCCCCACGTCCCACCCGAACATGTCTGCGTACCTTGCTGACACAGGCCCTCTCCGGCCGTGCCGGACGGCCCGCTGTAACAGTTTTGCGTGTCGCCGTCGGTACATGTGCATCCTTCGTCGACTTGACCGTCGCAGTCGTTGTCGGCTCCGTCGCACGCCGTCTCGTCGGCCTCGTACTCGGTCGGCTCCTGGCAGGCGCCCGAGCTATCGCGAGTCGCGGTCCCGCACACTCCGTCCGACTCGTTGTTGTAATCGCAGGCGCAGCCCTCGTCCTCGGCGCCGTCGCAGTCGTTGTCCAGGCCGTCACCGCAGGTGCTCTCGTCGGATTCGTAGGTGGTCGGAGCCGCGCAGTTGCCCGTGTCGTCGATGGTCGCAGTCCCGCAAACGCCGTCGCTGTTGCCGTCGTAGTCGCACGGACATCCCTCATCGACGACGCCGTCACAATCGTTGTCGAGCGTATCGCCGCAGGACGTCTCGTCGCTCTCGTAGTCGGTGGGCTGCGCGCAATTACCATCGCTTCCGATGGTCGAGTTGGCGCACACACCCTCGCTGCTTCCATTGAAGTCGCAGTCGCACCCTTCATCGACCACCCCGTCACAGTCGTTGTCGAGGCCGTCGCAGCTGACCTCATCGGCTTCGTAATCGGAGGGTTGTGCACAATCACCGTCGCCGTCGACAGTCGCCGTCGCGCAGACCCCGTCCGTCTCGCCGTCGAAGTCGCAACCACAGCCCTCGTCGACGACGCCGTCACAGTTGTCATCGGCGCCGTTACAGCGCTCGCTCGCGTCCGGATTCACGTCGCTGTCCGTATCGTCGCAGTCGATCTGCGAACAGTCCGCGCCGACTCCAAATCCATCGCCATCGGAGTCGGTGCAATCGCCGCAGGTACCAGCGCCTGGCAGGCACTGGAAGCTGGTCGTACCGTCGACGCTGTCGGTCTCCGTGCAGTTGTAGTCGGAGGGGCAGGCTCGCTGGTCACAGGAGCGGCTGCACACCGAGCGTCCGTCGATCTCGACGCACAGGCTTCCGTAGACCGAGCAATCCGAGTCGCTCGTGCAGTCGGTCGCACAGATGTCATTGGTCGGGGGAAAGCATATCGAGTCGGCGGAGCCGTAGTTCGGCGGATCGCACACCCACTCCGTGCCGCACTCTGCGTCGTCGGAGCACTCAGTCGAGCAGAGCAGCCCGGCTTCGGTATCGAGACAGTACCCGGACGCGCAGTCCGCGTCCTCGGTACATGGCTCCATGTAGCCGGCACCGGTCGCATCGGCG
>JBNJFZ010000032.1:35540-41440 GCA_051747295.1 Myxococcota bacterium
GCATCGGCGGCATCCGTCGCATCATCTTCGGTGTCGATGGCGTCGTCGGTCGCGTCCTCGGTCGCGTCCTCCGCGACGTCGACAGCGCCATCCATATCATCGATGACGTCGGCGTCGGCCGAGTCCCCGTTGTTCGGGCCCGTGCCTCCGGGATCATCGAACTTGCATCCCGGAGCAATCACGAGGGAGAGCATCGCGAACACACACGCGACAAAGATTCCCCTCCGGGCACGAAAAAACGAGCGCGTACGACCGTCGGACCTGCGCATCCGATACCTCGGCAGCTGCAGCAACAAATTTTGCGGAATAAACCTTAACTTCAGGCTAGCAGAGAGCACGCCTCGAGCAAAGCGTCGGTCTGCATATCACGCAGTGGCGGTAGGGTTATATCGCCTGGAAGGACTTCTTGAGCGAGCTAATTGGCTCGATCCACTCGTCGCGCAGCCGATGATCGGGCACGTCGATCTCGAACTCGAGGAGCTCGTGCTCGCGCGGACTCGGGGTCGCCTCGACCGTGACCACGCCCGAGGCACGCCGGTGTGCGAACCGCTCGAGACCCGCGGCGATATCGAGGGCGACATCGCTCACGAGCCGCTCGAGCCATGCTCGAGGTTCACGCCAGACCGTGTTCGGGACCTTGTCCAGGATGATGCGGGGGGAGCGACTCTGCAGGTGAATGCCGGAGCGGCCGGAGGCGACGAAGCGGTCGATATTATGGAAGCGGTCGTCGATGAGAATCCGCGCGTTCTGGAAGCCCTGCTTGTCGCGTAGCCGCGCGAGCTCCGGCAGCTTGAAGCTCGAGTCGAACGGCGCGTGCTGCAGCTGCCGCGCGATCAGGGCGCGCACCTCGGCCGAGACGTCGGCCAGCAGGTGCTCGATGCGGCCCAGGTCTCCCAACAAGCCGCGCACTGCGTCGACATAGTCTCCTCGATAAAACACGCGCGGATGGTGGATGAAGCTCTCGTGCAACTCGTCTCCCACGCTCGCCGGCGGCCCCAGCAACTCGGCGAAACCCGGAATCTCGTGGGCTACCTTCCAGATGCGCCAGGGATAGCCGTTCGTCCACACGCGCATGTACGGGTCGCGCCCCGCATCGAAGCTCGCGTGGCGCATACCCCAGATAAACTCGAAGACGCCCGGCCGAACGGTGTAGTACTCACGATGGCTAAAATCGAGGGTGAAGACCTTCGGAACAGCGCGCTTGAGCATGCGACTGGCATCCATCAGCCAGTCCCACAGCACTTCATCGGCGTCCCAGACGATTTCGTCGAGGCCTAACCCGTACTCACTCACCAGCCGATAGCCGCGCCCGTAGAGCTGTTCGCCGAACTCCGAAGCCGGCAGCGGAATCTCGTTGTAGCGCATAGTCACGTTGGTGCCTGGTCGTCGGTGGCGCTCGCGCCAGGAGTTGGCCTGACGACGTGGAGGCTCGCGTCTAAGGAGTCCAAAGAAAAATCCGGGTCCGCCGATATGGCGAACCCGGATAGTGTGCTGGGTCGGATAGACTAGCGGCGGCGACGACGGAAGACGGAGACCAGCCCGAGCAGGAACAGTCCCATCATCACGTGCGCGGCAGCGCTGATCGGCGAGCCCTGGACGGTGGCGTTGCAGCCACTGCCCTCGCTTCCGCTGTCGAAGCTGTTGCTGTCGCCGTCGGTCGGCGCAGCGTCGAGCGTGTCGTCGCAGGCGTCACCTTTGCCGTCGAGGTCGAGGTCCGACTGGCTCGGGTTGGCAACCGTGGGACAATTATCCTGGGTGTTCTTGACGCCGTCGTTGTCGTTGTCGTCGTCACACGCATCGCCCAGGCCATCGCCGTCGATGTCACTCTGGTCGGGGTTACCGACTTCGGGGCAGTTGTCCTGGGAGTTCGAGACACCGTCGTTGTCGTTGTCGTCGTCGCAGGCGTCACCTTTTCCGTCATCGTCTACATCGGCCTGGTCGGGGTTGGCGCGCGTCGGGCAGTTGTCGTCGTCGTTGAGAATACCATCACCATCGATGTCGTCCGACTCGCCTTCGAGCATCCAGGGAAGCGGCGCGTAGCCACCCTGTTCGGCGGCGTCACGTCCATTCTGGCGCATCCAGTCAGGCCATCCGGACACAGCCGAGTAGACCGAGGAGCGGCACCCCGAAGCACCACGCGAGAGCGCGCCGAGCACGAATCCATCGGAGTCGATAGCAGCACCGCCGGAGTCACCCTGACAGGTTCCGCCCTCGCCGAGCCATTCGGTGTCGGTGACGCTCGTGTAGCTGGGACAGGTGCCGCCGCCGCACTGTGCGGAGAGTCCGGTCAGGATACGCCGGATACCGGCACCCGAGCCGTCTCCGGTGTGGCCGTAACCAATGGCCTTATATCCTTCGCCACGCGAGACGTGCGGATCGAGGCGCGGAGGAATCGTCTGTGCGGTCGACTCCGGGACATTCTGACTGAGGCGAAGCAGCGCGATGTCCTGGCCGCACATATCGCCGTCGCCCGGAGGTACGATGATCTCGCTTCCGCGCACGAAGTTGGAGTTTCGCTCCAACTCGGGGTCCGTCGTCACGAACATTTGCGTACCGCTGTAGGTGTTCCCGAAGGACGTCTCGCCGCAGATGACCTGTTGCGCGCTGATCTCGGCGACACAGTGCTGCGCGGTCAAGACCAGGTTCGGCGCGATCAACGTTCCGCTGCAGATGCCACCGGACGCTCCGGAGAACATGCCGACGACGCCATTGGTCTCGTAGTCGCGCTCACCACCTTTGATCTCCTGGCCGACGGTGACTTCGTCAGCCGGCGGTTGGTATTCTTCCTCGACGCACCCAGCGACCATCGCCAGAGCTGAGGTCAGTGCAATGGCGCTCCCAAGTTTCCGCATCACCCATTTCCCTTTGCGGTCCGACTTCATTCTGCGCTCCGTTTCAAAATTCTTGTGTCCTGACGAGCAGTCAGAAACCTGACTCGCCGTTAGCATTCGCAACACCCACATGAGGCTGCAAATCCCACGCCAGTTAGAATCCTTACACCGCCCCACCCCGGTAGACGGGCAGTGAATGGGCATTCAACGCGTTAAATGACGATTGGCGCCTCCTGGATTCTAAACGATCTGCGGTCGGTGATCGAGCCGCAACGGAACTGCGTTCGATCTCTGACACCCGCCTCAGCAGACTGATCGCCGAGTGAGACGTCGCGCTCCGACGACGACCGGCGTCCTGGGTCGCCACGAGTTCGCCGGGGATCTTTTATTCGACGTTCGACGCACCAAATGCGTACAATACCGCACGCACGCCTCGTCGGGTCACCGACGCCGACATATTTGAAACCTATCGCAGCCTCCCCCGTCATCACTTGCGGAAGTCACAAACCGTTACGAAGCAACCCTATGCACTACGTCATCATCGGAAACGGTGTCGCCGGAATCGAAGCGGCATTTGCGATCCGGCAGCGACACGAGCCATCGAAGGCAAAGATCACCGTCATCAGCGACGAGTCGGAGTACTTCTTCAGTCGCACGGCGCTCATGTATGCGTACATGGACAAGATGCCGCGCAAGATGCTGGAGCCCTACGACCGCGGCGCCTACGACAAGCAGCAGATAAACCTGGTGCACGACCGGGTCGTGAACCTCGACGCGGACGCCCAGCGCCTCCATCTGCGCGACGGCGACTCCATCCCGTACGACAAATTGCTGCTGGCGGTCGGCGCCAAGCCGCGCATGGTTCCCTTTGGTGGGCTCGACAACGTCGACGACGGCATCGTCCACCTCGTCAGCATGCAGGACCTCGACCGGTGCGAAGCGCTCACGCCCTCGACCGACCAGGCCGTCGTCATCGGCGGGGGGCTTATCGGGGTCGAGCTCGCCGAATGCCTCAACTTCCACGGCGTCGACGTGACCTTCCTGGTCCGCGAACCCTGGTTCTGGCCGATGGCGCTCGGCGAAGAAGAAGGGGACATCATCGCCGAGCACATCCGCGAGCACGGCATCGATCTTCGCCTCGAAGAGCAACTCGAGGAGATGTTCCCCGACGAAAATGGCCGCGTGAGCCACATCACGACCAACCAGGGCAACAAGATCGACTGCCAGATGCTCGGCATCGCCATCGGCGTCGTGTCGAATACCGAGTGGCTCGAGCAGGTCGATACCCCTCCCGAAGTCAACCGCGGCATCATCGTCGACCGCGCCTTCAAGACCACCCTCCCCAATGTCTGGGCGGCCGGCGACTGCGTCGAAATCAAAATGGGCGAGGACCAGAATAAAATCGAGACCATCTGGTACTCCGCCAAGCTCCACGGGAAGCTGGCCGGCCTCAGCATGCTCGGCGACGACATCTGGTACGAGCCCCCGTTGTTCTACAACAGCACCAAATTCCTCGATCTCGAATTTACGACCGTCGGGAGCGTTACCGATACGCCGAGCGGCACCCAGACCCTCTTTCGGAAGATGCCCGACGAGCCCATCAGCCAACGCATCGTCCTCGATGAGGACGACCGGGTCATCGGCTTCAATATGCTCGGCTCACGCTGGGACCACCGCGTCCTGGAGAATTGGATCCGGGAGAAGCGCTCGCTGGACTTCGTACTCGACAACCTGCGCGACGCCCAATTCGACGTGGAATTCGGGCGCGTCCCGCTCAAAAAGATGAATGAAACAGAGGTGACGCTGTGAGGCAACAAGGAACACTAGGCTGGCTCAAACACGACGTCACGCACCGCGGTGTCACCGCGTTTGGGCTGTCGTTCACCCTCATCGCATTCTACGTCCTGCTGTATTTCGGCGGCCAATTCGGAATGCCCGACGTCATCACCCCGGCGGCAAATGCCCTCGGCATGGACAGCAAGTGGACGCTATACGGCACGTTGTATACCGCAGCTATCACGCTCGGCGGCATCTATGTGACCTTCAAATACAAGCACAACAAATACCAGATCGTGCGCACGAGCGTCGTGGTCCTGGTGCAGGCCACCCTGGCCTACTCGGTCCCCATGATCCTGCAGGCCTTCGAGCAGCCCGGCGTCTACATGAGCTACCTGTGGCCGCTCAAGATCGAGTATTTCTACCCATCCAATATCAAAAACTGGCCGACCTTCTTCATCCTCTGGAGCGTGCTGGGCTCGATCATCCTGGTGCCTATCCTCGGCGTCTTCTTCGGGAAGCGCTGGTACTGCTCCTGGGTCTGTGGCTGTGGCGGCCTGGCGAATACCGCCGGTGACCCGTTCCGCCACCTCTCCGACAAGAGCGAGGCGAGCTGGAAGTTCGAGAAGTTCTCGGTCCACGCCGTGCTCCTCATCGCCCTGCTGCTGACCGGCCTCGTCGGCGCCAGCTACGTCATCGAGGGCAGCGCCCCCCAGCTCGAGCAGGCCGCAAACACCATGCAGCACTGGTACGGCATCATCGTCATATCGATCCTGTCGGGCGTCGTCGGCGTGGGCCTCTACCCCATCGGCGGCACGCGCATCTGGTGCCGATTTGCCTGCCCGATGGCCGCCATCCTCGGCCTCGTCCAGAAATTCGGCCGCTTCCGCATCACCGTCAAAGACAATATGTGCATCTCGTGCGGCATGTGCTCGCACTACTGTGAGATGGGCATCGATGTGCGCTCCTACGCGCAGAATAACCAGGACTTCACCCGTGCTGCCTGCGTCGGCTGCGGTCTGTGCGAGGAAGTCTGCCCCCGCGGTGTGCTCCACCTCGAGAACAAGTGGGACAAGGACCCACAGGAGCTGACCATGTCCGACCTGCTCAGCAAGTCCTACAAGTCGCACAAGCGCGAGGGTCAGCCGCAGATCAAAGGCATGAACTGGTAGTCGGTGGGGGGCTGGGTGAGTGGCCCACTCAATCCGGATCAGGCGCGGCACGCTGTTTTCGATACCGCCTGAGGCGGCGTTGATGCTCGGTGCGCGGCGCTCTGTCGCCGCCGGGACCGCT
>JBNJFZ010000033.1:0-40407 GCA_051747295.1 Myxococcota bacterium
CGTGGTTTTCATAGTTACCTCATAGGCCCGGGTGCGCGACGATCTCGGCACACCCGTCCCATCGGGAATCCGGTGAGTATTTGGTGACCTGACGGCCACCGCCCACAGTTTATTCAAAATTTGCCGCGACGCGAGCCCGACGCTGTTGGGCGCTGGACTTCGTCGCCCGCACACGATCCAACGACAAGCTCGATATTTTCGACCGCTGCATCTGGCACGAGTCGGATCAGCGACTCTAATCGAGCAGCTCTCGCCGCACCTCGTTGGGGGTCTGGCCGCTCCACTGCTTAAAGGCACGATGGAAGCTCGACGCCTGGCTGTATCCGAGGGCGTCGGCGACTTGCTGGATGCTATAATCGGGTTTCGCCAACAATTCGCGCGCCCTCTCGGTGCGTATCTCGACGGTCAGGCTGCGAAACGAGTGGCCCTCTTCCTGCAGCTTTCGATGCAGGGTGCGCGGGCTCATGGCGAGGTCGCGAGCGACGGTTTTTTGATCGATGGTGCTCACGCCAAGGTGCTCACGCACATAGTCACGCACGCGGTCGACCAGATGCTCGGTCCGGCATGCGGCGTGCTCGAGGCGTTCGAGTTGCTCACCCGCCATCTCGTCCAGAACAGGCATGGATGGGGACTCTCGGCGGGCGAGCTCCCGATCGAATAATTGACTGGAAAATACGAGGCGGTTTTGTTTGGCCCCTAGTGTGACCGGACCGCCGAAAAATGCCTCGTAGTCGTCGATGAATTGGTCGTTCTCGGGACACATAAGATAGGCGGCTTGCGCACTGACTTCGGGCTCGTCCAGCAGTGCTCGAACCGTCTGGATGCTGATACCCATGCCGAAGACGCAGCGAAACTCCAGCGAATCGGTGAGCTCGGGGTTATCCCACCAATCAACCACGATTGTGTCCGTCCCGCGCTCCCTGTCGGTCTGCAGGCGAGCGAGCTTTGGATCCACAATCGTGTTGTACAACTGCAAGTACGCCTGGATGCCCTCACGCACGGTCGCCTGCGTGTCGACGAGCTTGACGAAGAAACTGAGATGGCGCAGTTGGCAGGCCCGCACCGCGAGTAATGGCAGGGATTGTTCGGAGAATTGAGCCTTGAGCCCCGAGTAGAGCTGATGGAAGGCCAGATGCGAGGCGGCGCTCGTGTCGGTCTTCTCGGAGCGCGGTTCAGCATCTCCTGCGTCGAGCGATTGAGCGGCATTCCGCGGCCCTCGCGCGGCCCACGTCGAGAAGAGTTCGAGCAACGACTGTGCGATTAGAGACATCGAGCCACGGCAATGAGGTCGGATGAAGTTGGGAGACGATGCACATTTAGCGAGCCCGGCCGGACCCTTCAATCACTCACCTAGACCCGGATGGCCAGAAATGCAAGGAGATTGACGACAAATGTGATAGACGCTTTGACGAACGCCTACGTACCCTTCCGTGTGGTGACATTGATTCGTGCTCAAACTCGGAAGAAGTAATGACGTGTGAAGGTGTGCAATCTGCTCGCAATTGGATGGTCCTGCTCCTATTTATGGCGCTATACGCTGCGGGATGTGGCGACGCGGGACCGAACGACGAAGTTGTCGACAACTCCCCGGTTCAGGCGGCAGAACGCGTGCCCACGGCAGTTAGCTCGTTTTCGGGATGCGCGCTCGACGAGGACTGTGCCACCGGGCGACATTGCTTCCAGGGCCAATGTGCCCGGGAGTGTGAGGGAGACGCCGCCTGCTCTAACGACGCAACGTGCACCGAGCGCGGACGCTGCGTCCCGACGACTGGTTCTCCGCAAGAGCCCGACGCTCGCACCGACCTGAGCGTGACCAACCTCCCCGAAACGGTGTTTCAAATCGCGGACGGCCAGTCGGAGGTCGTCTTCTCGCTCACCCTCGACCAGAACGCGCCGGAGTCTGGACTCCCCTATCGACTCGAGCGCAGCGACGCCCCCGAGGCGACGATGCGAGTCGAGCGCACCGACGGCGGCGCCCGGTCGGTGAACTTCGTCATCCCGGTCGGCGACGCCGATCCGGCCAGCGAGGACGGCGAGTTGGTCCACGTCAAGCTGTTCACACCCGTTGGAAATTACGAACTCGCCCTGGTTCCCCAGTTCCCGCTCGCCGGCAGCTACGCCGGTGAGGCGACGATGAGCGCGTTCGGCACGACCGGGCTGCCCATCGAATTCCAGGTTGTCACGGACCCCAACGGCGCGGCTCTCTCGGACGCCGACCGCGCCTGGTTGGTGCTGCCGGTAGGCTCGGAGACGCTATTTAGCCCGCTGGGTGCGACCGACGAGCCGGTCGACTATGTCGCCAGGGAGCTAAACTACGATGACTTCGTAGATAGATGGGTCGCCAGCTTCGAGATGGCGTTTGATCTGAGCGCGACGACGGTCGTGTCGGCAGCAAACGACACGCAAGTACGTCGCTCGATGCGCTTCGAGATCGAGCCGTTCGAGTCCGATGCCATCATCGGCTCGTTCACCGATCGCTGGAGCGGATTGTACGAGGTCCGAAGCGCCAACGGCGTCACGCGCCTCGAAGACGTCATCTACACCGGCGACCTCTTCCTGGAGCGATTCGGAAGCGCACCACGGTTCGAAGAGGTCGAAGTGCGCGAACACAGCCCAGCCAACCCGCAATTGCTCCCCGAGCCGCCGTTGAGTGCATGCAGCGACGACGCGAACTTTAGCGTGGCGGTGACGCAGGTCGACGAGGTTGATTACAATTGCGACAGCATCACCTCCCGCCAGGAGTTCGCCGACGCTACGCCCGACGCGCAGGCCCTCTGTGCCGTTGCGGTGTCCGCGCACGCGCTATCCGGCGAGACGACCGGCAGTCAAATACGCGCGTTCCTGGATGATACGCTGCCCAACCCGGGCGGCCAGAGCTTCGCGGACTTCATGGAGGATTGCGCCGCGGGCACGGACGGGACCTGCCGGCCCAGCTCGCAGGTGTTGTGCGCACGCCAGCTCGTTGCTCGCGCCTACCGCGATCAGGGACAGACATCGCCGCATATGGCTGAACTGGTCACGCAATACCAGGATGTCACCCGAGAGGCGTATCTCGGCCAGCAATTAGGGGCATTCGGGACCGACTCGCAGATGCGCCTCGAGTGGTTGGAGACGACCGACTACCCGGCGGTGATCACCTCAGCGGTCCGGGGGCTCAACGAGCAACTCCTCAACGATTGGAAAGAAAAGGTGCTCGAGGTTCACCTGGGCGTGTTGCAGGGACAATTCGACGCCAGCGGGCTGGCGGTGTTGTCGCGTCAGGTCGACGGCGAGCCTGCCGCCGATGCGCGCGAGCAAGTATTGACGGAGATGACCCAGGGCTGGCGAGGGGCGATGGACGCGCTGACGCTGGCGACCTCGCGCTGGCACACGCTATTCCAGGGAGATGCCGAGCGCGCCGCCAAGCGTGACTATGTCTCTTCGCGTATGTTCGACCTGTATCTATCGGCGGGCATCTTGCGAAACCTGAACCTCGCCGCCGGCGCAGGCTACCTCTCCGCTCGGCTGGCCGGCGGGTTCTCGAACCTGCTCCGGCAGTTGGGCATGCTCTCCCTGCCCTTCGACGAGCTTGTGTACGCCCGCGACGCCGAGGTGGTCATCAACACGTCGGTCGACCCCAACTCCGACAACGACACCCTGCTCGGCGAACGTCAGGCCGACGCGATCGGCGAGATCGAGCGTGCTGAGGCGTCGGTACTGGGCGTGCTCGAGCGCGCTCGGGCCGAGGCATTGAACGAAGAGCAGCTCCGAAACCGGATGAACAACGAGATCAACGACCTGCGCGACAGCCTGGTCCAGATGTGCGGGATGCCTGCAGGCTGCACCTCCGAAACCTTCCGTACCGACCCGGAGTGCCAGGTGCGCGTCGAGGCCGGCGAGTGTGGCTTCACCGTCGATAAATCAACCGGTGAAGTGACATCGTTCGGCCCCGGCCAACAGAGCGTTTCAGAGGCAGGACGCGCGCTGCTGGAGGTCGCCTCAGCAGCCCACAATATCGGGATCGCCGATGAGGAGGTCCACGCACTCGCTCAGCGCGCAAAGTTGGAGCACGAAGAGCTCCAGACTTTCGCCACGACTATCGAAGATTGGAACCAGCGTCGCCTGGAGGGCGTCGAGCAGCTCGAGGCCAACGTCGCGGAGCGGGCGAATATCCGCAGCGAGGCGGTCAGAGACATCTTCGCGACCTTCGAGCAGCGAGCCGAGCTCCGAAAGGCGGCGATTCAAGACGCCGATGAAACCTTCCGAGAGTGGGACCAGATCCGCGTCGGGAGCGCACGCACCCAGATCGGCCTGCTGACCTCGGCGAACGCATCCCGCGCGCTGGCCGACGGGTTGCGCTCGACAGCCGAGAGCGTCAAAGACTACGCAGCCGCGGCCGTAAGCGGGTTTCCCACCGCCGTCGGCACGAGCAATGACCCGTCGGGTGCGGGACGCCTGGCCGTGCGCATGGGTGCCGCCGGCGCGGTCCTCGGGATGCGTTCAGTAGCGACGGCTGCCGACGTGACGGGCGCCGGCCTCGAGATCGCAAAGGAGTCACACGCGTTGATGCAGGGAGCAGAGATGGCCGCACTCGAGGACGAGGACGAGCTCGAGGACATGGTCACCCAAGACGAGATCGATACGCTCAAGGCGGAGCAACAAAAAATCCAGGCCGAGTCGTCTGCCCAGTTACAGCAGCTCCAGGATGTCATCGAGGTCGCCCAAGCTTACCTCGAGGCTCGCCTCGCCTACGAACGCGATCTCGATGAGTTTCGCCAGCGGCGGCTCGAGCTTCGCCAGAGAGTGACCAGTATCGCCGGACTCGATCTCCGGGTCCAGCAGGCCAAGATGCAATACGATCAGCGCGTGGCCTCCTATCTGGGAGTCGTCCAGCGCGCCTCGCTCGCCAACTCCAAGCTCGAGGATCTCGAGCTCCAGCGCAGCAACATCAACAGCCTCGTAGGCTCACCCGGGGTCATCTTCGGCCGCGCCAACCGCCTCGAGCAGGCCGAGCTACGCCTCGAGCGCGCTAAGAGCAAGTTGATGGATTGGCTGGTCGCCCTCGAGTATTACGCGGTGCGTCCGTTTATGGATCAACGCCAGCAAATCCTGTTGGCTCGAAACACCTATCAGCTCGAAAAAATCGCCGAGGAGCTAAACCGCCTCGAGCGAAACTGCGGCGGCGCGACCAACATCAACACCTCGACCTTGTCGCTCAAACGCGACCTGCTGGGTTTGACGAGCCCGATGGTCGATCCAGTCACCGAGCAAGAGCTGAGTCCCGAGCAGCGCTTTCGCGAGATCTTGAGCCGTGGGTATGTACCCGTCGACAAGCGCGTGCGCTACAGCACTGACGACACGGTCGGCAGCCTCATGTCGAGAGACCCCGATATCATGTCGGCGACCTTCTTCATCGACCTGGGCGAGTTTGCGAACCTCGAGTTGACCTGCAACGCCAAAGTCGCGTCGGTCGATATCAAGTTGGTCGGCGACATCGGCGAGAGCCGCCCCACAGTGACAGTGCTCTACGACGGCACGAGCAAGCTGCGCTCCTGCCAGCCGGGCATCGACGATTATGTGGCGATGTTCGGCCCGGACACCACCAACTACGGCAAGATCACCTACCTTCGCACGGCCGGCCGGAGCATGTCGCCGGTGGCCGGTATCAACACCTTTCCAGCGACCGGTGGGCAGGCCAACGAGACGCTGGCCGGCTTACCGCTGGCCTCTCAATACACCGTGTTGATCAACACGGCCGCCGGCGAAAACGGCGACGTCGACTGGAGCCAGCTCGAGGATATCGAGCTCGAGCTCGAGTACAGCTATCAGGATGTCTTCCCGGTCGATCAGTGTGACTGACAGGCTCGAAGACACCGCGAAAACAAACCATTGATTTCTATTGAAACGACCAGCGAGGACTGACTTGAAGTACCGATGGAAGACCATCCTAACCGCCGCCCTGATATGCCTGCTAGCCGCATGTACATCCGAAAATCCCGGGAACAATAACGCCGAGGACACCGGGGGGGATCTGGACGCTGCTGCGGATGCGGACGATGATAGTGGCGACGACGATAGTGGCGACGACGATAGTGGCCCGCGCGACACCGCGCTGGCCGACGTCGATCCCGACGACGCTGACGGAGACGTCGGCTCTGACGACGACACCGAGACCAATCCCGGCCGCACAATCGCCGATTATCGACGCTGCTTCAGCGATTCGGAGTGTCCTGTCGGGCTGGGGACCTGCATCAAAGAGGTCGCGCTCAACCGCCCTGACGCCAATGGCGCCGAGAAGGTGTCAGTTGGAGAAATCTTCGACGGTCTGGAGGATGGCCAGGGTATCTGCACCGAGATTTGCACCGAGAGCGCCGACGCCTGTGCTCCGCTCTCGGTCAACGGCACCACGCCCGACCCCGTAGCGCACGTCTGCCAGGTCGTCGTCGTAGGTGACGCCCCATATCCCGCTGGCGGACCCTCATTTCCATTCGACGACCAACTCGACTCCGACGAGCAGACCAAGGGTCAGGCATTCGGCGCGATCTGCCGGCCTCCGTTCGAGCTCGACGAAGACGTCGATAGCTCGTTTTGTTCGCAGTGCCAGAGTACCGATGATTGCGCCGAGAGCGGCTCGCTTTGCTGGAGTCGTCTCGCCAGCGCGCCCGTCACCGACGGCGAAACGGGCATCTGTCTGAGCGCCTGCTCCGACCAGAGCGAGTGCCCCCTGGGATTTTCCTGTGACGCCCAGGATGCCGATGGACAGGGCTATTGCCGTCCGACGCTGGACACCTGCACGGATTGCCAGGACGTCGACGACGACGGCTTCGGCACCGGTCGCTGCGGGCCCGACAACCAACCGATCACCCCGCATGACTGCGACGATCGCAACGCCGACGCCTACTTCGACCCATCCGACATGGAGCACGCGTTTCCGGCGACCTGCGGCGAGCAGGACTTCAACTGCAATGGGCTCAGCGATCAGGTCGAACAGGTGGGCCCCGATGCCTACCCTGTCGAGCACTGCACGGCTTGCTTCGACAACTGCGAAGGGGCGCTCGATAACGGTCGGCGCGCCTGCCAGGCCGACAGCGCCGAACAGCCCGCTTGCCTGGCCCGATGCGATGTCGACGCCAACGGCGACCCGACCCATGCGGACTGCGACGGCGACATCACCAATGGCTGTGAAGTGCCGATCGACGACCCCAGCCGCCTCTACTATGCCGACGTCGATGGCGACGGCTACGGTGATCCGAACGACGTGTATTTTGCCTGTGACCCCAGCCAAGCGCCGTCGGGTTATGTCTCCAATAGCGATGACTGCAACGACTCCTCCGATGAAGCATGGGGTGGAAATACGCCCGCTGAGGAGATCTGCGACGGAATCGACAACGACTGCGACGGCGATATCGACGAGGACATCCCCGATGTCGGCCAGTCGTGCTCATCTGGAGCAGACGGCATCTGTGACGCGGGAACCAAACAGTGCGCGGCTACTGCAGGCATCGAGTGTGTGAGCAATATCGCTCCCGGCACGCAGACCGAGACCTGCGACGGCTTAGACAACGATTGCGACGGCGAGACGGACGAAGACGGCGCGGACGGAGCGACGGCCTACTACGTCGACGCCGATGGAGACAACTACGGAGACGAGAACGCCACGGCGCGCTACGCCTGCTCAAAACCCGCGGGCTACGTCACCGATAACTCCGACTGTAACGACGGTCGCTCGACACAAAACCCCGGAACTCCCGAGTTGTGTTCGACGAGCTTCGACGACAATTGTGACGGAGACGTCAACGAAGACGCCGCCGACGACGCACAGACATGGTACGCCGACAGTGACTCGGACACCTTCGGTAATCCAAACAGCTCGACGCAAGCCTGCACGCAACCGAGCGGCTATGTCAGCCAGGCCGGCGACTGCAACGACGGCAATCAGCAGGTCAACCCCAACGCCGACGAGGTATGCAACAACGGTACCGACGATGACTGCGACGGCAACACCGACGACTCGACAGCCGTCGACGCCAACGAGTACTACCGCGACCGCGACGGCGATATGTTTGGAGACCCGGGCAACACGACCCTCGCTTGCAGTGTGCCCGGCGGCTATACGACCACCGATACGGACTGCAATGACGACCCGAATAATCGGGGTGGTTCAGCCAACCCCGGCGAAATCGAAATCTGCGATGGAATCGACAATGACTGCGATGGCAGCGTCGATGAAGGATGCCCGAAGTACTATACTATTCGGACGGGAAGCGTGGCCACGAGGGACAAAATAGGTACCGACTACAACGGCGTAGAAGAAAAAACGTCGACCTGTGGTGCCAATCGCGTCTGGACCGACGCCGATCTTCATTATTATGCAAACACTTACCCGGTCCAGGAAATCGACATTGGCTGTCGAGACATCGTCATAAACGAAGATCGCAGCACGATACCCTACAGTTATAGCGTGGGCCACGATAACTACGAAAAGGTCGACGGCGCTGGCGGATGGGATAGTTCGAGCGACAGCGCTAACTTTGCCTGTGGAGATGGAGAGGCCATCTACAAGGTGACCATCGAGTATGATCAACTCCTCTACAAAATAAAGTTTCACTGCAGGAAATATAAACTGAACGGGTCGGGGACGGCGGCGACGCTTCAACAAGGTTCCGTGACCACGGCAACGTCGTACGGCGGCGACGCGTCAAATGAGAAAACTGCAGAGTGCGGTTACAATCAGGTGGCTATCGGCGCCAGGATGAACGCGGATAAGACGAACGGAAACTATTTCGCGATTTACGGCTTTAAGTTGTATTGCCAGACGCTCGAATTGGAGAGCAAGTAGTTCTCCACCTGGAAGCCTGCACAGAAGCCGTGGTCGCTCGAGTCCATTTCGAACGAGCGACCACGGCTTCGTCGTAGGGGCCTGGTACTACTCGACTAATTCAAGAATCCACGGGCGCGAATGACCTTCTCGAGAAACTCTCGATTGTCTTCCAGGTCGACCGGACGCTTGATCGGCAGGAAGCGTGATTGCTCGCCGTCGTTGGGCACCTTCAAGAAGCGCGTCTCCAGGAATGCAGAGAGCTCACCGGCCAGCCGCTCGAATTGAATGACCGACTTACCGTCGACCTCTTTTTCGACCACGTACCAGTTGAGGTCGAACTCGTCGTCGAGCGCCTCGGCGTCGAAGCAGAACGTATTCGTATTGAGCAGGTCCAACTGGTTCTGGTCGAAGCTCTCCGGGATGCGAAAGTGCTCGACCACCTGTGGGTCTCCGTCGACGCGGGCGACCATGCCGCCTTTGTAGCCGGGCTTTGTTTGGACGCATTCGACCGTCATCTGCGCTTCGGAGTCGATATGCGCACCGATGACGAGCGGATCGAGGCTCGCCAACACATTGTCGACGTTCGACATCAGCAGGTACTTGCCGCCGTTGCCCAGAAAATTCTGCAGCGCGCCGCGTCGAATCGACGTCGGCAGATCGCCGTGCCCCGGCGCATACAGCGAGACAGTGCCGTCCGCGTCGTGGAACAGCGAGCCGCTCGGCGTCAGACGGATACTGATATTCTGGTTGAAGCGATGCACCCTGGACGGGTCGTGCCCGAGGTAGTCGATCGCCTCGAGGTGCCCCTTGGTCTTCTGGTCGGTCGCGAAGCTGTTCATCAAGAGCAGGTCGGAGTCCCAGCGACTCGCGTCGAGGATCTTCAGCCCGATAAAGCTCAGCTCGTCGAATACGTCGACGCAACCTTTGACCACGCCGCCGAAGCGGGTCGCCATGCCGCCGTTGAGGACCAACGCCCCGACCTCGCCGCGCTCGAGCGCTGCCTTGCCCTTTTCGATGAGCGCTTTGCCCTCGAGGCTGTCGCGGTCGGGAAATCCACGCACATCTTCGGCTTCTGGCGCTGAGACCTCACCGTCGATCTGATTGGAGTCCCGCCCGAGCTCCCCGGCGAGGAAGCGCTCTCGCAGGTCCAGGAACTCATCGACGTCGAAATTGTTGCGCTCGAGTATTTCCTGCGACGTCTCGTCGACCTCGTCGAAGAGTTGTTCTGCGGTCATGTCTCGGTCGCTCATATTGCCTCCGTGGCGTGCGCGAAAAGCGGGATCGGTTTCGGACGCCCTAAGGGGTAGGCGCGAGAGGCGGGAAGTTCAAGCCATAGACGCGTCGGATCAGCGCACGCTGGCCGTATACTTGGTCGAGCCCTTCGCACTCACGGAGAAATAATAGATACCCGGATCGAGCGTGGCCTCGACTGTTGCAGAACCGCGAGAGGCAGATTTCGAGTCGATCTTCGAGCCCGTCGCCGTCGTCAACGAGACCTCCAGTCCGGCCTTGTCGGCAGCCCCGGAGATCGAGACCTCGACACTCTTTCGCTCGTCGAGCTTGAAGTAACGCCAGTCGATCTGGTCATCCGGCGGTGAGAGCGAATCGTTCTCGCTGGAGCCGACCTCGATCTGGCGCGCCTGCATGCGGCTGGCATCGCTATCTCGACCGCCAGCCAGCAGCAGCGGCGACGACATGGTCAGAACGGCCCCCACTGCGATGATTCCAGCGACAATCCTTCCGATGCGGCGCGTGCGTCTCATGACTTCCTCGATTGGAGAAGCGGGTGCACTCATTGTCGTCGACTGCCCAGGCGCATTCAAGTCGGGGCTGACTCCAGGCAGATAGACGAGGGTGACAAACCTGGCATTCAAAACGAGCTATCGAAGGCTCCGCTTTTCTCGCCTTTTGCCTTGAACATGCGTGGGGCTTCACTCACACGGCGCCCTCCGGTACGCTACCTCCATAAGGGTACGCGCCAGGGAAGGTCCTATGTCACCTGTTTTAGATCACGCCGCGGACACGATCACCGTGCGAACCAGCCGGCGGTCGACCATCGACGCAAATTCAGCCGACCTCTATGTCACCGTTCAGGGCAGCAGCTTCATGCTGGGCCGCGCGGTCCTCGATCAATCACGCCAGGTGCGTGAGCTGGTCGAAGCCCTGGCCGACATGAACGTCCCCGCATCGGATATCTTCGTGGAGGGCGTTCGCGCCAACGTGAAGAGCGGGTTTATCAGCAAGTCGACGACGGCGAACTACAAATTGAGGGTGCATTGCG
This sequence comes from Myxococcota bacterium, assembly GCA_051747295.1. Classification (GTDB taxonomy): domain Bacteria; phylum Myxococcota_A; class Bradymonadia; order Bradymonadales; family Bradymonadaceae; genus JBNJFZ01. The sequence continues at coordinate 11,082 of JBNJFZ010000033.1, forward strand.
CCGAGTTGGACGCACTTCCGGCCGTGATGGACATCATCACCGACCGAAAAGACGCCGAACTCACGCATGTCGAGTGGCGCTATCCGGACTCGGACGAGGTGCACGACTTCTTGCTGCGTGATGCGCTCCCCCACGCCAAGCGCCGCGCCGAGATCGTCGCCGAAGAACTCGACCTCGAGCTCCTGGGCGTCCACGACCTCGAAGAAGAATTGCTGGACCCTGAAAACGAGAAATACCAGCTCAACAAAGTCGCTCAATCCGACCTCTTCGATCGGTCGCGCGCGGCCGGTGGCGCGGGCGGTCAGGGCATCGAAGTCGTCCACCGCAAGGATGTGACCCTGAAGCTGGAGGTGCAGTATCGAGTTCAGCCGCTGGAGACGGGTGTGTGACGCGCCGATCTGCAAACGCCGTCCTCATCGGACATCTGGACGTCGAGTCCGCGCGCCTGCGCGATATTCGACCAATCGTTGGCGCGACAGGCGGTGACGAGCCCTTTGTTGATGCGCTTGACCGTAGCCGGCCCCTCGTAGACGAATCCCGTCCAGACCTGCACGAGCGAGGCGCCCGCGCGAATGGCCCGAAGCGCGTCATCGGCGTCGAAGATGCCGCCCACACCGATTATGGGAAACGCACCGCCCGTCTTCCGATAGATCGCGCTGATGAGCTCCAACGAACGTGCCTGAACTGGCTTACCGGATACGCCGCCGGGCCCCAGATCCTCCTGACCTCGCGTGGCCAACGTGTCGCGCTCGATGGTCGTATTCGTCGCGATGATTCCGTCGAGCCCACAGTCGTCCAGCACGTCCAGAATATCGTCGAGCATGCCCTCGGTGATATCGGGTGCGATCTTGAGTAAGATCGGCTTGGGCTCGACATTGCGCGTATCTGCGAGCGACGCGTTGAGCTCCTGGAGGTGGCTGAGCAGACGCGTGAGCGGCTCGCGATTCTGTAGCGAGCGCAGCCCCGGCGTATTTGGGGACGAGACGTTGACGACAAAGTAGCGCGCGTAGTCGAAGAGCCGGCGAAAGCTCTTCTCGTAATCAGACGGCGCGTCCTCGAGCTCCACGATCTTGGTCTTCCCGATATTGATGCCGAGAATGGGCTCGATCGTCGCGCTCGACAGGTGCGACTCTACCGCAGATGACCCCTTGTTATTGAACCCCATGCGATTCAGAAGCCCCCGATCGGGCTTGAGCCGAAACAGGCGCGGGCGCTCGTTGCCGACCTGCCCTTCCCCGGTCACGGTCCCGACCTCGATGTGTCCGAACCCGAGGGCGTGCAAGGCGTTGAAGTGCTCGGCATTCTTGTCGAAGCCCGCCGCGAGCCCGACCGGACTGTCGAAGTCGATCCCGAGAACCGTCTGTCGAAGTCGCTCGTCGGAGACGCCGTACCACCAGCGTGTGAGCCTTCGTACGAGCCCGATCCCCAGAAAGAAGCCGGCCACCGACATCACAGTACGATGCACAGACTCGGCGTCGAAGAGAAAGAGGACCGGTCGAAACAGTTTGTAGAGCATGCGTGCGGTGTGGGGATCAGTGGAGCGAGCGGCGACACTCCGCACAGGCTCCGCGAAACCAAATCGTCGTCTCCTGAACCTGAAACTGCTCGGACTCGCGATTCGCCATCGTCGACGAAGAGATCAGGCTCTCCACCGACTCCGTGGATACGTTCAGGTCGAAAATCTCGCCGCAATCGTCGCAGACAGCGTGGTGGTGCGGCTTCAGGTTGGGATCGAAGTAGGTCTGGCCGTCCTGGTCACTGAATTTGTGGAGGAGGCCGATGTCGTGGAATAGCTCGAGCGTGTTGTAGACGGTGGCCAACGAGAGGCTTTCGACCTGTGACTCGAGGGCTGCGAAGATGTCCTGCGGCGTCCGATGGCGCCCCTCTCCCCCGAAGTAATCGAGGATGGCCCGGCGCTGCGGCGTCATGCGATAGCCACCGTCCCGAAGGATGGTCGCCCCCGCCGACATGAGGTCGCCGCCCTGAGGCGACGTTGGTTGTTGGGCGTCACTCATGAAAACTCGAGGGGCTCAGATGGGCTCGTAGTCCCAGGACGATTGCTTGTGATCGGTCCCATCGAAGGACAGGAGCACACCGTTGTCATCGATGATTGTCTCGATATTGACCGGGCGCTTCCAGACCCGCTGCAGCGCCTCCATCACGCCACGAGCGTGGTCGATGCGCAGCTCGGTGTCGTGATATTTGTGGTGCAGGAGCAACTCGCTTCGGTTCTTGAAGTTTCCATCCTTCACGTAGATGAACGGCTGGCCGAAGTTTGTCAACGAGGTCAGCAGCTTCTCCTTGATCTCCTTGAATTTCTTGCTCTCGATCTCCCAATTTCCGGACTTCCGGTTGTACCCGAACGTAAACATTTTGTTCTCACGCGCGAACTCCTCGGTGAGGAATTCGTCCACGAACGTCACGTCGTTGTAGAGCTTGCGCACCTCGAAGATCTTCTTTCGTCCCAGGCCCAGCTGCTTGTCCCAGTTGCTCTTGCGCTCGAGGTCATCGACGTCGTCCCACTCCTTGCCGAACTTCCCTTTATCCCAGCGCTCCTCGATGTCGCGATAGAGCGCGACTCCGAGCTTGTAGGGGTTGAGCTGCCCGGGCGCGGAGTGCAGGACTTTGGAGTTGATGTCGGCGAAGTCGATGATCTCGGAGTCGTTGAGAATCTTCTGGGTCAGGATTTTGGAGTGCCAGTAGCTGGCCCAGCCCTCGTTCATGATCTTGGTCTGGCCCTGCGGGGCGAAGTAATACGCCTCTTCGCGGATGATCGAGAGGACATCGGCCTCCCATCCCTCCAGCGGCGCATTCTCCAACATGAACAACATGACATCTTTCTCGGGATCCCGCGGGAAGTTCTTGGCCTTGTCGGCCTCGTCCTGGAGCCTCTGTTTCTGCTGCTCGATGAACTCCTGGGGATTGATGTAATCCTCCATGTAGTCCTTGGCATCGAACTTGGGGATCTCGCGCCCCTTCATCCGCGTCTCGTCGTCTTCCTTGGCGCGGCGTTCGATGAACGGACTGTAGTAATCGATCAGGTTGTCCAGCGACAGACACGTGTCGATGAAGTCCTCGACCCTCTCGACGCCGTGCAGGTCGGCGTAGCGCCGGATCCTGGCCCCGTGGTTGGCCATCTCGTCGACCATCTTCCGGTTGGTCTTCGAGAAATAGTAATTGTTCTTGAAGAAGTCGACGTGAGCGTAGACGTGGGCGATGACCGTCTTCTGGTCGACGAGGTTATTCCCCTCGAGCAGATACGCGTACGACGGGTCGTTGTTGATGACCATCTCGTAGATCTTGGAGAGGCCGTACTCACTGCTCTTGGAGAGCTGCTCGTACTCCATGCCGAAGCGCCAGTGCGGGTAGCGCGTCGGGAACCCTCCGTAGGCGGCGATCTCGTTGATCTGCTTGTAGTCGACCATCTCGAAGATGGTCTCGAAGAAATCCAGGCCATAGTCGATGGCGACTTCGCGGATCTCCTCGATGATCTCCCGCAGGTGAAGCGGAATCGTCTTGATGGTGCGCATCAGAGCCAAAACAAAATCCTCGTTCTCTCGGTCGAGTGTCGAGCCGGTCTTCGTCGGACTACAGGCCCTTGCCCAGAAACTCTTTGATGGAGTCGTAGATGGCGTCGCGGTCCTTGATCTCGGACAGCGTCACCGTGTCGTCTTCCTCGAAGTGCTCGGCCAGGTCCTTGATGAACTGTCCGGAGCCGTATGGCGACTCGACCTGTCCGTACCCGAACATATTCGAGCGGGGCAGTATGCCGTCGTTGAGAATCTTCATGCAGTCGGACGTGTCGTCGACCGACCAGTTATCGCCATCGGAGAAGTGAAACGGATAGACGTTCCATTCCTCGGTGGGATAGTCGTCTTCCAGAATCCTGTAGCACAGCTTATAGGCGCTCGAGATCATCGTGCCGCCCGACTCCCGGGTGTGGAAGAAGGTGTCCCGGTCGACTTCCTTGGCGGTCGCGTCGTGGATGATGTAGCGGCTCTCGATACCCTTGTACTGGCTCCGCAGCCACGTATCGATCCAGAACGACTCGATCCGCACCATCTCCTTTTGCTCGTCTCCCATCGATCCGGACACGTCCATCATGTAGATGATGACCGCGTTGGACTCCGGCAGCTCGGTGACCTTCCACGAGCGATAGCGGAGGTCCTCTTTCTGGGGAATGATGATGGGGTCGTCGGGATCGTAGGTGCCGCTGGCTAGCTGTCGCTTCAGAGCCTCTTTATAGGACTCCTTGAACACACGGAGGCTCTCCGGGCCGGTCTTGCGCATGCCGGAGAAACGCTCGCGCACCGTCTCGATGCGCTTCTTGCCGCGCGGCTCGATATTTGGGAGCTCCAACTCCTCGCCCATGATCTCGGCGAGCTCGTCGAGGCTCACGTCGACGTCGAGGGCGTGCTCGCCCTCTTCGCTTCCGGCCTCGCCGCCTTCGCCCGGGCCTTCCTCGCCCTGGCCGATCACGTCGCCCTCTTCGCCCTCGCCCTGGCCGACACCGCCGGTGTCTTTTTGGCCGAAGCGAAAGCGAGGGATATCGATGCGGGGAATCGGCACCTTCACGGTGTCTTTGCCCTGCTTACCGGTGAGCTCGCCCTGGCTCATGTACTTGCGCAGGTTATCCTTGATCTTGCCGCGGACGATTTGCTTGAAGCGGCGATGATCCTGCTTGATTTTATTCAGATCAGCCATCGAATTCGTCGTTTAGAGGCACACAACGTGTGAATGCACACGGCCCGACACAGCTCTTTGTGCCGGGCCGCCGCATGTCACGTCGTTTACTGTTCCTGCTTGGAGTCACCACGGGCAAAGATACTCGCCACGAAGTTCAACACGTCGGTCGCGGACTCCTCATTGTAGCCGTAATGCTTGATGAGGCGCTGCTTGACGATGTCGATCTTCTCCTGGGTCTCCTTGTCGACCACGTTCGAGACGACGCTGGCGAGCTTGATCGAGTCCTTTTGGTCCTCGAACAACTTCAGCTCGAGCGCTTTGTGCAGCCGCTCGTTGGTGTCGTACTTGAACTGGTCGCCCTCGATGGCCAGCGCACCGATGTAGTTCATGATCTCACGCCGGAAGTCATCCTTGCGACTCTCCGGAATGTCGATCTTCTCCTCGATGGAGCGCATCAGCCGCTCATCGGGCTCTTCGTACTGGCCGGTATACTTGTTCCGGACCTTCTCCTTCTGCGTGTACGCCTTCACGTTGTCGATGTAGTTGGCGCACAGCTTCGAGATGGCCTCTTCATCGGCCGAAATGGCACGCTGAACCTCGTTCTTGACGATGTCCTCGTACTCTTGCTTGACCACGGCCAGCATCTCTCTGTAGCGCTGGCGCTCCTCTTCATTGTTGATCAAGCCGTGATTCTTGAGCCCACTGTCCAGCTCGTTGAGCACCAGGAACGGGTTGATCGAGCTCTCGGTCTTGTCCGAGACGAGTGCGTTGGACAGCTTGTCCTGGATAAAGCGCGGGCTGATGCCGTTGAGGCCCTCGCGCTCGGTCTCCTTGCGCAACTCTTTGACGTTGTCCTGCGTGTAGCCGGTCAGCGTCTTCCCGTCGTACAGCTTGAGCTTCTGCAGCAGCGAGAGGTCGTGCTTCTTCGGGTCCTCCAGGCGCGTCAACACGCCCCACATGGCCGCCATCTCGATGGTGTGCGGCGCGATGTGCTTGCCCTTGACCTTCTCGTTGTTGAAGTCCTTTTTGTAGATCTTGATCTCTTCGGAGTACTTCGTGATGTACGGGATGTCGATCTTGACCGTACGGTCACGCAGGGCCTCCATATACTCGTTCGACAGCAGCTTTCGATACTCGGGCTCGTTGGTATGCCCGATGATCACCTCGTCGATGTCGGTCTGCGCGAACTTCTTCGGCTTGATCTTACGCTCCTGCGTAGCGCCCAGCAGATCGTACAGGAAGGCGACGTCGAGCTTGAGGATCTCGACGAACTCGATGAGCCCTCGGTTGGCGACGCAGAACTCGCCGTCGAAGTTGAACGCGCGCGGGTCCGAGTCGGACCCGTAAATCGCGATCTTGCGATAGTTGATATCGCCGGTGAGCTCCGTCGAATCCTGGTTCTTCTCGTCTTTGGGCTGGAACGTTCCGACGCCGACGCGGTCTTTCTCGCTGAAGAGCAAGCGCTTGACCTTGACGTGTTCCATCACGCGGGTCCAATCGCCGTTGTAGTGCTTCATCAGCTCTTTGAAGATAAATCGGCTGGCCGGGTTGAGCTCGCCCTCGACTTTGACCGGGTACTTCGAGTCCTCGAGTCCCAACTCTTTGACGGCTTCTTCGCGCCATTCGACCGGGATGAGCTTGAGCGGCTCGTCGTTCATCGGATCTTCGAGCTCCGCTTGACCACCTGTCAGGTGCTCGAGCTCTTCGGGCATCGTCCACGAGAACGTGAAGACACGCCCCGCGTTGGTACGTGCGTAATCCTCGAGGCCGCGCTTGAGCAGCCGGACGATCGTCGACTTCGAGCTTCCGACCGGGCCGTGCAGCAGGATGATACGCTTCTCGGTCCCGTACTGCATCGCCGCCGACTTGAAGACGTTCACCAGACGCATCAACGGGATGTCCAACCCGTAGATCGCGTCCTTCCCGTCGTTGATCGGGTCGTCGAAGAACTTGTATTTGACAATCTTTTTCTTGTTGTCGATGTATTCTTCCGTCCCATACGAAAGAACCATGTCGTACAACCGCTGGTAGGCGGTACGCACGATGTTCGGATCTTCACGAATCAGGTCGAGGTAATCCTCCAGGCTACCTTCCCAATGAAGGTGCTGGTATTCCTCGACGTCCTGATGACTTCCTAGTTGATGAAGAAGACTTTCCTTCGGGCTCATATAGAGTCTCTCCTGACACCTGTGTTATCGGGCCCATGATTCATGCGGACCAATGTTGTCGTACTCGGGCCTGATCTGGGCGACTTCGAACGACCGTAGGGGTCAAATATTTTGGGTAAATTCAATGCGCACCCGCACTGTATGCCACGCGGACTATGCACGTCCAGCCGAGTCAATCGTCGGGGCGACCACTCGAAAAAGATTGTAGTGAAAGTCACGGTCTCGATAAAAGCGGAGGATCCGCGTTCTGCAGCCACTCGCGAGACTGACTGCGCTTGCAGCATCCCGCTCCCGCGGCCATCAATAGAACCGTCTTCGACACCGACGACATTCCGATTGGCCCGATAAATATGACAAAAGATGCCCTCGACCCACCGATTCGCGAGGTGCTGGATCGCCTCTACGCTGCCTACGACCGTCCCAGCTACGACGGGCCGGACGATCTGCTGGGGACGCTCGTCCGCACGATCATCAGCCAACAGACGACCAGCTCCAACGCGAGCCGAGCCTTCGGAGAGCTCGTCGATCGCTACGCCGGCGACTGGGCCCGCATCCACGCAGCGCCGCGAGACGAGATCGAAGACGCGATCTCTGTCGCCGGGCTCTCCGGCCAGAAAGCCCAGCGCATCCAGACCCTGCTCGAGCGGCTCGACGACGAACGCGGCGAGTACTCCCTGGCATTCTTGCGCGACTGCCGCGTCGACGAGGCGAGGAGCTACCTCACCGACTTCAAGGGAGTCGGGCCCAAGACGGCTGCATTCACGCTGATGTATGCGGCCGACATGCCCGTGTTCCCCATGGACACCCACATCATCCGTATCTGCCAGCGGCTTGAATGGCTCCCCGAATCCACCTCCAATCAGCGAGCCCACGATATCATCGAGCCGAACATCCCCGCCGGCGAGCACTTCGCGGCGCATATGGTGCTGGTTCGACACGGCCGGCGGACGTGTCATGCGCGGTCGCCCAAGTGTTCGACCTGCGCACTGCTCGATCTATGCCCGACCGGCCAGGCAAACGCCCGCGGATGATGCCCACTGGGATGCCTATTCGTCTCGACGTTGCGTCAACTCCATCAGGACCCCACCGGTGTCCTTCGGGTGCATAAACGAGATCAACTTGCCGTGCGCCCCATCCCGGGGCGCGTCGCTCAGGAGTCGCACGCCGCCGTCGGCCACTCGTTCTCGGGCCGACTCGATGTCCTGAGTTCCCGCGGCGAGGTGATGAATCCCCTCCCCATGCTTGGCGAGAAAGCGCGCGACCGGCCCGTCCTCGTCGATGGGCTCGAGCAGCTCGATCATCGACTCTCCGATGCGAAAGAAGGCGACCTTCACGCCCTGCTCCTCGACCGTCTCGGTTCCCTCGAACTCCAGGCCGAGCACATCTCGATACAGCTCCATCTTTTCCTCGATGGAGTGAACGGCGATTCCAATATGGTCGATCTTGTCGAGCATGCTCGTACTCCTTGCAGGTCGCGTCGATAGGTGTCTGGCGCAGCGAAGATATCCGCGCGAGCAGTCGACACAAGTCACGTCTGGATTGCGCTCGGATCGATACCGCTGGCGCCCCGTCAGCTTGACACTCAAAAAATCAGCGTGCTAGTTGCTTTGCGAATGGCTAACCGACGGTCGGGCGGGCCTCAAACCAGACGGCCCACCGGCGGTCGCCGAGATCATGTTGGGCCGATTTATTGTTGCCTGCCGACGAGATTGCTTAATGAATAGTCAAACCTTCGCGAAGGTCCTCATCGCCGCACTCATCGCCTTCGCTCCTGCCTCCACCATGGCTCAGGAGCCACCTTCCGAGGACGCGACCGAACAGGCCGCGACCACCGAAGATGACTCCGCCGACGACGAGGCCGACGAGTCGACCGAAGCGCAGGATGCGGACTCCGACGACGAGTCCGAAGACGCAGCGGCGACCAGCGCAGACGGCGAGCAAGCCAGCGAGCCTGGAACAGCCGGGGACGAAGAACAAACCCAGGACACCTCCGGCGAACAGACAGACGGCGAACAGACAGACGAAGAAGAGACCGGCGAAGCAGCAGACGCAGAAGGACAAGAGGCGTCCGGGGACGAGCAAGCCCCAGAACCACAAGCTGTCGAGCAGCCCTCGGAGGAGGCCCCCGACGTCGGTGAGCCGCTCCAGCGCGAGTCGGTCCAACCCGAACCGACCGACGACGACCCCGAAGACAGCCCGATCGCCGACCTCGCCGAGGAGTCTGACGAGGAGGGATTCCAGCCGCTCGAGGACGTCGAAGAAGGCATGCTCGAGAGCATCACACCGGCCAGGGTCTTTCCCTTCGTCGAGCTCAGCGGCGACTTCCGCCTGCGCTCGGACGCGAAGCTCAACTTCGACCTGGACACCGAGGGCACCTCGGCGGTTCCGCCTCCCGCGCAGTCCTATCAGCCGAATCCGCCAGCCGACGAAGACGCTGACGCGCACTGGACGACAGACATGCGCTTTCGCCTGGCGCCGACGATCCACATCACCGAGGGCCTCCGCCTGCATGTCGAGACGGACCTGCTCGACAACGTCGTGCTGGGCACCCAGCGCCCCGCCGGTACGCCGTCGATGATTGGATTCGCCAACGGTTCCGACGACCCGACATTCATCAAGATCAACGAGGCATGGGGTGAAGCCGAGATTCTGTTCCTCCGGCTTCGCGCCGGTCGGATGGACGACGACTGGGGACTCGGCATCTTCGCCAACGACGGCGACTGCATGGAGTGCGATTACGAGGCGCCCATCGACCGAGTCGCGCTCAGCAGCAAGGTCTGGAAGCTCTACGCCCGGCTGACCGTCGACTTCCCGCAGGAGGGTCTGGTCGACCGTCGTGTCATGGTCCCCGGTGGCCAGCCGTTCGACGCCGGCCAGGCCGACGACATCCGACAGTGGACCGTCTCGGTCTTTCGCACGCCCATGTCCCGTGAGGACCGCGAGCTGCAAAACCAGGCACTCCGCGGTGAGCAGCGACCCGTCTTCAACGGTGGCCTGTACTTCAAATATCGCACCCGTCAGGGCGCGAGAACCTCGACCGACGATCAGCTCTACTACAAAGGCCTGCGGGTGTTCGCCCCGGACCTCTGGTTCCAGATGCTCTACAATCCCGATGAGGAGACTTACGTGCGCCTGGAGCTCGAGGGTGTCGCGCTACTCGGTAGCGTCGATAACGACTCGAATGCACCGGTCGGAAACGCAACCGACGACCCCGATCTCGACGAGAATATCAACTGCTTCGACGAAAACGTCCGCAACGCCAATCGCGCCGAGTGCACCAGCACCGCCGACGGCGAGAACGTCTCGCGCGACATCGCTCAATTCGGTGCCGCACTCGAGTCCGAAATCTACCTCGGCGGCCCGGTACGATTCGGCTTCGATACCGGCGCAGCGTCTGGCGGAGACTCCCCCAGCTGGGGGCTCGACCTCCGGGACAACCCGGCGGTTAGCAACAGCCAGGGCTTCTACCGCTTCAACCCCAACTACATGCCCGACCTGATTCTGTTCCGCGAAGTCATCGGGACCGTCACGAACGCCGCGTACTTCAAACCTTGGCTGCAGGCGCGCTTCCTCGAATCCCCCGATCGACGCATGGAGTTGCAGTTCGACGCCATCGCGTCGACGGCGCTCAACAAGCGCGGCACGCCAGCTCGCGACTCCAATATGCTCGGTGTGGAGCTCGACACGTCGGTTCGCTTCCTCCAGATCGAGCGCTTCACCGCGGAGCTCGAGGGCGGTATCCTCTTCCCGTTCGACGGGCTCGCCTCCGTCGCATCGACCTCCGAGCTGGAGCGTCTGCGCGTCAACGACTACGCAGACCAGGGACCTGTCATCGACACGTCGATCGACCCGAAGCTGGCCTGGACGGTCCAGGGTAACTTTTTCTGGAAGTTCTAACCTCGACTCCCGAGTCAACAACAATGGGCCATCGAGCTCCCAGATATGCCGTTGCGGTCGGGCTGGCCGCAACGGCGTTTTTTTTGGTCAGCTCCTGCGCGACCCTGCGACCGCCGATCGCCTTCGAGACGGAGGCGCCCGCGACCCCGTCACCGGTTAGACTCGATGTCGTCGAGGGGCGACCAAACGGCTTGCTGCTCGAGCTCGGGATGCGCGACGCGCCTCCTGGCGCCGTCGCGCTGCAGCTGTTGCGTGCCGAAGCCGGTACCGACGCCGAGATCTATCGGGAGATACAGCTCGAAGCACAGCTCCGCGAGGCACTACACACCGACGGCATCGAGTTTCTCGACCGCAACGTCGCGCCCGACAGCACCACGCGCTATCAGCTTCGCCTGGTCGGCGAAGATGACTCGACCCTGGCGTACTCCGAGCTCGTTCGCGTCGAGTGGCGACCGCCTCCGGCACGACCGAGCGAGCTGACCGGTAGGGCCACGACCCCGGAAACGGTCGAGCTGCGGTGGAAGAGCGCCCCCGGCCATGGTGCGATCATCTTCCGCCGCGATGTGCTCCAAGATCACACCAAACCCGAGCGCATCGGTGAAGTCGGGCCCGACTCCGCAGGGCTGTTCGTCGATACGGACGCCGAACCCGGCGTCGTCTACGCCTACCGCGTCTCGGTCGCGCTTCACGCGGAAGACGTCAAGCAACTCGGGCCACCTTCCGAACCCATTTATGTGGACGTCCCGCCCCACTGAACCTGCTCTGCCGAACATGCATCCCTTAGTCGATGAGCCGGGCGTCCTGCGGACCGACTCGGGCGGACGCTCTTAGCCGCTGGCATCCGACGAAAAGATCGTGCACCCTGACTTTTCGGTGCGAGTCACTATGATGGTGGTCGACTATGACCAATATACGGGAAGAATACAGAGAGGTCTTTCGATCGCTGTCTCGCGTGGACCTGCAAAAAGGTGCGAGTGGCCTGGAAGATCTGGGGACAGTAGACCTCTTCGATTACGGGACCGACCTGTGGCTGGGGTTCTACACCCAGGAAGGGATCGAGATCGCGCTCGAGCGCTACGGGATCACCGAGGATGTACTCGACCGAGGATTCGGCGGGCTCCGAGTCGACGTCCAGGTCGACGACCCCGAAGAGCACATGCTGCGGATCTGGGGCGAGAAGCCGGAGTGCGATGAGCCGCTTATCGAGCTCGTCGTCAGCCGCGACATCCTGCACCTCGAGGACATGCTCAGCGATGCCGTGGGACATCCATTCGCGCCCGTTCTCACGGTCGAGTGGTTGATGATGCAAAATCCCAACGCCGACTTTGCCCCCGGTCGAATGCCCTTGCCCGGCCAACAACACCCCGGACTGGGTGTCGGGTTCAAGGTCATGGAGATCCTTCGCAACGTCTGCCTGCGACTGGACCTCGCCGGGCTGATCACGGTCCCGGCCTATTTTCACAACGCAGCCATGTACTCGACCGAATTCAAATACCTGGACTCGGATTACGAGGCTGTGCTTCAGGCGCTGCTACGCGACCTGCTGCCCGAGCTGAAGGGTTCGCTTCCAGCCGCCTCCTGGGCCATCAAGTGGAAGATGGTCGTCGACAAGCTCGCCGACAGAGAAGAGCCGTTCGAGTGGTTTCATGAGGCGATGCTCTGCCCGGTATCAGACCCCTTCAAAGCGTATTTCAACTCGGACGAATACCGGGATTCGGTGCGCGAACAGGCCCACAATCACCGATTCCGGGTATTCACCGACGCGCTCGAAGAAACCCTCGAAGCCAAGGGCATCCAGCCCTTCGATCTGGAGCGCATCGAGGAGTGGATCGACATGGAGGCGTGAGCTCGCCTCTTGCAAGTATCCGCCGACTCTCACTATACGAACTACCGATCGCTGGCCCCTTACGCCCGAGGATCACCGCAATGCGAAGACACTCTGTATGGCTTGCACTCTGCCTGCTGCTCGTCGCAGCTCCGGCCGTGGCGCAGGATGCGAAGCCGGACAACCTCGTCCCGGAGACGGCTCCCTCGATAGAATCGACGTCCGGGGTCGTCGCCGCCGACCACCCGATCGCATCGCAGGTCGGCGCCGACGTCCTCGCCTCGGGCGGCAACGCCGCAGATGCAGGCGCGGCCGCGCTGCTGGCCAACGGAGTCGTCAACCCCATGTCGTCGGGCCTCGGAGGTGGTGGCTTCTGCCTCTATCGGCCCAGCGAGACCGGTGAGGTCAAGGTCATCGACTTTCGTGAAAAGGCTCCCAAGAAGGCCGATCGCGACATGTTCGTGGTCGACGGAGAGGTCCGGCGCGACCTGCAGATGCGAGGCGGGATGGCGGTCGGCGTGCCGGGCGAACCCGGCGGATTGTGGGCTCTGCAGCGCATCTACGGCGAGTTGGCATGGAAGGATACTGTCGAGCCGGCATACAGGCTGGCCAACGACGGATACGAGGTCGGTGAGGCACTCGCGAGTCGCCTCCAGAGCCGCTCGGAATCGCTGGAGGAGCACCCAAAACTCGCTGCGGTCTTCAAAAAGGACGGCGAGTGGGTCGAAGCAGGCGAGATGCTCGAGCGCCCCGGCCTGGCAAAGACACTCGCCGATTACCGAGACAATGGACCGATGGCGTTCTACCACGGCGACATCGCAGATAAGATCGTCGAGGCGGTCAACGCCGCCGGCGGCCGCTTCCAGACAGCCGACATGCGCGAGTACAGCATCGCTCACCGAGAGCCGATTACGGGTACGTACCGAGGACACGAGATCTTCAGCATGCCCCCACCCTCGTCGGGCGGCACGACCATCGTCGAGACGCTCAATATTCTCGAGGCGTGGAACCTGTCGGAGATGGGTATCAACTCGATGTCGATCCACCTCATCACCGAGGCCCTCAAGCATGCGTTTGCCGACCGGGCCCGGTGGCTCGGGGACACTGACTTCGTCGACGTCCCCGTCGAGCGGCTCACGTCCAAGGAGTACGCCGAAGAGCTCAGGAGCACCATCGAGGAGGACGACGTACTTCCTCGCGACGAATACGGCACTCATCGCCAGGTCCCGGACGACGCTGGCACCACGCACCTGAGCGTCATCGACGCCGCCGGCAACATGCTCGCCTGCACCTCGACCATCAATACCAGCTTTGGCTCGATGGTCTTCGTGCCGGAGTATGGCATCGTGCTCAACAACGAGATGGGCGACTTCACGCCGCAACCTTTCAAGCCGAATAATTACGGACTCATCGGCACCGGCCAGAACGCCGTGGCGCCCGAGAAACGTCCGCTCAGCTCCATGAGCCCCACCCTGGTCATCAAGGACGGCAAGCCCTTTATCGCCGCCGGGGCATCCGGCGGGCCCACGATCATCACCGGCACGCTGTACGCGATACTGCGGATCATCGACTTTAATCAGACGCCGTCCGAGGCTATCGCGTCGGCACGCCTGCACCATCAATGGGTGCCGATGAAGCTATTCATGGAGTCCCCGCTCGGCATCAAAGAGCAGCTCGAGTCCTGGGGGCATGAGATCGACGTGCGGCGGGCGTTCAACAGTGTCCAGATCGTCGTTCGCGACGATGATGGCACGCTTACCGGCGTCTCCGACCCGCGAAAGAGCGGAGCCCCGGCAGCAGCGGACAAGAAATAATTGGGATCTAAGCCCGAAGGATTGGAGACATGCAAAATCTACAGGGCGGCACGCTCGCGCTCGAACACCGCTATGACGTCCAACAGCGCACGGGCCAGATTGGCTTCGTGACGCAATATCACGGTCAACAGGACCCGTTCGACCGTCCGATATGGCTGACGGTCTACGATGTGATCGCCGAGGCTGGCGCGCCACCCGCCGTCTTCGAGCGCCTACGTGAGCGCGCCGAGTTAGCCAGTCATCTGGATGCCCCTGGAGTGCTGCGAACCCTCGACTACGGTGAGATCGAGGCAGGGCTCCCGTTCGTCGTCTCGGAGCGCGTCTCCGGGTATACGCTCGCGAGCTTTCTGGCCCGAGAGGATACGCTCTCGCCCGAACAAACCCTCGAGATCGTCGATCGCCTTGCGGCCGTCCTGACCGCAGCGCACGAGCAGGGCGTGGCCCACGGGGCCCTGAGCCCAAATTGGATCCACATCCGCGACGAAGATCTGTCCCGCGCGATGATCGGCCACTTCCAGCTCGGCCTGAGCATCGACGAGATGCTCGCCGCCGAGGGTGCGGTCATCAACCGCGAGGCCGCATCGGCGGTGCCTCCAGAGGCCTTCGAAGAGCGCGATGGGAGCACGGATGAACTTCCACCGCCTCATTTCACCGTGGCGGCCGACGTCTACGCCCTTGGGGCCATTGCCTACACTGCCCTGGTGGGCGTCCACCCCTATTTCGACGATGAAGAAGACGCCAGCGAAGGCCTGCTACGGCTTCGCACCGGTCGAGCAGATCCTCTGGAAGAGCTCGGCATCGATCCCGAGTTGAGCCGGGTCGTCCAGCGGGCCATCGCGCGCGATCCCGATGGTCGGTGGAGCGATGCCGCGGCGTTTGCCGAGGCTTTCCGCGAGGTTGTAGCTCCCGAGCGGATCAAACACAGAGATCTCGACACCGGCCCGGCGCCCGATAAAGACGTGGCAACTCCCGATCACTCGGCAAAAAGCCGGCCAGAAGCCCCTGCAGGCCCCTCCGAGCCTCTAGAGCGGGAGCCGGGACCGTCCGATCTCCTACTGACTATTATCGTCGCTGCGCTTCTTTTTTCGAACCTCGGCTGGATTTACTACATCTCATATACAGACGGACAACAATCCGGGGCGTCACAGGCGACCTCGGTCCTCCCTCGGGAGGGTGGGCTAAAAATCGAGAGTGATCCAACGGGTGCGACCGTTCGCGTAATCGACGGGGAAGCACCATCCCGGCTCGGTGAAACGCCGTTTGTCATCAGTGAGGGTTTGCTCGGTGACAGCGCCGTGGAGTTGGAAGTGAAAAAGGATGGTTTCGATCCGACCAGAATTCGGATCGACCGGTCGCAGGACGGCCACGAAATCCTCGTCCCGCTCGATGCGAATGAATAGATTCGCCGCGCCGGTTGTTGAGAACATATAGGAAGGACCAGTTCGAGTTTCCGAGTACGGTCACGACCACTCGGATCTTTTTTCGCTCTCATCGAAACTTTCCTTACAGTGTTATTGACTAATTACAGTAAAAGTGAAATAAATAGAGCGCTGTTGCAGTTAAACATGACGAACCACGAAGGCCATTGCGTCTTTTTGCGTGCGAGGTAGGTTGCTACATTTCAGGAATGCTTACCCCATTTCTTCGTAGATATCTCACCTATCTTCATTCCAAATTTCCTACCGACTTACTTCGCACGTGAAAGGACGCAAATAGGGAGTCAGCACCCACCCGGGTGCTGACTTTTTCTATTTCTTGCTCTTCTTATTCGTGCTCTGGAAACGGCAAACGATTTGTGAAAGCATTCCGGCTCGCTGGGTCGGCCCAAGCTTCCACTCAGCTCTGGACGACTTCAATAATTACAGTGTCACTACAATCGGCGGCGGCCGAAGGAGCGCGATCATGTCCGATTCGATGCAGGAACAAGCGGCCTTCGTCCCGAGGGTCGAGCTCGAGAACCTCGACGTACTCGAGCACGGATTCCGCCCGGATCCGGAAGGGATTGTCTACGACAAGCTGGTCAAACACGTCGCCTTTGCGCGGCGAGGTGATCTCGAGCAAGATCCGACGAGAAAGCAGCTCATTCCGTATTGCGTGCTCACACACGGCTCAGATGTATTCGTCATGCGCCGAAAGTCGGCACAGACTGAGGCGAGGCTCCACGACAAGCTGTCCTTTGGGGTCGGGGGACACATCAATCCCGACGATGCGCGAAAGAACGCCGCCGACGATGTCGTCCAGGGCGGAATGCTCCAGGAACTCCACGAAGAGCTATTCGTCCCGGACGACCTCGAGCCGCGCTACGCGGGAACGCTCAACGACGACTCGAACGAGGTCGGACGCGTCCACCTGGGCGTCGTCTACGTCTGCGAGGCTCCCAGAGACGCCGTATCCGTACGCGAAACCGACAAGATGGTCGGCGAGTGGTACAGTCCGCACGACCTCGAGGACGCATCTAACCGCCTCGAGACATGGTCTCAACTCCTGCTGCCACATCGATCCATCTGGTCCTGACGCCCGGTAGAGCCCTGGAGATTATCGGTGGAGCGTGCCGACCCACAGAGAGCCAGACGATGGGGGATCGCCGTCATCCTGATGCTATTAGGCACGGCGAGCTATGTGTTCTTCGAGAGCACGCGCGAGACCGAGCGGGACACGCAGCAGATGGATAGGGGCGTCGCTCGACTCATCGAGGGACTCGAGTCTGGCCAACGACAGGACTTCGTGGCCGCCCAGAAGGTCTTCCTGGACATGAATAGCGGGTGGATCGTCGACCAATATGCCGCATTCGCGATCCAGGCGACAGAGCGGCTCCGTCGTCGCGTGGTCGGCCCCGACGAAAACGAGCCCCCCACCGATGATTCCACATCTCGGTTCTACGTGCTCGTCGCCGATGGCCGACTGGACGAGGCGCGCGAGTGGTCGCTGTCTCGGGGTGACAGCGATGAGGCCAGCGCACGGACCCGCTCAAAGTACATGCTGAGGTTCATCTCCGACATCGAGAGAGTCGGCGGCGAAGATGTCGTGGAGCGCATTCGCGGCCGTTGAGACGTCATCTCGGTGAACAACCCACGACAGGCGTGTCGAGTTGATAGACAGGTGAACTGGCTCGACACCGTGCTCATCCAGCACGTCTCGCCCCGCGAGTGACCAGCGGGGCCGCTGCCCGATGCCCTGCCCCACCACGCTCACGAGTGCCGAGCGGTCGACGGTGCCGCCAGCCGCGCGAATCTCGGCGGTCAGATCGTCCATGTCGTGGATATTTTCCAGGTCGAGGAACACGCGACACTCCGCACCGGGGGTCCAGTCGCAGATCACGGCCTCGAGTTCTCCGACGATCGCCATGACGTCGTCGCTCCGTTCGGTGGCAGTGACCCAGACACCGTCGTCGATGTGGCTGACGGCGACGGCCGGAAGACCGCGCTCGGCACGTGCGGCTCGATCGTGGAAGCCATCTGGACGGATCACGGTCCCGGATGTCTGCGCACCGTGGGTCTTCTTGGCGTAGAGCGCGATCTTGGAGCGGCGCGCAAACTCGACTGCCTGCTCGTTGAGCACGCGAGCCCCCGAGCGTGCCATCTCCAGCATCTCGTCGTGACTCAGCTCCATCAGTTGAGTTGCCGAGAGGACGACGCGTGGATCGGCGCTGAACACACCTTCGACATCGCTGTAGATTTCACACGCCTCGGCCTGTAGAGCAGCTGCGAGCGCGACGGCGGTGGTGTCGCTGCCGCCGCGGCCGAGTGTGGTCACCTCGCGCCGGTAGCTAGACCCCTGGTAGCCAGCCACGATGACGATACGCCCCTGATTGAGCTCGTCCTGCACCCGAAACGGTCGGACATCCATGATCCGGGCATTAGAGTGGTTCTGAGTCGTGATAATGCCACATTGCGAACCGGTCAGGCTGACGGCCTCGTGGCCGCGCTCCTGAATCGCGATCGACAACAGGGCCATCGAGATGCGCTCACCGACAGACAGTAGCATGTCGAGCTCGCGCCGCGACGGAGCTCCGGAGAGCTCGCGCGCCATCTCCAACAGCTCGTCGGTCGAGTCGCCCATGGCTGACACGACGACCACCATCTCGTGGCCCGCGTCTTTGCCGCCGACGACCTTGTCAGCGACCGCCTCGAGGCGTTCGAGATCACTCAGAGACGATCCACCGAATTTTTGTACGAGGATGCTCACTTCACCAATTTCACCAGCGCGGGGAACGCGGCGGAGCAGAGCGTAAGGAGTGTTCCGCCGACCAGGAGCAACATGATGACGGGCGCGGCCTCGAGCATGATCGCTGCCGCGAGTGCTGCGCCAGCCAAGAGGGTCATCAAGATCAAGCCGATAGACTTGAACCCGCTGGACAGCGGTGCCACACCGATGCCCAACGTCAGTAGTCCAATAAGGAGCGGAGACAGAAAAATTCCCTTCTCCATCATCGGCATCTGCATCACGCCCTCCGCGAACGCGGCACCGCCGGCTCCCATCGTGGTGAGGGCGCCGATCACGGCAAAAACCACACGGATTTTTCGCTCGAGGTTGTTCGCATCTTCGGCCTGCTGGCCCGGCGGTAGCGTCGGCTGCTGACCGGGTGACTCGGTACCCATTTGAGAGGGATTCGGCACGTTGGACGAGCCGAATCCAGCTTGCTGCTGCGGCTCGGGCTCCTCCGAAGAACCGGAGGTCGACGTCCCAACGGGCGTCGCACCGAAGTTGATATTCGTGTCCCCGCGCTGCTCTCGAGGTTGCTGCGAGGCTTCGGGCTCGGGAGACGGTGGCTGCACCCCGGAATCGGCGCTGCGAGCTTCAAAGCCGCCACTTTGTGTGCTCGAAGCCGGTGGCTCGATGCCGGAATCCGTCGGGTGTTCGACGCCAGCGTCGCGAGCATGCCCGGTATCGGGTTGTATCACGCCGGAGCCTCCCTCGGGCGGTTCGTGACGTGCGTCCGCTTCTCCAGGTTGAACCACGCCCGAACTCTCCCCCGGTTGAGTCACACCGGAGTCGCGCTGCGGCTGGGTCACGCCCGAGCCGGACCCGCCCACCGGTTGAGACACGCCAGCCCCGCCATGTTCGGGCTGTACGACGCCGGAGGCACTCGCAGCACCGCCGAACTCATCCGGCGCCGCCGCACGGGTCTCGTCGAAGTCGCCGGGCAAGTCCTCGGGCTCGGCCACGCCGGTCTCGGCCAGCGCGATCTCGTCGATCTCGTCGATCTCGTCGACGGCTTCGACAGCGAGCTCCTCCTCGGGAACGGCAGCCGTGTCATCGAGCGCGATATCCTGAATCTGGTCATCGTTGAGGACCGCCGTCTTGTCCTGATGTACCGGCTCCGAGGACGACTCTCGCCCCTCGAGCCTGGCATCAGAGCTCCCACTGATGCGGTAACTACTGCTGCTCTCGAGCGGACCCCTGTTTCTTCCTTTCTGGTCGCGCCCGGAGTCGCCCCTGGGCTTTCTGGCCTGCAGCACGCCGCTTTGTGGCGTTTCCGCGCGATCGGACTCACCGCTCGCACCATCGGACTCCGCGCCGCGGGCCGAACGATCTGCGCCGCCGGGTTTGGGGATCGAGAATCGCGTACCCGAGCCGCCTCCCCGCTCGTCGATCGTGTCGCGTCCGACATCGGGTTTGTCTTTGCCCTTCTGTGCGGCCGGGAGTCCGGCGGCGGTGCGCCGAGGGTCGTCGCCCTCCGGCTCGTCCTCCGAGCGTCTCTTGAGTTTTTGCAACAAACTGCGCCGCCGATTCGTGTCGTCATCAGCGTCCGGCGCTTCTCGGGGCGCGTCCGTGTTCGGCGCGGGTTCGGGCTCCTCGGGTTCCTCGGGTGTCTCTGACGGGTCCAGGAAACCGTCCTGCGCCCTTATTTGCTGCTCGAATCGCTCGAGTTCTTCCGCCGAGAGCGCCTGAGTCGAGTCTTCGTCCTCCTCGTACTCGTCTTCGTATACGTCCTCGTAAGAGTCCTCCTCTTCCTCGTCTTCTTCAGCCTGCATCCCCATCAGCGTCTGAACGTTCGGGTCGACGTCAGCCTGCGGCCTGGAGTAGCCCGTACCTTCACCGCTCACGTCCGAACCGACCGCCTCATCGACGAGACTACCGGACGCGACCATGGTCTTGTTGTCGGCGTCGTCGCTTTCTTCTCCGAGCCCCCATTGCGAGGCGATGTCATCATCGCCGTCGTCTTCCTCCTTCGACGCCTTGGGGAGGCCGAACATCGTCGAGCGCGCATTCTCCTGCGGCCCGCTATCGCGAAGCGCATTCGACAGGGTATCCTTATCCGCGACTTGCGTGCGCGCGTCTCCTTCACCTTGATAATGATCGGGTACGGGTGTGGCGTCATCTCGAACCGGTGCCCCTCCGGGACCTGTGGGCGGCGGCGTGTCGTCGGATTCCTCACGGCTGGCGGCGGGAATTCCAAATAGCGTACTTCGCGCGGAGACTTCGTCGGAGTCCTCATCCTGACCGGACTCGTCGGCCCCCATCGCCGGGATGCCCATCATCGTCTTTTTCGCGTCGTCCTCACGCAGTTTACGGCCGCAATTACCGCAAACCTCCGCGTCTTCGCTAACGCGCGCTTTGCAAGCTGGACATCTCATGGTGTTCTCCTGCCGTCGGCAGTCTCGGTAGCACCGCGAATCCACCGTCCGGCTTCCTCGTCAAAGGCCCTTTCCTGCCTCACAGCGTGTCTCGTGGGAGTGGAGGGCCCGGGCGCTGCTAAACAATCAATCAAAGCTATGAATAGCTGGTTGCCGATGTCAATCGACGACCGAACGGTCAGAAATCGTTTTGTCAGCCCCGACTGGAGGGCTTGTTGCCCGGATCGCACAGGCTTCAGCGGACGATTCTCATTCATCGGAGCCGCCGGTGACGAGCTCGTGGTCGGGCTCGATCTCTCGAAGTTGCTCGATTAATTCGGCACGGTCGTCGTCGCGCTCGGCCTTCTCGGCGGCGTGGATACCCATGCTAAGCCACTCGGCCTTCTCGGCGGCGTCCAGACCGTCTCCGGCCTGGCCCAGGGCTTTGACAGCCATGAGCGCGTCGGTCCAGTCACCGGCGTCGAAGCGCACCCGCGCGAGATCCTGCAGGACGCCCGCATCGGGGCCTCCGATTTCGAGAGCTCGCTCGTAGTGCAGCGCCGCCTCTTCGGGAGCGTGCAAATGACGTACGGCGATCTTGGCCAACCCCAGGAATGCGCGCGCCAGCGCTCCCCCGTCGTCGGCCGCCTCGACGAACTTGTTCAAGAATGCGTAGCCCTCGGCGTAGCGCTCGTGCTTGATGTAGAGCGCCGCGAAATCGTCGACGATCGACTCATCGCCCGACACATAGGCTGCCTCGAGTCGATATGTGATCTGGTCGGCGTGGTCGAGCAACTGCTCCTCGACGCGCTCGAGCTCGGAGGTCAGTGCCGGTCCGGCGTCGTCGCCCTTGTGTTCGAGCCGCTCCTGGTAGAGTTGGTAGAGTTCGAGCCAGCGCTCGGTGTCCTCGTACAGGTGAGCCAGGCTGTGGAATGCAACCTCGTGATCGACCTGGGCGTCGAGCAGCGTCTCGTAGAAGTCGACCGCCATTTCGTTGTTACCGGCGTCGGCCGCATGGCGTGCAGCACGCATCGCGACTTCAGCGAAGACCTCATCCGAGAGGTCATTGGCGATAAAGTCGCCGAAAAACTCGGATAATTCCTCATCGTCGACACCCTCGCTGAGCAGCTCCAGATCGTCGAGGACGTCCGGCGAAACCTGCTCCCGTGGCGCCTCCACGAGGTATGACGTGTAGGTGTAGAACGCTCGCTGGCCGTCGCCGGCGGCGTGGAGCGCGAGGGCGTATTCGCGTTGTATCTCGGCTCGACGCGCCGGCACTTCGACGTCTGAAACGGCATCTTCGAGCCAGCCGAGCAGCTTTTCCTGGTTGGACTTCTGACGGCCCACGCGTCGGATGCCCTCCAACGCCTTCTCCACGGATTCCTCGGCCCCGCCCTCCTCGGTGTAGGCGTCGATGAATCGGTCGAGCGCCTTTTCTAGCTGATTGAGCTTCACCTCGTAGAGCATCGCGAGCGTCATGAAGACTTTCTGACGCTCGGCGGGCTCCGTGAACAGCGAGATACCCTCCTCGTAGAGCTCGGCGAGCTTCTCCCACTCCTGGGAAGCGAGGTATTTTTCGCGTAGCCGGTTGAGCTCGGCGATGCGCTGAGCCATCTCCTGGGCTATCTCGTCGGACTCTTCTTCGTCCTCGACCTCGGATTCCTCGACCCGCACGTCCTTGCCGCGCTGGCGAGCTACTTTTTTGTCCTCGTGGCGCAAACTGTCGAGTCGACTGCGCAGATCGCGGGTCCTGGAGGTCACGCTCGACCCATCACGCGCAAATGCGCCGTCCTCTTCGCTCGCCTCACTCGCATCGCTCGCTACCGAAGCCAACTCGTCCTCGTCCATCACCTCGGTTGCATCGTTGACCGCGAACTCGTTGACCGGGGTCTGTTCTTCATGCTCGTCTTCGACGTCCTGCTCTTCGGCATCAAGCTCTTCGATGTCCTCCGGCGGTCGAGCGGACTCTCCAGCCGGTGATGCCTCTTCGGAACGCCCGGGGGCCGGCGACTTCTTCGTCTTCGACAGCCCCGTTACTTCCTCGGCGGACTCGGCGTCCACGGGTGGCGGTTCGCGCTGCATCCTCGGCTGGGTCGGCGGCTCGGTCGGCGGCTCTTCGGCGAGCTCCGAGGTCTCCACTTCAACCGCTGCTCCGGTCTCTGTCGTCCCTTCGCCCGCCGCAAAGTCCTCGAGCGCATCGAGTAGCAGCGACAACTCCGCAAACAGACGGCCCGGGCCCGCGAGCATCGATCGCGTCTTCTCGCTCCTCAGATCGAGCACGTCGGCCAGGTCGCCGAGCGGGTTGTGCCCACCGAGATACTCGGCCAGATCGGAGCCGAGCCCATCGACATCCTCTCGCGCCGCCTCGGGATCGTCGAAGGCCTCCTCAATCACGCCTACGACGTCTCTGGCGAGCTCTGAGACCTCGTTGACGGTCATGCCGCCGGAGATGCTGGTCCATGGATGTCGGATCTGAGTGACCGCGTCGAAATAGACTGCGACGAGATAGAGGTGCACGCGCGTCCACGCATCTGACCCATCGAGCGTGGCCGGCACGATCAGCCGCCGCCGCTCCAGTTGGTCGAGTACGTCGCGCGTCATATCCAGCCCGCAGCTCTGCACAAGCGCCAAAAAGTCATCGGTCCCCAGAGGTTCGAGCAAGAATGCGCTCGATTCAGCCATCAGCAATGCTCCAAAGCGTGAAATCTGTACTGTCGCACTCCAATCGCGCCGACCATAATACATCACGAACGATGCGACAGCACAACTTTTGCGCGACGCGAAATCCCGAGTAAGACCATGATTCTACGTGACGGGTTCGCTGAGCTCGCGAAGTAAGACCGTGGCGTAGCTGCCGGAAGGCAACTCGAAGCTGACATCGACAGCCGACTCATCGAAGGGGTTCGCCTCCAGCGTGACGTCACCGACTGAGACCTGAAGCTTGCGTCGCGCCCCCGGAGCCAGCCGGTGATAATTTGCAAATAGCGATATATCCACGCCTTCTTCGTCGTAGACCGACTGCTCGAGTCGTGCGGCCTCATCGGTCGTCTCGAGCATGTCGGGCCCGGGCATCGGGCCGGTCACGACCAGCTTGCCGGCATCCAGACGGTGCTGAGCATCTTCCAGATCTTGTTCCCCCGCCACAAATGTGCCTCCCGTATCGGTCTTCTGGAGCGCATCGCCCAGAAGCGCGGTCTCCACGACTGCATCCTCGATACGCTTGCGAAGCACGCCGTTAAACAGGTGGCTCTGGACCGCATTGATGGCCAGGCGCCGGAGGAATCGATTTCCCCGAACCCTCTTCTTCGCGTCCGCGCTATCCTCGAGCAGGCCCAACCCCAGCTCGAGCGTCGAGCCTCCATCGCCAAAGCGCTGTAGCCCGTAATAGTTCGGGAGCCCATCGCTCATAAGCACCGCGGCGGTCGCGCGTCCTCGCTCGAGCGCCTCGTCCTGCGAGATATCGAGATCGCGCAGCGTCAGCGAGAAGCGATTTCCGGTGAGGTGGCCTCGCCGCAACTTGTTGCGGTGCTTGCGGGCTTCTAGAACCCTGAGCCGCTCGGACCATTCGCCGACCAGCGAATCGAAATCGTCGACATCGAGCTTGTGCGCCGGCACCGAGATCCACTGACGGGTCACCGCCTCCTTGTCTTTGATCCCAGCGGTCCCGATATCTCTTCGCCGAATCCCGAGGTGACTCGCGACCTTCGACAGCATGTCACCACCGGCGAGTCCCTCCTTCTCGATCCACAGGTAGAGGTGCTGCCCTTCGCCGGAAGGCTCGTAGAGCGGAATCTCTTCGACTTCGAAGTCGTCCGGAGACGCCTTGAATCGTCCGCCGATGCCGGGAAGGTCGCTCGTCCAGAGAGGTCTTTTCGATGAGGTCATGTCTGCTAGGCTCTGTGTTAGGATGAGTGAGCTTGCGCGGGCTCGACAGACCGCGCGTCGCACGAGCGCACAGTAGCGAAGCTCGAGCGCAAGACACAACGCCTCATCCACCGAAACATTCTCCGGCGCCCTCCTGGAGCACGACGCCCATGGCATTTTCCGACATCTCATCGACCTTCCCATCGATCGTCGAGCAACTCACTCGCAACTACCTCGCGGAGCGTGAATCGAGCGCCGACGCACTGCGAGAGGGGGCTGACGGACTCGAGATCGCTCGACGGCTGGCGAGCGCGACGGACGCATGGATCGCCGAGTTGTGGTGCCACGCGGCGACCGACGACATCCGAGAGCACACCGCGCTATTGGCACTCGGCGGCTACGGCCGCGCCGAGATGTGCTTCGGGAGCGACGTCGACCTGATGATCGAGGTGCTCGACGACACGCTGCTCACCGCAGACGCCCTGCGCAACAGCGTCGAGAAGCTCATGACCTGGTGTCGAGACTCGCGCATCTCGCTCGGTCACTCGGTGCGCACCGCCCGACAGACCGAAGAAGAGTTCCAAGCCGACCCCAGAACCCCGATCTCGCTCATCGATGCGCGCGAGCTCGAGCACGAAAAGCTGGCATCTCCCTCCCGGGACTGGGCCGCCTCGGCCGCCGAGTTTCTGCGTGGTGACGACCAGGGGGTCCAATTTGTGGAGCAGCTCATCGAGGGCTATCAAGCACGCCGCTCCAAGCGCGGGCAAACCGTCTATCTGCTCGAGCCCGACATCAAATCCGGCGAGGGAGGACTGCGG
The DNA here is from genome assembly GCA_051747295.1 of Myxococcota bacterium. Classification (GTDB taxonomy): domain Bacteria; phylum Myxococcota_A; class Bradymonadia; order Bradymonadales; family Bradymonadaceae; genus JBNJFZ01. The sequence goes on from JBNJFZ010000033.1 coordinate 36,711, forward strand.
GACCTGAACTACCTGCAATGGGGTGCGCGCGTTCGCTGGGACCTCGACATTCGTCGCGATACCGACGAGGACGTGGGTTGGCGCCCCGAGCACCGAGCGAAGTTCGAGCGCGGGCTCGAGTGGATTCTGCACCTTCGCCACCTGCTCCACCTCGAACACGACCGCAAGCACGACCGACTGAACTTCCCGGACCAGGAAGCGCTCGCCAATGCGATGGTCGAGGACTCGGCCGCGCCCGAGGACGTAAATCGCCGAGCCGAGGCGCTCATGCGAGAGCACTACAGCGAGGCGCGCGAGATCAGCATGCTCACTCAGCGTTTCTTGCGCCGCTGGCGTCTGGACGAGCCCCGTGAGTCCAAGAGGGTCGACGAGGGATTCTGCCTCAGTGGGGGTCAACTGACGTTCTGTACCCCCGAGGACCAGCCGGACCTCGACGACCTCGAGGTCCTGGAGGCCCTCGAGATCGCCTCGGAACACGGTGCGTTGCTCGATCCGGTCCTGGAGATGCACCTGGCCGACATCGCCGAGCATTGGGACGGCTCCCACCGGCAAAATCGCAAGCTCAACGCCCGCCTGCTCGCCTTGCTCACCGACCCCGCGATCTCCGAGAAGACCTCCGAACGCCTGCTAGAAAACGGGATCCTGACCGCACTCATCCCCGAATTCGAGCCGATTGTCTGCCACGTCCAACACGACGTCTACCACGTCTACACGACCGATATTCACTCGCTGAAGTGCCTCGAGATGGGCCGACAGCTCGTCGGGCCGGGCGAGTTCGAGACCCGCTGGCGCTTCTTCTGTCGCGTCGCCGGAGAAATCGAAGACACGACCGTCTTCTTGATGGCCTGCCTCTGCCACGACATCGGCAAGAATCGCGGCGGCGATCACAGCCGCCTCGGGGCCAGGATGATGACCGATATCGGCCGTCGGCTGGGCATGTCGGACGAGCAGGTCGACAAGCTGGCGTTTCTGGTGCGAGAGCACCTCACGCTCAGCGACACCGCCAGGCGCCGTGACATCGCCGACCCCCGGGTTATCCGGGACCTCGCCGGGCGAGTCCGCACGGTCGAGGCGCTCAACCAGCTCACCGCGCTGACTTTTTGCGACATGTCCACGGTGGGCCCGGACGTGATGACCGACTGGAACGCGTCGTTGCTCCTCGAGATGTACAAGAAGCTTCGGCAGGCCCTCGAGCACGGCGTCGAGCACCTCTGGAAAGACCGCCACGATCAAGTCGAAGAGAAGCGCAAGCGGCTGCTCGAGCTCGCCGAACAAGGCGCGGACGACGACCACGGAGAGTTGCGCAGCAAGGTCGACGAGTTCGTGCGTGACATGCCCACCGACTACCTCATCTCGCACTCGGTCGACGCGCTCATCCGACCATTCGAGGCCTATCACGCCGTGCGCTCGGCTGAGGGAGCCGCGATCGTCGCCACGCCGATGACCGACCGCGGCGTCACCGAATTCGTCGTCGCCACCCAGGACATCCCCGGCACGCTTGCGAAGATCGCCGGCACCCTGTCGGCGAGCGGCCTCAATATCCGCACCGCCGAGGTCGCGACGACGGCCAGCGGGATGTCGAACGATGTCTTTCAGGTCAGCCAGTCCGCCGGGCGAGCCGGACGCTACGGCGCCGCCGAGGAGACCGCATTGACCGACACACGCCGCATCGAACAGGTGTGCGAGCGACTCCAGGCGGTACTCTCCGGGGAACAAGACGTCGAGGAACTCTTGACCAGGCGGCTCAACGAGCGTCGCCTCGCGCCTCGCCCGACGCCGAGCGTGGAGACCTCGGTGCGCGTCCACCAGGACCAGTCCGACTCGTTCACCGTCATCGAGGTGCGAGCCCCCGACCGGCTCGGGCTCCTCTACGAGATTGCGAAGACACTCTGGGAGCAGGGAGTCAGCACCCATTTCTCCAAGATCGACTCACTCGGCACCAAGATCATCGACACTTTTTATGTGGAATCGGTGGATGGTGGTAAGCTCGACGACGACGTGGCCGACGCGCTGGTCGACGCGCTCCGCAGCACGCTCGACGAGTCCCCCTTGCTCGAGTCGACTCAGACATGAGCCCGAACCCGGCCGACCAGCCGACCGCGTCGACGCCTATTCGCCTGCAGCATGGAAGCTCACTGGATGTCACGGACCGACACCATGATCATTTCAAACGCTATCGACTCGTTCATCCTCCACCTTCGCGTAGAACGGAACCTCTCGGACAACACCGTCGATGCATACTCGCGGGACCTCACCCAGCTGTCGCGCCACCTCGATGAGGAAGACCTCTCCACCCGCATCGAAGATATCCGCGGGGTCGATATCAGCTCGTTCATGAAGTCGTTGCTCGACGACGGGCTCAAGACGCGCACGGTCGCACGCAAGCTCTCCTCGATACGTGGACTGTTCAAATACCTCCGGAAACAAGAGTACATCGACAAGGATCCCGCACAGAACGTCGACATCCCGAAATACGGCAAGACGGTGCCTCAGGTCCTCACGCTCGACGAGGTCGAGCGGCTGCTCGATGCGCCCGACCAGACCAGCCCAGAAGGCCACCGCGACTGGGCCATGTTTCACGTACTCTACGCGACCGGCCTTCGCGTCTCCGAGCTCGTGGACCTGCGCCAACGGGAGTTGGACTCGCGAGCCGGGATCGTGCGCGTGATGGGAAAGGGAGAAAAGCAGCGGATCGTCCCGCTGGGGGAGCTCGCGCTGGATGCCGTGGACGATTACCTCGAGTACACCCGGGCGCGGCTGCTCAAAAACTGCGGCGGCCCCGGCTCGACACCCTATCTCTTCGTCACGCGACGCGGCAGCTCGATGACGCGGCAGGCCTTCTGGAAGAATATCAAAAAGTACAAGCTCAGAGCCGACATCGACAAGAATATCAGCCCGCACAAGCTGCGACACTCGTTCGCAACGCACCTGCTCGAGCGCGGGGCCGATCTTCGAATCGTCCAGACGCTGCTCGGCCATGCCGATATCAACACCACGCAGATCTACACCCACGTCGCGCAGGAACGGCTCAAGGACCTGGTGGACGACCACCACCCGCGCGCTTGAAGGCCGCATTCGTTTGCTCGTCGCGATCGAAGATCTTTGGGATCGTGCTGGTCGGCGAGATCGGCTAAAAGGGCACTGCTGCTCGACAATTGGGCGTCATCTCACGTAGTTTGCTGGTCGTAACCATCATACGAGAGTGGTACCGACCGGATGTCGAGCGACGTCGTCACAGAAAATATCGCGGGAGAAGCTCCCGAGGAAGCGGGGGACGCTGATCGAGCGGCGACGACCTCCGAGCCAGGTCAGAAGGCCCCGGAGCTGACGGAAGAGCAAAAGGCGAAGCTCGAGAAAACCCCGCACGAGCTCGCCGTACGACTGGACGCGTTTGAAGGGCCGATGGATCTGCTCCTCGAGCTGATCCGGAAGCACGAAGTCGACATTTTCGACATCCCGATCGCCCTTATCACCGAGGAATACCTCGCGCATATCGATACGCTCGAGGAGCTCGATCTGGAGGTCGGTGGAGAATGGCTGGAGATGGCCGCGACGCTGATCTACATCAAGTCGCGGATGCTGCTTCCTCCCGACGAAGACGAGGATGACGACGAGCAGGGGCCGGATCCGCGCGAGGAATTGGTCCGACGCCTCGTCGAGTACCAGAAATACAAACTCATCGCCGGCAAGCTCGACC
>JBNJFZ010000034.1:0-4792 GCA_051747295.1 Myxococcota bacterium
CAGCTATCGTGAAGATATCGAAGCCGACAGCGGCGAGTTCGTCACCGACAGCCGAAATGACTACGTCGACGACGCGAGGCTGCGCGGAGTCTACGCCGTACGACTCGAGTGGGACTTGTCTGGACTCATTTACGACCCCGAGGAGCTCGACGCCGCGAAGGCCACCGAGAGGCGCTATATGGCACGAGCGGAGCTGCTCCAACTCGTGACCGACCTCTACTACGAGCGTCGACGGTGGCAGATCGAGCTCGCGCTCATCCCGAGAACCCACGTCCGACCGCGCATCGAAGCCCGGCTAAACGTGGACCGGGCGACCGCGAAGCTCGACGCCTTCACAGCGGGCTGGTTCTCGAAGCACCTCTCACGGTCACAATCGCCCCAGAGTCGAGGAGGACGCCGATGAAGCGATCGACGCTTATTTTATTCACCGTCCTGCTCGCGAGCTGTCTGCCCGAGCCCAACCGCGAATGCCTGGGTTCGAACGAGTGCACCGATGACCGCGTTTGCCGCGCCGGGATGTGCGTGCTCCTGTCGTCGGCTCGAGCCGACTCCGAGGCCGATGCTCGAGTGGGTCACACCACGCAACCCGACACCGGAGAGGCAGCGGGCGAGGCCGACGCTACGGCAGCGGCCGACACGACCGACGCGGACACACATCTGTCCGACGCCGAAGATATCGTGGAATCGCCCTGCCCCGGTGCAGGCATGCCCGGCGCGGGCGACCTGCGAATCAACGAAGTCCTCGCGAATCCTCCCCCCGGAGAGTTGGGAGACGCCAACCGAGACGGCACTCGCGATGCATTCGAGGACGAGTTCGTCGAGTTGGTCAATATGACTGCCGGCGTGCTCGATCTCACGGATACGCGGTTATTTATCAGCGGAAAGGCCAAGGTTCTCTTTGACGACACGTGCCTCCCTCCCGGAGAGAGCATTGTGGTCTTCGGCGGATTTCGCGGACAGGGGCTGCCCATCGCCGCACGCGGGAGCACGACGGTCGTATCCTCCTCTCGCCTCGGCCTGTCGAATTCCGGAGGGTCGGTGTCGGTGGCTCGGTCCAACGGCACGACGATCGACTCGGTGACCTACTCGGACGCGCCGCCCGAGTCGCTGACACGCGCGCCTCAACTCCACGGCCAGGACTTCATCGGCCACAGCGCTCTACCCGGCGCTCGCCTGATGAGCCCCGGCCAGTGTGCCGACGGCGCCATCATTACCACCGGCTGCCCGAACTCCGAGCCCACCGGTGATGCGGGGACAGACGCCGACATCGACCCCGGCGCGGATGCCGGCTAGACGAAAAAAAGCCCCGCAGCCGATAAGCTGCGGGGCTTGACTCGTAACCGTATCGGTTCGGCTTAGAAGCCGTACCCGACATTGATGCCGAGCACGTGCGCGGTGGTTTTATACTCACCGTTGGGCGCACGGTCGTTCTGGACATCGCGCGTCATCGCGCTGACGAGCTGGTAGCCGATGTCAGCACGGAAGCCCGCAAACGTATAGCCAGTACCGATCGCCCCCGAGATGCGGTCGTTTCCGGGGAGCGAGGCGTTGACCGTCTCGTCCGGAATCGGCGAGCGGTCGTAGGCGACGCCCAGACGAATCGGCAGATTCTCGGTCACGTCGTACTTGGCCCCCAGCCGGAAGGCGAGCGCGTTCTCCCAGTTGTTGACGATTCGAAGCTCCCCGAGGGCGCGCGGGTCCTCCTCGTTATCGATGTCGAGGACGATCTGGTCGTAGGTCTCCCACAGGGTGTAATTGACGTCGAACTCCAGGTACAGATCCGACAGTTGATACCCGACGCCCAACGAGAACGTGTCTGGAAGCGTGATCTCGGTCGTGCCAGTGTTGTCCTGGAACGTCGAGTAGAGCGGCGTGTCTTCTTCGCCGTCGAAGTGCACGGCGCCTTCATCGAAGTTCACCGTGGCTCGACTACGGTAGTTGAAGCCCACCGAAATATCGTCGGTCGGCTCGTAATACAGCGCGGCAATCGCGCCAAAGCCGAATCCACCGCCACCGAGTTGAGCGCGGACGAATTGGTCGTGCGGAAGCGCCACATCCTGGTTCAACTCGACTGTGCCGCGAATGATCTGGGCGCCTGCGGCGACCGAGAGGTTCGCGGAGTCGATCTCGTAGGCGACCACCGGGGTGATATTCGCGGTCTGCAGGTCCTGGCTGATGATATTCTCACGCCCGACCCACCCATCCGGCCAGGCGATGCCGAGGCCGTAAGAGAACGTCATACCCACGCCTGCGGCCAGGTTCTCGCCGAAGCGGTACTGAAGGTGAAAGTTCGGCGGCGGGAATATCTGCGCCTCGGTGCTGATGGTGTCGCCACCACCCTCGGGGTCATACGTCGTGGACGGCGCGATGATCGTGTCGCCGACGTACAGGCGAAGCCCCTCATTCTGAGTCATATAAGCCGGGTTGTAGAACGAGGCGTTCCCCTCGTCCTCGTTGGCGACCGCGGCGTTCGCCATGGCGTTCGCAGACGCGCTCTGGCTGGTATTCTGAAAGCCCGCACCGAACGCCACCGAAGGTAGCGTCAAAAGCCCGGCGGCGAGCAGGCCGATCGAAATTCTGTTGGCCGTATTCATGAGTTCATCTCCTTAATATCTCGTAAAAACTGCTCACCGTCGATTATTGGCACGCGTTCTCGAGGTCCGTTGTCAGGCTTGCATCACCGGCGAGGCCGCTCGTAATCCACTGAGCCGCCTGCTCCTTGGCGCACGTTGCTTCGGAGCCGTCGGTACCGATGAAGCCGTGCTCGACACCTGTGAAGGTCGTATCGTCGAGCGTCACGCCGAGCGCATCCGCGAGTCGCTGCGTGCTCGAATTCGGCACCGTCGTATCTCCCTCCACCATCTGGACCAGCACCGATGCTGCGTCGACGGCGTCACCGTCGCTGAAGTCGGTGCCGTCGTAGTCGCGCGTGGCCAGCGTGTCCGCGGTGGTACGCGCGGCGAAGTTCCAGGGCTCGACCGGGTCGGCCAACCACTGGATGAACTGCACGACGCGGAAACGCTCGAACGTTCCCTCTTCGCCCGGCAGCAAGCTGACGAGTTGTCCGCCGATATCTCCGTTGATGAGGATGTCGGTGAACTTCGCGCCGGCGACCGTGAAGACCGCGTTGCGAATCTCGGGGGCCGTGGCCACGAAGTTGGCGCCAAGGATACCGCCGAGGCTCGAGCCGACGTATCCGAACTCGGTGTTATTGAAGTAGTCGTTGTCGGTCGTATCGCCGTCCTGAACCAGCCCCTCGAGGCCATCGGCCAACAGAACGTCGGTCAGCACGTGCAGGTCCACCACGCTCTGGAGCATGTAGTTCTTAGTCGCCACGAGGTCCCCGGAGAGGTAGCCATCGCCGGACCCGGAGCCGGTCGTGCGGTCACCGTGGAGCGGGAAGTCCATCGCCACGGTCGCCAGGCAGTAATCAGGCCCGGCCATCGTGTCGGCAAATGCGTCGGAGGCGCTGCCGCGGTTCGAACCGAGCCCGTGCTGGACGATCGTGATGTCGTACGGCGCGGTGCAGTTCGCCTCTTTCGGCAGCGTCACCGTAATCGGGACGGTATCGGCGGTCGGATCGTCCTGAAGCTCGCCGGCGTCGACGAAATTCTGGGTCGTGAACTCGGCCTGAATGCGGGTGCCGATATTGGTGGTCGGGTCCGTCTCCGCTGTCCCCTCGATGGTCGCCTCGGTATTGCCGGCCTGCTCATTTTCATAGACCGCACGAGCGCGCGAGTCGCGCAGCGTCAGCGTCGGGTCCGGCGTGTCGAAACCGGTCCCAGCAGCGAGCTCGGTGCGCTGAAAACCGAGGACCGGGGCCGCGAGGCCCACCAGGTCTTCAATGCCGCCGTCTTTTGCCGCCTGGAGGCCCTGTGCCTGTTCATCCGATACGAGGCTCACCGTGCTATTACCTTGCTCGTCGACGAGGTCGTACTCGGTGCGCAGCAGGACGAATACCAGGTCGGCCTTAACCGGCCGGCCCTGCGGGTCCATGAGCGACTGATCGGTCAGGATGACCTGCGTCTGCTCGAACTGCAGCGATGTCTTCGGCTGAACCTCGATAATGTCCATGTCCGGCTGATAGGTGACTTCGAATTGCTCCGGCGCATACGGCGTGATCAACTTTGCGAATTTGAAGTTGTCCTCTGTGATGCTCGCCGGATCGATCGGTCCGGCGACCGGCAACCAGGCGGACGCCGTCGTCGAGAAGCCCGTGCGCGTGTTCAATTCCTCAACGAGCGAAAGCGAGGGCTCGGTCAGCCCGTCGGTCGGCAGGTTGACCGTTCCGTCTTCGATGAGGCTGGAGATCGGGAACGGCGCAATGCCTGCAGTCGGATCGAAGAGGAGGAACGTATCGCTGGTCGTGTACCACTGGCCCACGGCGACCATGTCCACTCGCTCGACAGCATCTTCATCGCTGGCCGCGGCTTCGATAGTCGGCGAGTAGAGCTGCTGGAGCCCGGCGAGCTGCTGTCGCTGCTCTTCCGGGAGGCTCTCGAGCGCGCTGAAGTTCGGCGTGCCGTCCTCTTGCAGCAGCGGCGTCTCCGCCGTCGCGAAGAACAGCGGCTGCGGCGCAAGCAGCGGCTTACCGTCTGCGTCGAGCACGGAGTCGGTCATCACGTAGCCGTAGCTCGTATCGAGCTTGTAGCCACCTTCGACCGTAGCCGTGATCATCGCCGGCTCCCCTTCCGGAGTCTCGGCTTCAGGCGTAAACGCCACCGACTCGACCGTCAGGCGAATCGGGTCACCGTCCTCCGGGAATTCGTAGACCCGGAACGCATCGGGCGTC
>JBNJFZ010000034.1:4892-38822 GCA_051747295.1 Myxococcota bacterium
GGAGTCTCGGCTTCAGGCGTAAACGCCACCGACTCGACCGTCAGGCGAATCGGGTCACCGTCCTCCGGGAATTCGTAGACCCGGAACGCATCGGGCGTCAGCGTGGATTCATCGATGGGACCGCCCACCGGAATCTCGATTCCACTGGCCGGCAGCCACCCGTGGAGGGTCGTCAACCAGCGAGCGAGGTCGCCCTCGGCCGAATCGTCATTGATCGTATCCAGGTCCGGAAGCGTGCCCTCTTCATCGAGCGCAGCAGTGCTTGGGAGCGGAATAAAACCTCGCTCAGAGTCGAAGAGTACCGATGTCCGCTCTTCGAGGTCTTCCTGCGGCACGTCTGGTGTACAGGCCGTGCCCATTGCGATCAGTCCAGCGATTAGGAGGACGAGGCCGGTGAGCCCGGTTCGTCCGATATTCATTCTCACTCTCATTCTCTCCACCTATATGCAGGAGGGGCTTCAAGAGGACTCGTAACTTTCCCGCGTCCTCGATGACTCCACAAAGTTTCGACAGCATTGAGATCGTATTGGCAACCTATAGGAGAGTGCAGGGCGGAAACAAGCCACAAGTGCAATTTTTTGTGCGTCACCTGACCCGATCGCCGATCGACCGTGCATAATGCCGAGCGAACCACGCCCGGAATTGCCCGTAGACCACGACTTACCGGGCTCGCGCCAGTGGCTGGACGATCGGCGCGGGTCAGCCGGCGAAGGTTCTTGAACGCACCCTTATTCAGTGCTAATTACAGTTGCTCCCAGCGCCCTCGAAAACGTCCCTTCAGATGACCCTGTTGAGATCGGCCGGGGGCTCGCAAATTGACCTACCATCATCAACATCAACGAGACATAGCGCATGGCTGCAGATAGCTGTACGATTGGCCCCAACATCAAAGTCAACGGCCGGATGACAGGTACTGGAGACGTCTCCGTCGAAGGTGCGGTCGAAGGCGAAATCTCGCTGGACGACAACCTCAGCGTCGCCGATGGCGGCCGCGTCGTCGCCGACGTCGAGGCCCAGACTGTCACCGTCGAAGGTCACCTCGAGGGTGATGTCGTCGCTCGCGAGATCGTCAACCTGATCGCGGGATCGACCGTCACGGGTAATATCCGCGCACCTCGCATCAACATCGAGGAAGGCGCACGCTTCAAGGGCAATATCGACATGGACGTCGACATCCCCGAGGCCGGATAATCATCCCCTGCTCGATTATCATGGACTGTTCAAATCAATTCGGAGTTTAAAATGGCTGATACGATTATTGGAGAAGGCATCACCATCGACGGCGAGATCACCGGCGAGGACCCGGTCACCGTCGAGGGCACGGTCAAAGGACGCATCGAGCTCGACTCGACGGTCAACGTCGCCGAAGAAGGCACCGTCGAAGCCGACATCGCCAGTGACAACGTCGAGATCAGCGGCTCGGTCACCGGCAACATCACCGCCGGCGACCGCGTCGAGATCAAGCCGGTCGGCCGGATGGTCGGCGACATCACGTCGCCCCGCATCCTCATCGCCGACGGCGCGAGCTTCAAAGGCCACATCGACATGGACGTGGAATAAATCATGGCAGACCCGACCATCATTGCAGCCGGCACCCGGGTCAACGGCCGGGTCGAAGGCGACCAGGACGTGGCCGTCGAGGGCGTCATCGACGGTGAGATTGCGCTCTCCGAGACACTCACCGTCGCCGAGCCGGGCCTCGTCCGAGCCGACGTCGAAGCGCGCGAAGCGCTCATCTCGGGCGCCCTCGAAGGCCAGGTTCGCGCCACCGAGCGCATCGTGCTGACCGCCAGCGCCCGTGTCGTAGGCACACTCGACGCACCGGCGATTCGCATCGAGGACGGCGCGAGCTTCTCCGGTGAGGTCATCATGGACCTCGAAGGCGCCGCTCGCTCATCGTCTTCGTCCGCTTCATCGGCGTCGAAGCGCACTTCCAGCTCCTCGACCGCGACCACCGGCTCCACAACGACTGCGTCGTCCACGAGCTCACGGTCGACCACCTCCCGGAGCACCTCGGCGAGCTCGCCTTCCAGCCCAGCGGCCTCCCAGTCGTCGACCAAGACCACCACGGTCGTCGAAGAGCAAGAAGAAGAGGAGCCCGAACCCGAAGAGGCCAGCGCCAAGGATCAGGACGTCTCCGACGACGAAGAGCCCGACTTCGCCGAGATGCCGACCGACGAGGTCCGTGATTTCACGGTCAAAGAACTCCGCGAGGAATTGCGCGAGCGCGACCTGCCCGTCAGCGGTACCAAAGACGAGCTGATCGAGCGCCTGCGTGAAGACGACGAAGGCTGAGGAACCCTCATGACCCACTCAACCAGCGAGCGCGACCGCCTCGCCACCCTGCTCTGCGAGCACTCGCTCGAAGAGGGCTCATTTACGCTGTCATCCGGCAAGTCGGCGTCGGTCTACATCGACTCGAAGCGTACCGTGCTCTCGGGCGAAGGTGCATTCCTCGCCGGTCGGCTCCTCTGGGAGCTGATCGCGCCGCTCGGAGACGTCGCCGGAGTCGGCGGCCTGACGCTCGGGGCCGATCCGCTGGTGACCTCCATCGCGATGGCCGCCCACGCCGACTCCCGCGATATCGGAGCGATCATCGTCCGCAAGGAATCGAAGGGCCACGGGACCAATAATTACCTGGAGATGCCGCCCACGCTCGGCACCGGCGACCAGATCGTCGCCGTCGACGACGTGATCACCACCGGTGGCTCGACCATCGACGCCATCGAGAAGATGCGCGATCAGGGCTTCGTCATCGAGCATGCCGTATGCCTGGTCGACCGCGAAGATGTCGGTGCGCGAGCACTCGCCGACGTCGGCGTGGAGTTGCACCCTCTGTTCACCCTGTCGCAGCTATTAGAGTTCCGTGGATCGAAGTAGCTTCTTCCTAAGCGAGGACGGGACCAAAATCTGGCACGGAACCGTCGGATCCGGTCCCGCGCTCATTCTCTGCGACGGCCTCGCCTGCGACGGCTTTATCTGGCCGTACGTCGTCGACCACTTCTTGGAGCACTTTACCGTCGTTCGCTGGCACTACCGAGGCCACGGCATGAGCGACGATCCTCCCGGCAAAGAATCGATGTCGATCGAGCAACTCTGTGCCGACCTCAACGGGGTGCTCGACGAACTCGACATCGACCAGGTCATCCTCGCCGGCCACTCGATGGGCGTTCAAGTCATCTTCCAGTACTTCGACCTGCATCCCAACCGAGTCTCGGGACTCGTGCCGATCTGCGGCAGCTACAAGCGGCCTCTGGATACACTCCACAATACCGACCTGCTTCTGCGCGCACTCCCGCGCCTCAAGCAACTGGTCGCGACGTCCCCCTCGATGGCCCAGTCGCTGTGGAAAGCCGTGGTGCCGAGCAAATTATCGCATACGTTTGCGATGCTCACCGAGGTGAACAGGCAACTGGCGCGCGGCACCGATTTTCTGCCTTACCTCGAGCACGTCGCAGACATGGACGTGGAGTTATTCCTGGCGATGCTAGAAGCCGTGGGCAATCACTCGGCCGAGGAGTTTCTCCCCGACGTCGACGTCCCGACGCTCGTGGTCGCCGGCGACCGCGACGAGATCACGCCTATCTTTCGCTCCGAGGAAATGCACGAGCTGATCCCGGACAGTGAGTTGCTCGTGCTAGAAGGCGGCACGCACGTCGCGCCGATCGAGCTTCCCGACGAGCTCAACGCCGCGCTCGAGACCTTCTTCGTCGAGCGCGGATTGCTCGAAGAGTAGCTCTTTTCCAGACCAAGAAAGCAAAGCGCCGGCTCGTGAGTTCGAGCCGGCGCTTTTGTTTTTTCTCGCTCGTTTTCGACCTACTCGATGAACAGTCTAAAGAGCTGCTGGCCCATCAGGATGAGGTCGCCGCTCTGGAGGTTTCGCTCGCGACGGATACGCAGATACGTCCCGTTGCTGCTCCCGAGGTCTTTGAGCATCGCGCTTCCGTCCACGCGAGTGACGCGCGCGTGCTTTCCGGAAACAAAGCCGTCGTCCCGGAAGACGATGTCGCCGGTTTCGCGGCCAATCTGCACGGCATCTTCCCCGATGGCGAATGCGCGACTGACGATCCCCGGGCCCGCGATCAGGCTCAGGCGCCCCCAGAAGCCGGTATCCGGGCTTCCGCTGAGGCGAGTATCCTCGTCGGTCTTCTTCTCTCGAACGGGGTCGAGCTCGGAGATGAGCTCGAAGCGGAGCAACTCCTGGCCGAGGCGAATCATATCGCCGTGGGAGAGCTCGATTTCGTCGCGGATGCGAATGAAGACGCCGTTGAGCGAGTCTTCGTCGCGAACCTTGCAGCTGTTCCCGTCGACCACGAACGTCGCGTGTTTGGGCGAAAGGAAGGGATCGTTGCTGAGTACGTCTTCGGAACTGTCGCGTCCGATGAGATTCTCGCCGGCTTTCAACGAAATCTCGGCGCCCTCGCTGCCGTCGGGACGAATCACCGTGAGGTGCCCCACCGACGCTTCGGCCGGCGCTCCGGTCTGTGCCGGGGTGCCGGCTCCGGACGCCGCGGGGGCGCCCTGTTGACCCGTGACGGTGCCTGGACGCCCTCTCGTCGAGGGATCCTCTTGCTTTTGCGCCTGTTGGGCGGGTTTAGACTGAGCTGGAGCAGCCTCGGCACTGATCGGTCCACCACAGGCGCCACAGAACTTGAAGTTCGTAGGCACCTGCGTGCCGCAGTGCGGGCAATCCATCATCTCGGGACCGGAGGATTCCTCCTCCTGCTCGTCCTGCTTCGGCAGCGCAGAGCCGCAACCGAGACAGAATTTGTACTCGTCTTCGTTTTCTCGACCACAGTTCTTACAAACGATCACGATAAACTCCGTCCAATTCGGTGCGCGTGCGTGCTCTGCTGTCCATCGGGTTGGTCGACCGCATTATCGGACTCTCGTCGCGGATACTCGACGGCGATTCACGTTCAAACAAAGCCCTGTCCACGCAAAACATTCTGGGGCCAACTTTCCTAACAAGTCTTGGCCGGGTCCGCAACATAAAGCCAGCCTGAGCAGCTTTCAGTACTGCTCTTCCAGCCGGAGTATCGCGCGGTCGTTGCCGAGTATGTCATCTGTGGAATTGACATGGGGGGTGACTTTTTCTAGTTCCTCCCCAGCCCATACGAACACGTGTGCCCGATTCGTGCGCCCACGTTCTCAAACAGCCTGTCGGGCGGGAACCAATGGCCCGCGCGATCGGCCCTGTTCGGACAGCCTAAACTGATACTGATATCTCGAGGACTCAACTATGGCGGACAATAACGATGCCCAGGTCGACAAACCCATGACCTTCTTGATCACCGGGGGAGCCGGCTTCCTCGGTCTGCACGTGGCGTTGAAGTTTGCGAAAAAGGGCGACCACAAGCTGGTCCTGCTCGACATCGACGACTATCGAAAGGACGAGTACCCGGACAACACGGTCTTCATCAACGGTGATATCCGCGACGTCCAGCTCGTCGACGAGCTGCTCGAAGAGCACGAACCCGACGTGATCATCCACGGTGCTGCAGCGCTCCCGCTGTGGACACCACAAGAGATCTACGACGTCAACCTGCGCGGGACGCTCAATATCCTGACCGCCGCGGAGCGCCATGGCATCGACCGTTGCGTCTATATCTCGTCGACCGCCGTCTACGGCGTGCCCGACAAGCACCCACTCTACGAGGACGACCCGCTCATCGGCGTCGGCGCGTACGGCGAGACCAAGATCGAGGCGGAAAACCTCTGTGAGACGTTCCGCGAGCGCGGCATGATCGTCCCGGTCATCCGACCGAAGACGTTCATCGGCACCGAGCGCCTGGGCGTCTTCCAGATCCTCTACGACTGGATCGAGAGCGGGAAAAAGATTCCGATTATCGGCGACGGCACCAACCGCTATCAGCTCCTCGAGGTCGAGGACCTCGCCGAAGCGATCTGGCTGACGGCGGTGCTCCCGGAAGAGCAGGCCAACGACACGTACAATATCGGCGCCACCAACTTCAACACGGTGCTCGAAGACGTCGGTGCGGTCTGCGACTACGCAGGCACCGGTGCGCGACCGCTGCCGACGCCCTCCGCGCCGGTCAAAGCGTCCCTGACGCTCTTCGAGAAGGCCGGGCTGTCGCCGCTCTACGAATGGGTCTACGGCACCGCCGACAAGGACTCGTACGTCGCCGTCGACAAGGCCAAGGAGAAGCTGGGTTGGGAGCCGCAGTACAGCAACGCGGAAGCCCTGATTCGCTCCTATCAGTGGTACATCGACAACAAGGCGACCATCACGCAGGGCACCGGCGTCACGCACCGCATCGCGTGGGACCAGGGCGTCCTGAAGGTCTTCAAAGCATTCCTGTAAGCCATCCAGCGGGGCGGCAGCTCGTCGCCCCGCTCTCTCCTGCTGCACGGCACGTCGATGTCTCGGACGGGTCATCACATTCGTCAGGCCTGGTTCGCGCTGATAGTCGTCGCCACTCTGATGGCATCGGCCTGTGCGACCGGCCCCGACCTCGGCGCGCGTAGCGGTTATTCGGGCGCCACGGTCCCGAAGATCACCGTCGCGCCCTTCTACGCCTCCTCGAATTTCGGCGCCTCTCAGCAACGCATAGGCAACCTCCTCGCGTTGGCCGAACTCTCCGCCCAAAGAGCCCTCGAAACCTACGGGTATCGCGTCGTCTCGCCGGCAGAACTCCGCGACGAGCTCGAATCTTCAGGCGTATGGCAGGATTACGTGGACGGTGTATTGCTGCGCGAGGACCTCGAGCGGCACTTCGAGCCGGAGCCGCGCAGCGGCGAGGTACGACTGGAATCGCAGCGGCTCGCTCAACTCGGCAGCGAATTGCCGACGCGATACATGCTGTTTGGCCAACTCATCTACCACACGTCGACGACCTGCCGGGTCGACCCCGTCGAGCACCAGCCCCTGGCGACCATCGAGCCCGAAAACGCAACGCTCCCCGCGCCGTGCGCCATCAGCCACCTCGCGTTCAAATTGGTCGACGCCGAGACCGGCGAGACGATGTGGTTCAACAAGGTCTTCCTCGAGACGCGCGGAAGCGACGGTGACAAGCTCGCCCGGCAAAATATCTCCCGGGCGGTTGCAGGCGCGCTCGTCGGCGAGCGGGGGCTGCCTCGCTATTTTCAAACCGGGACGCAGTAACGTTTGCGGCCAGGATGGCCGCACGACAAACTCCTACCGCCGTCCGATCTGAATCTTGCCGATCGGCTGGATACTCAGTGCGGGGTCCAGCTCCTCGTAGGACAGCACCACCGCAGACGCCACCTCCATCTGAATCAACTTCGAGACGTACCTGCGAATGTCCTGTTTGGTCAAAATGATCGGAATATTGCCCCGCTCGACGTCCCCGGCGAGCACGCCCCGGGCCGCATCCAGGATGTCCTGCGACATGTCGGGCGGAAGCGCCAGGTAGTGGCCGGTCTCCGTTCGCCGCACCGACCCGGCGACGGTATCCTCGATCTCGCGGCCCAGCACGTACACCACCAGGCTACCGTCCTGCCCCGCGTACTTGTGCGTGATGTAGCGGCTCAGCCCGGCTCGGACCTCCTCGGCGAGGATGAGCGGATCTTCGATGACCTCGGCGCGGTCGGCGAGAGTCTCCAGAATTCGGGGCATATTGCGGATCGAGATGCCCTCCTCGGCCAGCCGTCGCAGCACCTCGGTCAGATCGGGAAGTGAGATGAGGTTGGGGACGACCTCCTGGACCAGCGCCGGGAACGGGCCTTCGAGTTGGTCGAGCACCTGCTGGACCTCCTGCATCTTCACGAACTCCGCTGCGTTCTCCTGGAGCGCGGCTGTCAGGCGCAAGATGACGTAACCCGCAGCGTCCCAGACCCGATAGCCGGCCTCCTCGAGCGTCGCCTGGTGCCTGGCCGGGACCCACGCCGCGGGACGACCGGAGACCGGATGCGTCGTGCGCTCTCCGCTGATGTCGAACGCTCCAAGGTTCGACGGCGACTCGTTGACCAGGACGGAGCTCGACGGCACGTTGCCCTGATCGACCGGGACCTCTTCGACACTGATCGAAAAGCCGCCGGGGGCACACTGTCGGCTGGTCATGCGAACGCGCACGCCCGGAATCTTGATGCCGAGGTCGTAGAAGATGCCCTCGCGCATCGAGGGAACCATCTCCCGGAGCCATTCCTCTCGCTCATCCTCCTGGATGCGCGTGGTCAGCGCCGTGCCCAACTCGAGCGTGACGGGCGTCACAGCCGCGATCATCGCCCGCGCCTGGCGCGCACCCTCCTCGGCTTCGCGCTCGACCTCCTCGACCTGCTCAGCCTCCTCCACATCCCACTCGTCCCCGGCACCAGCCGGCCCCTTGAATAGCGCGAACGCCACGAAGCCCACGCCCGCGCCCATCGTCAAAAACGGCACGGTCGGCAGCCCGGGAATCAAGGCGAGTACGACTAACAAGCCAGCCGCGATGGCGATGGCCTTCGGCTGCGCGATCAATTGGCCAAAGATATCCTCGCCCAGGTGCGCCTCGTCCTCTTCGGCGGAGACCCGGGTGACGATGATGCCGGCGGTCGTGGAGATGAGCAGCGCGGGAATCTGGCTGACCAGACCGTCGCCGATGGTGAGCAGCGTGTAGGTCTGCGCAGCGTCGGCCGCGGCCATCTCATTCATGGCGACGCCCACGATGATGCCGGCGATGATATTGATGGCTGTGATGATGAGGCCGGCGATGGCGTCGCCTTTGACGAACTTCATGGCGCCGTCCATCGCGCCGTAGAGCTTGCTCTCCTTTTGCAGCCTGGCGCGCTTCTCGCGGGCGACCTCGATGTCAAAGGCGCCGGCGCGCAGGTCGGCGTCGATGGACATCTGCTTTCCGGGCATCGCGTCCAGCGTGAACCGAGCGGCGACCTCCGAGACGCGCTCCGAGCCCTTGGCGATGACGATAAACTGGATGAGCGTGATGATGAGGAAGATGACGCCACCGACGACGTAGTTGCCCTGCACGACGAAGTTGCCGAACGACTCGATGACCTCGCCCGCGTCGGCCTGGAGCAGGATAAGACGAGTCGATGACACGTTGAGCGCGAGTCGAAATAGGGTCGTGATGAGAAGCAGCGACGGAAAGGCGCTGATCTTGAGCGCGCTCGGGATGTACAGGCTGACCATCAGCAGCGTGACCGCCAGCGTGATATTGAGCGTCAGCAGCATGTCCAGCGCGAACGTCGGCAGCGGCACGATCATCATCCCGATGATCGAGATGACCAACGCGGCGAGCACGATATCCGAGTAGCGGGTGAGAAATTTTTCCATCGTCGGCACCGAATCCCATCAGAAAATCCGGGGGCAGCATCGCGCGACCCCTCTATAATGGTTTTCGGCAGCCCCCCTCCGATCGTTGCGTAATTTTTTTCGCAAGCGCGTCGGTTTTCGGCTCGCGATCCACCGCCAGGCTTAACCCCGGACCCGCTAAACCCCTGGAAATACGCAACTTTTTACCCGCACAGACGTATCCAGACACAAAAAAAGCGGCGACCAGAAAAAATCTGGCCACCGCTTTTCTGTGTTCGGTCATCGCACCTCATCAGAGGTGGATGATTGCGGAATTAGAAGACGCAGTATGCGTTTTCTCCGTCTTCCTCACACGTTCCGCCAGCGTCGGTGCAGTCGGACGCCGCGGCCGGGTCGCACGGCTGCTCGCAGTATCCTTCTGTTGTATTGCAGCGACCGGCAACGGTGTTGCCCTGCTGGTCGGTGCTCTCACAATCGGCGTCGGTCTCGCACGCTGCGTCGCAGGTACCGAGGTTGCCGCTGTCGTCCTTCTGGAAGATCGAGCAGGTGTATCCGTCCTCGAGTCCGCGCGGGCAGTCAGCCGTCTCGCGGCAAAGTGGGAGGCAGAGGCCGATCGTTCCACCCTGGCCGTCCGGCTGTGCGAGGCAAAATGCGTCGAGTCCGCAACCGGTCGTGGGACCGTACGCGACCTGCTGACCGTTGGTATTACACCCAACTGCGTAACAGATTCCGCCAGGAATCTCGTTTCCGTCAGCGTCCTCGGTGCTGCAGAAACCCTGTCCCTGCACGACTTCGTCGCTATCCGGACCCTCACAGTCGGTGCTCTCAGCGCAGCCGTCACCGAGCGTACTCACGTCGTACGAGCAGACGCTTTCACCGGGCTGGAGAATCGGCTCGTCGCAGATTTCATCGCTCTCGCAATCTCCATTAGCCGAGCACGATGCAACGCAGTCGAGACCGATGACGGTCTCGCTCTCGGAGCATCCGAGGCATGCAGCCAGCTCGGCATCACAGTTTCCGCCGCCCTGGTTGCACTGGAGGAACGCATCGAACTTCTGCTGAGCGTCGGCGGTACCTTCGCTCGTGCAGTTGTCGAGGCACGTCTGATCTTGGCAGGTCTGCGCACATTCGAGAATGTCGGAGCAGGTTCCGTCTGCGGTTCCACCGCCATCGTCGTCCGTACCCGTGTCTGTTTCGCCACCGGTATCGGTGCCAGTATCTTCGTCACTGGTCTGGATGCAGACGCTGTCGTCGGAATCACCGATCGGCGTGCAACTCTCGCCTGCATTGCAGTCATCAGCGCTGCTGCACTCGTTGTAGCACTGACCGTTGTACTCGATCTCGCCCGAGGCGCAGCTATCGCCGTTATTCCCGTTATTGCCGCCGCCGTCGCCACCGAGACATCCGGTGGTAGCCACGGACAGGCCGCCAATTAAACAAAGCGAGGCCAACAACCTCACAAACGAACTCAATTTCTTGTTCTTTTGAAGCACGACTTCCTCTTTTCCTTGCGTTTGAACCGAAATGAGTCCTCTCGTAGCCCGGCAGTTCTCCCCAACCGACCGAGCGACGTCGAGCGTCTCCCCTTTCGAGCGGACTCGACTATTGATTATGCGCCGGAGAGCCTGGGACATGCGCTTCATCCCATCGCACCACGTGTGATGATGTAGTCAAAACTGACCCACTCCGGAACCGCCGCAAGACTGTAGGAAAGCGATTCGAGTGTCAAGCTGGTGAACCGTGGGTCATTTTCGGGTGTCGCGCGACCGAGTCTCAGCTCATGGGTAGGTTCATGTCATCGACGCGATTGAGATAGTGGGCCTGACCGTTGTTGTCCTCCGCGCCGGTCGAGGCAAAGACGGTGAACATCGCCCGCAGCGCGGTCATGAAGTACACGAACATCATCGCGCTCTGGGCGTTCTGGCCGGGCTGGCCGTCGGCGGGACGCGACCACTCGGTGGTCTTCGCCGAGTCCATCGCCTGAATGCGCATCTGCTCCTGCATCGCCTCCTGGAGGGCGATCTCGAGCGCACGGATCATCTCCGGCGCCGAGTCGTAACGGCGTTCGGGCTGCTTATCGAGGGTGCGCAAGATCACGTCCTCGAACTGAGGCGTCAGGCCCGGGTTCTTCTCACGAGGTCTGGCCGGGTTACGTTTTACGTGGGCGTCGAGCATGTCGCGCGGGTCGGAATCGTCGAACGGTCGATCGCCTGTGGCGGCCTCGTAGAGCATCACGCCGATGCTGTAGATGTCGCTCGACTCACAGACCGTGTCTGGGTCGCGGACCTCTTCGGGCGAAATATAGGCCGCGGTCCCGGCGATCTTGCTCTTTTCATCTTTGGTGAGCGGCTGATCGAGAAAGCGCGCGAGGCCGAAGTCGATGATCTTGGCCTGGTAGTGGCCGTTTTCTTCGGCGATCAGGATATTGGCCGGCTTGAGGTCTCGGTGGACCACGCCGTGTTTGTGCGCGCGGCTCAGTCCGCGAAGAATATCCACGAAGAGTCGGGCGAGCGCAGTCTCTTCGACGTGCTTCGCCTCGGTCTTCATCCATTCTTCGAGCGTGACGCCGTCGATGAACTCCATGACGTAGGCGAGCACGCCGTCGCCCTCGATGATCTCGCGAAACCGCACGATATTGCGGTGGCGCATGCGCATCATGATGCGCGCCTCGCGATAGAACTTTCGACGCTTGGTCGGGTCTTCGAGCAGGTGCGGGTGGAGCACCTTGATCGCGACCTGATCGAACGAATCGACGGGTCGTGCCTGGTAGACGAAGCTCGTCGCGCCCTTCCCGGCGAAGCCGGTGATTAAATAGTCGCCGAAGATCTCTCCGTAGCGGAGCGTCTTCGTCTTTTTGGGCGCACTGCCGGCAGGTTTTCGATGGATAGCGGAAGCCACATTACCCTCCATGGTCGCACTTCCTGTTGATGCTCCACGTCCTTGTGGAGCAACGCCATCATGGCACGCGCGGGGAATCCGTCAAAAAAATTGCAGCCAAGAACTAGAGACGCGCAGCCGGATGCCCCGACTGCGCGCTTCTTCGTTTGAATTGCCTGCGTCGCTCAGCTCTCGTAAAAGGCCTTGAGCTCGTCGGCCCGATCGGGCTGGCGGAGCTTCTGCAGGGCCTTGGCCTCGATCTGACGGATGCGCTCGCGGGTGAGGTTAAAGTCCTGCCCCACTTCTTCGAGCGTGTGGTCGGTCTTCTCGCCGATGCCAAAACGCATGCGCAGGATCTTCTCCTCGCGTGGCGTCAACGACTTGAGCAGCTCGAGCGTCTCCTCCTTGAGGTTCTGCTCGACGGCTTCGTCGGCCGGGCTCGGAGACGTCTCGTCCTCGATGAAGTCACCGAGTTGCGAATCATCCTCGTCACCGATCGGCGAGTCCAGGCTGACCGGATGGCGGGAGATACGCTGCGCGCGCCGCACGGCCTCGACACTCATGTCCAGGCGCTCGGCGATCTCCTCGGCGTCCGGCTCGCGTCCCAGCTCCTGCTCGAGCTTGCGCGAGGTTCTCGCGATGCGGTTGATGGTCTCGATGAGGTGCACCGGGATGCGAATCGTGCGGGCCTGATCGGCGATCGCACGTGTGATCGCCTGGCGAATCCACCATGTCGCGTACGTCGAGAATTTGTGGCCGCGCTGGTACTCGAACTTCTCGACCGCACGCATCAACCCCAGGTTGCCCTCCTGGATCAGATCCAGGAAGTGCATACCTCGATTGACGTATTTTTTGGCGATGGAGACGACCAACCGGAGGTTGGCCCGGATCATCTCGGCCTTGCCTCGCTCGGAGCGACGCTCACCGGTCTTGATATTCCAGACGACCTTCTCGAGCTGGCGGGAGCCCAGGTGAAACTCCTCCTCGATATTCTTGATGACCTGCTTGGAAGAGTGAACGACCTGGTAGAACTCCTCGAAGCGGATCTCGCTAAACGGCGTGTCACTGACATCTAAATCACCGTTGGTCCGCGCCTCGACGAGCTCATCGAGGTCGGCTCGAGACATCGGGATCCGGCGGTAGGCGTCGCGCACGCGTCTCTCGCAGCGCTTTACGTTCTTGAGCGCCTGCTTGAAGTTCTCGACGACCTCGTTGAAGAAGCGCAGGGACAATTGCGCGTCGTGGATCGATTGCTCGAGGCCTGCCTGTGCTTTCGCACGCTTCTCTTCGGCCTTTTCTCGGGTGTCCTCGTCCTCGGCGGCCTCCAGAGCCTCCTGGGCCTTTTGCACCTTCTTCCAATGGCGCTCGACGCGGTCGAAGCGCTTGAAGACCTTGGGGGCGACCGGAAGATCGCTGTCGTCAGCGCTCGGGGTGTACTCGTCGAACACCTCGCGAGCCCTCGCCGTGCCGGCCTTGAGCCGCTCGGGCAGCGCCAGGATCATCTCGATGCCGGCGGTCGTATTGACGATCGCGTCGAACATCTCCTCGCGACCCGCCTCGATCTCTTTGGCGATCGCAACCTCGCCGGCGCGGTCGAGCAAGCCGACCTCACCGATCCCCTTGAGGTACATCTTGACGGGGTCCATATCCCGCCAGCGCTCCGTCGCCCGCTTGGTGAGCCGGGCGAGCCGTCGGCGCTCGTGGCGCTCGGAAATGAGGTCCTTGCGGGCGGCTTTCTTCTTGTCGTCCGCTTTGACGTCGTCGATCACGTGTATGTCTTCAGCCATGGGTTACGCCTCTTCGCTCGGATAAACTCCTGAGCATCAAACCACCTGGGGGCGTCGCGCCTGTCGGCTGCGATCTTTCGGGTCTCTGAAACACTGGAAATGCACCAACCAAGTCGCTAAACTGACACGCTTATAGACATTTTTCGGCCATCCCTGACACCGATGTCATACACGTCGCAAAGTTTTGCGGCTTTATCCGGCACAAACAACCCGTTTAATACCCTCTTCGGTATCACCGTATTCACCTCGAACCGGCCTGATGTGGCCGCCCAGCCCCGTTGAGCCGGAAACAGCGTTCAGCAAGTCAGCGTCCGTTCGAGACATGAATCGTCTTGCTGGACATATGTACTTGCAAAAGCTGTGCACAATCGCGTGCTTTTTTCGAGAAAAGTTTCCCAACAGAGACAAGCAACCGCTGGTGCGGTGCTGACCCGGTTGAGCGTCCGATCAAAAAACCCGTGGGACAACCGATCATTCCGTAGACTCCTGAGAAACCAACGTAATTCGAGGAGACACCGGGGCTGGAGCCGCCCGACCACGAAAATTTTGTCATGGCCCCGCCGCTGGCCTCTGGGGCGGCTTCAGCCGGGATAACCCGCGCAAAATCGACGTTCGTCGAATAAAAAAGCGCCCCGCACTGGACGGGGCGCTTCGGTCATAAGCGACATTTGGATCTCGATCGCGGCGCAAACGAATGCGCGTCGGGAGTCAAGAAGGCTGAACGGCACCCCGAAGCTGCGAGACTTCCCGCTTGAGGGCGTTCAGGAGTTCGGGAGACATCGAGGCGCCGCCGTTGAGGCGACTGCGAAGCTCTGCAGCCTGTTCTTCGAGGTCCGAGACGGCCGCGCGGGCCTTGTGCAGCTCGTTCTCGAGGTGGTCGACCTCTTCTCGCAGGGCCGCATTTTCGGCGGCGAGTTCCTCGTCGCCTGCGCTTTCCTGTGAAAGCTGTGCGATCTGCACTTCGAGTTCTTCGGATCGCGCCACGAATTCATCGCGCTCGCCGCGCACTCGCTCGAGCTTTTCGTTCTGTTCGTCGGCGTACTCTTCGAGTTGAGCGTTGCGCTCCGCGAGTTCCTCGATCTCGAGCTGGAGTTCGGACTCCTCCGCCTCGTCGGCGGCGCCCTCGCCCAGCAGCGAAGGCTTGCCTTCGCGCTGACGCTCGAGCTGCCGGCGGGCGCCCGCGATCGTGAACATCTCATCGTACAACAGGTGTCGGATCGTATGGACGAGCTCGATGTCATCGACCTTGTAGACTCGCTGACCACTGTCCGTTTTGTCGGGCGACAAGACGTCGAACTCGGTCTCCCAATAACGCAGCACGTAGGGCTCGAGGTCCAAAAGGCCCGCGACCTCACCTATCTTGAAATGCTTCTTGTCTGGAATTTCGAGTTCGTCGAATGACATCAGATATGCACCCGTATGGCTAGAAAATCGGGGACGCCCCGGTCTGGAATTAGCGCTCGCCGTTGAGTTCATCCTTGAGCACCTGGCTGACCTTGAATCGCAGCACTTTGCGCTCGGGGATGGTGATCTCGACACCGGTGCGCGGGTTGCGGCCCACGCGCTCGCCCTTGTGGCGAACTTCGAACTTGCCGAAGCCGCTGACTTTGAGCTCTTCACCGGTCTCCAACACGTCTTTCATGGTCTCGATTACTTCGTCTACATATTCGTGGGCTTCCTTCTTGGTGCCCCCGATCTGGTCGTAAACGTAGTCGACTAGGCCAGCCTTGGTCATCGTCATCTTTCGTGCTCCTCATACTGCTCGAAAAATCCGGCGCACCCGATCAACAGCGGGAACCCGGCGAGCGCTCTGGATCATCAATCTATTCGAATACATCGATTTTTCTGGATACGGGTCCATCTGACAAGCCACAATTCCCGAGAGTGCCTCCGGGCGTTCCCATGACGTCTTCGGTCGCGGTCGAGCGCGATGTCCCTACACCGCAGTCGACCCGTCCAGGCAGCGGTGCGCGACGTTCGTTCCCTCTGCGCTGCTGCATCGATTCAAGTCGCGACCGTTGTATCCCCGGCGCCTCGCGAATTGCAAGTCGCATGCGCCGAAGATCATGCGATCGTTCAGGAAATTCGGGGCGCAGCGATCCGCTAACGCAGCTCGGCATCGACCCGATCTTCGAGGTGGGTGATGAGCGCCTGATCGGCCTCCTGGACATCTTCGTCTGTCAGGGTTCGCTCATCGGAGCGATAGACCAGGGAGAGGGCCAGCGACCGCTTGCCTTCCGGCAGTTGCTTACCCTCGTAGACGTCGAAGAGCTCGTATGACTCCAGCAGCGTTGCGAAGGCTCCCTCCGAGCTCGCGAGCTCCAGTACTGCAGCATCGAGGTCCCGATAGGGGCGGTCCTGGTCGTAGACGACGGCGAAGTCACGCTTGATCGCGGGATAGCGAGACAACTTCTCGTAGCTGGCGTCGTGCTCGGTCAGCGAGAGCAGCTCATCCAGGTGGACTTCGGCGACGAACACAGGTGCGTCGATCTCGAGGTTCGACGCGACTTCCGGGTGGAGACGCCCGATCGTCGCCAGCGTGCCCGACTCCGACGTCCAGGTCGCCTGAACGCCGGGGTGTAAATACGGCTCGTTGGGCTCTGGAACCGACCACGTGAACCCGGCCGTATCGAACGGCTTGGCCAGGCCTTCCACGAGGCCTTTGAGGTCGAAGAAATCCCAGTCACGCGAGTCGCTCCAGTGCTGCACGAAGCGGCCGGTCAGCAGGATCGCAAGCGTGTCGCGCTCGGTGTCCGGGAAGTACCGGCGGCCGAGCTCGAATATCGCCACATCGCTGATGCGCTGGGCCAGGTTGGTCTGGACGTTCTCGAGCAGCCCGGGAATCAGCGTGGTCTGCATGTATCGATCGGAGGCGACCAGCGGGTTGGCCAGCTCCACGGCGTCGCGCCGGTCGTCGTCTTCGTCGAGCTGAAGCGTGTCGAGATCGTCGTCGGACATGAAGCCGTAATTGATGACCTCCTGGAGTCCGTAGGTGCGAAGCTCGGTGCGAATATCCTCGACGCGTCCGCGCTCGTGGCGAGTCACGATCGTCGGGTCCTGCGTCGCGTCGGCGCGGCGCGAGTGGCGCTGCCCCATCGGTGCGTCAGGTAGCTTTGGCTCGACCGTATCGTAGCCGTGCAGACGCGCGACTTCCTCGACGAGGTCGATCGGCCGGGTAAGATCCGGCCGGTACGTCGGAATCGTCGCCGTCCAGCCGTCGTCCGTGCGCTCGAGCTCGATGCCGAGCGACTCGAGGTGTGCCTCGATATCTTCATTTGGAATTTCGACGCCGAGAATACGGGCGCAGATATGCTCCGGGAGCTCGACGGTCTCGCGCGTCGCGGCCCCCTCGACGTGGGCAGCCGCGATACCCGAGCGTACCGACGCTGGAGTATCGCTCAGGTGCTCCTGAGCGCGCTGGATCAGGCGCACGGCGCGCTGGAGCGCGAACTCGAGCGCGGCCGGATCGACGCCGCGCTCGAAGCGATGGCTCGAGTCGGTATGCAACCCCAGGCGCTTGGAGCTCTTTCGCACGGTCGTCGGGTCGAAGTAGGCGCACTCGATGAGGATGCGCGTCGTCTCGTCGCCGACCTCGGTCTCTTCACCGCCCATCACACCTGCAACAGCGACGGGTCGCTCCGCGTCGGCAATGACGAGCTCATCGGCGCTGAGTTTATAGGTCTCGTGGTCGATCCCGACCAACTCCTCGCCCTGCTCGGCGCGGCGCACTCTGATAGCTGGCCCGGCGAGTTCGTCGAGATCGAACGCATGCAACGGCTGGCCGACGTCCATGAGGATAAAGTTCGTGACGTCGACAATATTGTTGACGCTTCGCAGTCCCAGCGCGGCGAGTCGGCTCTTGAGCCACGCCGGGCTCGGGCCGACCTGGACATCCTCCATGACCGCGAACAAATAGCGCGGGCAGCCCTCCTCATCCAGCACCTCGAGCGACGCGGCCTCGTCGGCGAGCTCCACGGTCGGGTCGTCCTCCCAGGCAGCCGACTCGGTCGCGTCGACGGCGACTTTCAAATCGCGACCGTAGATCGCGCCGAGCTCGCGGGCGACCCCGCGGTGGCTCAGGCAATCGGGACGGTTGGGCGTCAGATCGAGCTCGATGACCGTGTCCTTGAGGCCCAGAGCCTCGAAGACCGGCTGGCCGATCTCGAGGGTCTCCGGCAAGATCATCAGGCCGTCGCTCTCGTCTTCGAGCCCGAGCTCCTCGCCGCTGCACAGCATGCCGGATGACATCTCCCCGCGGACTTCGCGGGCGACAATCTCGAAGTCCACGGCGGGCGGCTTGCTGCCGGGGAGCGCGAGCGGTACGAGGTCGCCCTCGTCCATATTCTTGGCGCCACAGGCGACCTGCCGAAGCTCCCCGGAGCCGTCATCGACGTCGCAGAGGACCAGCTTATCAGCGTCGGGGTGCTCGCGAATCGCGTCGATTCGCGCCACGACGATATCGTCGTGCCCTTCGCCCAGGTGGTCGACTCCGTCGACTTCGAGCCCGGCCATCGTCAGCCGGTGAACCACGTCATCGACGTCGAGTCCACTCAGATCGATCCATTCTTCGAGCCACTTCCAGCTTACTTTCATGGCAAAGACATCTGGTCTGCGGGCCGCCGTTGCGGCCGGCCCGTAAATCAAGGTTGATGCGGATTAGGTGCGGAGCACTGCCCCGAGAGGTCAAAACTGGCGCAAAAAGCGCAGGTCGTTCTCGAAGAACAGGCGGATATCATCGACGCCCAGCTTGAGCATGCCGATACGCTCGACGCCCAGGCCGAAGGCAAAGCCCGTGTACTTGTCCGGGTCGACGTCCGACGCCTCGAAGACGTTCGGGTCGACCATGCCGGCACCCAGAATTTCGAGCCAGCCGGTATGGCCGCACACGCGGCAGCCGGAGCCTTCACAGAAAATACAACCGATATCGACTTCGGCACTCGGCTCGGTGAAGGGGAAGTAGCTCGGACGGAACCGAATCGGGGTCCCCTCGCCGTAGTAGCGCTCGACAAAGGTATGTAACGTGGCCTTGAGGTTCGCGAACGTCACGTTCTCGTCGACCAGGAGCCCCTCGATCTGGTGGAATACGGGGCTGTGCGTCACGTCACTGTCGCAGCGATACACGCGTCCCGGGGCCACGATGCGCACCGGCGGCTCGTACGATAGCATCGTGCGGATCTGGACCGGCGAGGTGTGCGTACGCAGCACCCGACCGTCCTCGAGCAGGAAGGTGTCCTGCATGTCTCGTGCGGGGTGGTCCGGTGGGAAGTTGAGCGCCTCGAAGTTGTAAAAATCCTCTTCGATCTCGGGGCCGCGTGCGACCTCGAACCCCATCTCGCTGAAGATATCCAGCAACTCGCGCTCGACATTGCGGAGCGGGTTCGCGCCACGTATCGGCAGATCGCGGGCCGGCAGGGTCACATCGACAGCCTCCGCTTCGAGCTGGCGCTGGAGTTCGCGCTCCTCGATCGCATTGAGGCGTGCTTCGTAGGCGCCTTCGATCCTGGACTTGGCCTGATTCGATGCCTTACCGGCGCGAGGCTTGTCCTCGTTCGGCAGGTCACGAATCACGCTCATCAGCTCTTGGACCTCTCCCTTCCGGCCCAGGAAGCGGTTCTTGATCTGAATCGCATCTTCCTTTCGCTCGGCGCCCTCGAGATCTTCGACCGCCTGTGCGGCGAGGTCATCGAGGCGTTCTTCGAGTTCCGAGACTTCCATCGGATACCCTCTCGTTCCAGTGTTTTCGGGCTGTAAATTCGGTTGCCTCAGACGCGTCCCGAACGGTCATCGGCGCGCGCGCCAGGCCCGCACGGCGGTCTACAAGAAACGGCTTCGCCCCGCAACGGTCACTCCGCGCGGGGCGAACATGACTCGCCCGAAGTTCTACCAGGCGAGTCGTGGGTCGCCCTGGAGGCGACCCAGATGATCTAGCCGAGTGCTTCGCGCGCCGTGTCGACGACCTTCGCAAATCCCTCGGGATCAAAGATGGCCATGTCGGCCAAGACTTTGCGGTCCAGCTCGACACCGGCCTTTCCGAGTCCACCCATGAACTGGCTGTAGCTCATGTCATTCTGGCGAGCAGCCGCGTTGATGCGGGTGATCCAGAGCCGACGAAAGTCGCGCTTTTTATTGCGTCGGTCGCGGTAAGCGTACTGCCATGCGCGGTGCACGGTCTCTTTGGCGTTGGCGAATAGCCGACGGCGGCCACCCACATAACCTTTGGCGGCTTTCAAAATCTTTTTACGACGGCGGCGAGCCTTCGGTCCTCGTCTGACGCGGGGCATAGGTCTATCTCCGACTTCTCAATTCATTCGATCGCGCAGTGAGCGCGAGACAGGCCCGGCGGCAACGGCCGACGGGCGTGGTCTAATCTTCTGATTATTTATAAGGCAGCAGCGTCTTGATCCGCTTGGCATCACCCTTGGCGAGGAAACCGTCGCGACGGAGCTGACGCTTCCGCTTGGAGCTTTTCTTGGTCAGGATGTGGTTGCGATAACCACGCTTGTACTTGACCTTTCCGCTCTTGGTGATTTTGAAACGCTTGGCTGCGCCTCGATGCGTTTTCATTTTCGGCATAACGTGTCTCCGCACGACCGCGTCGGGCGCGGCCGTTCAAGTAATTCGTGCTCTCTGATACTCCGGCTCCCGAAGAGCCAATGAACTCCAGCGTCAAACGATGCCCTCGGGCATAGAGCCCTTCAGAGGGGGCTGGATGCATACAGCAACATCGTGGGGCTTTCAACCATAAATTGCTCACATCGACCCGCGGCCATGCAACGAGCGCCTCGAGCGTTCGTCGACAGGCACCTCGGATCCGACAGTGAACGCCTCGACGGCGGTCATCGCGGGGCGAGGAACAGCACCATATCGCGCCCGGCCCTCTCGGCGGGGACTTCGACGATCGCGATGTCATCGAGCCGCTCTGCGATCTCACGCAGCACCGCTGACGCAGCTTCCTGGGATGCGGCCGCACGCCCGATATCGCGCAGGGTTATTTTGAGCTCGTCGCCGTCAAGCAGGTAGGCGCGTGCATCCTCGAGGAGCTCCGCGTCGAGCGCGTCGGGCTGCTCGAGCCGAATCTCGCGGAGCACGGTGGCGTGCGTTTGTGCTGATGCCTCGCTGCCCGGCTGGTATCGTCGCGCGATCTCGTCCTTCGACATCAACCGGCAAACCGGCGGGCTGACGGCCGCTTCGACCTCGACGAGCTCGAGTTGATGGTCGCTGGCGGCTGCGAGGGCGTCGTCGAGGCTCATCACCCCGAGTTGGTCGCCATCCCGGTCGACGAGCCGTACCCGGTCGGCGGTGATCTGGGCGTTGAGTCGCGCGTCGATCTGTTCATGCTCGGGCATCTCGGTCTCCACGATGGGTTCTGGCCTCTCCCACTCATGACAGAGCAGCGGAACAGGCGTCAATGGTTCACGCCGCGTGGCGTGTCGCTGGTGTCCTGCCGCTCGCAAACCGACGATCCTTCCTATACGCTCACGTGCGTAAGGCGCCCCTCACAGATGATGCCCATGCTAGACAAGAAGCTCTCCGACATCCTCGAGGAAGCCGCTCGAAAGAGCGATGACGGCCCCAGCGTCGAGTTGCTGCGCGACACCTGGGCGACGCTGGTCGGCCGAGATCTCGCGCGGCTGACCGAGCCGGGCACCTACTCCGATGGTGTGCTCGTCATCAAGGTCACCTCGCCGGAGTGGAAGCGGGAGTTGTCGTATCGCCGCGGCACGATCATAAAGCGGGTCAACGAGGTCTTTCCCTGGCGGGTGAGCTCCATCGATTTTCAGGTTGCAGAGATCGAGCGACCGGGCGACGACGGCGACCGCGAATGGCAGCCCCCGGAGACCAGCAGCGCGCCGGTGGACGAGCGAACAGAAGCCGCGCTCGAACAGGTCGATCCGGCGCTGAAGGGTACACTTCGAAAGATCCGTCGGCATATGCTGCGTGAAAGGGACGACTGAGCGCGACACACACAGGCGACGCACACGCCGCCAGAAGCCCCATCGTGCCCGTTCCATCGCTGTGAGGCTTGCGTCAGAATCCTACTTCTTATATGCACGCTTCTGTCATTTAACAGCCCACGTGCGCATAGAACCCGATGGGCTCTCGACCTGCTTCAGGACGTTCCTCAGGCACTCGAGCGAACACTAGTTCGAGTCCGGCGGGCCGCAAGACGAGCGACCCACCCAAGAAACCCATTTCATTCAGGTAACATGGTAGAAACCTCAGAGAAGACTTTCGACGACTTTTACTTGAGCGACGAGATGCTCAAGGCGCTGCGGACCGTTGGATATAAACGACCGACGCCCGTGCAGGCCGAGACCATCCCGCTGACGCTGGCGGGCATCGACCTGATCGTCCAATCGCAGACCGGTTCAGGCAAGACGGCCGCGTTTGCGATTCCGACGATCGAGATGCTCGAGCCCAACCCGGGAGTCGTCGAGGTACTGGTCCTCACGCCGACCCGAGAGCTGGCAAACCAGGTCTGCAAAGAATTCGAGAACCTCAGCCAGTTCAAGAGCTTCGAGTCGACCGCCATCTACGGTGGTTCGTCGTACGAGAAGCAGTTCAAGGCGCTGGAGACCGCGCAGATCGTGTGTGCGACGCCCGGCCGACTGCTCGACCTGGCCAAGCGGGGCAAAGCGGACTTGAGCAACCTGCGCATGTTCTGTCTCGACGAGGCCGACGAAATGATGTCGATGGGCTTCCGCGAGGAGCTCAACGCCATCGTCGAGTTCCTGCCCGAAGAGCGCCAGTCGCTGCTGTTCTCGGCGACGGTCACCGAGGATATCAAGTCGCTCGCCAAGGGGATGCTCTACTACCCGGAATACATCACGCTCTCGGGCGACCAGGTCGCCGCCGAAGCCGTCAAGCACGTGTATTATCGCGTGACGGGCGTCTCCCGGGGCCGCGACCTCATCAAGGTGCTCGAGTACGAGAACCCCGAGAGCGCCCTGATCTTCGCGAATACCCGAGACGACACCTTCGAGGTGACGAACTTCCTGAAGCGCCACGGCTACAATGTCGAGGTCTTGAACGGAGAGCTCCCGCAAAAGCAGCGCGAGAAGACGCTCAAGGCGCTTCGCGACGACAAGATCGACTACATCGTCGCGACCGACGTCGCGGCCCGCGGCATCGACATCTCCGACTTGAGCCACGTGTTTAACTACAAGCTGCCCAAGTCGGCCGAAGTCTACATCCACCGCACTGGCCGTACGGGACGAGCAGGTAAGCAGGGCCGAGCAGTCACGCTGCTCTCGCCTGCAGAAATGGCCACGCACTTCGATATCAACACGCACTACGACATCGATATCGAGCACCGTGAGTTGCCAACGGCTGACGAGATCGTCGAGGCGAAGCAGGAATCCCGGGTTCGCGACGCCTCCAAGCGCGTCATGTCCCTGGACCGCCTTCCCTACGGCGGCAAGCTCGGTGTGGCCCGTCAGTTCCTCGAAGACGTCGACGAAGACAACAAGGAAGAGTTTGCCGGCGTGCTGGCGAGGCTCTTCACGCTCGCAGACCTCGCGCTCGAAGATGACGCAGTGCTTCGCCGTCTCACCACTCGCGAGACCGGCGACGTCGGAGGTGCAAGCGTTCAGAGCACTCCGACGCCGGAAGCCAAGAGCCCGGCGCCAGAGCCCAAGAAACAGTCGTCGCCGGACCGCGACGACACACAAAAGAAAGAAAAAGCCCCCGAAGACGACAAGCGCAGCAAGAAAAAGGCGCGCTCCAAGAGCAAGTCGTCAAAAGGCGGAGGCAACAATGGGTCGCGACGACGCCGCTCGCGCGGCAGCACGAGCAGTGAGTCGTCGGACTCGTCCGGCGACAAGCCACGTCGTCGACGCCGGCGCAGCCGCAACAGCGACTCCGAGCCCAAGAAGGAGACCGGCTCGAAGCAGACTCGAGAAGTCAGCGAAGACAAATCCTCGACAGAGCTCGACGTGTCCTCGCGGCCGTCGAAGGCCGAGTTCCCGACCTCTAAGATGTACATGAACCTCGGGCGAGATTACTTCGATGGGGCCGAAGACCTCCTCGAGATGATCTGCTACATGAGCGGGTTTGCACCGGAAGACTTCGGTGACGTGACCGTCCAGAGTAGTTACAGTTTCATTCAGGTGCGCGAAACCTATTTTTATGACATCATTAACGCACTGAACAATCAGGACTGGAAGGGACATAACATCACCGCCGAGCCGGCGCGCAAATAAGCCGGCCTATTGCGGCCAGCAACAAACCCCGGAGAACGACTCATGGCCAAGCCCAGAGCCCTTACAACTCGACGACTGCTTCTGACGCTGATGGTTGCTCTCATGTCGCTCGGCCTCACAGCCGCCGGCTGCAGCGAGCAGGACAAGGGCGAGAGCGCTGAACAGGAAGACAGTGATCAGCCGCCGGCCCAGGTCGACCTGCCCGAACCTCCACCGGCTTCCGCGTTCGAGGTGCAGGAAAAGAACGACGACGGCACGTTCCGCGTCGCCGGCCTGATTCAGTATCGCGACAAGTACATCGACAAGCCAGTCCGAGTGAAGGGCATCATCTCCAGGATCGAAGCCGACTGTGACCCCAAAAAGGCCAAAGAGGAGGGCACGGAATGCCCCGACCCCCACTTTGTCATCAAGGATGCGCCTGACGCCGAAAAAGACATGATGGTTGTCGGCTTCAAGCAAGAGTTCGTCGAGGAGGCCGAGCTCGAGCCCGGTCAAGAGCACGTCTACGAGGGCACCTATAAGAAGGTCGCTCAGGGATTTGTCGCCTCCGAAGAAGGACTCATCCTACTCGACATGGTCGACGACATGAGCGTCCTCGAGGAAGACAAATAACTCAAAAAAAAACCCTCTGCGTCGTCAGGCCGGCTGACTCGGTCCGGGTTTCTTCACGAGAGTCACGTTCTGAACAAAAAAAGCCGCCCCCGACATCGAGCGTGTCGGGGGCGGCTTTTTGTTTCTTGTCGCCACAGCGCTACCGTGCCGCGATCAGGACTTCGGCGGTCGCTTGCGGCCCATCAGGATGATCCGAGAGCTCGACGGGCCCAGATAGCGCCCGCGATGGTGGAGCTCCCCACTCACCTCCTGGGGTTCGAAACCGGCCGCGCGGAAGAGCTGTCGAAGCTCGTGCAGCGAGTACAGTCGAATGTAGGAGTTTTGCTCGAGCGGCGGCGTGCCGTCTTCGTAGATGTAGGAGCGCTTGGTATGGAGGATGCTGGTGTTGTGGTCGAGTTCCACCTCTTCGAGGAAGACGCAGTCGACACCTTCCCACCAGATACGGTGAGGCATATCGCGCACGATGTGATCGCGGTTGATGACGTCGACCACGAGTCGCCCGCCGGGCTTGAGAGCACGATTGATGCCGCGGAGGACCTGCAGGTTGACGCGATCTTCGAAGTATCCAAATGACGTCTGCCACAAAAAGCAGCCATCGAAGATGCTGTCGAAGTTCAGGTCACGCATGTCACCGTGGATAAACTTGATCGACAGGGACTGCTTCTTGGCCTCGGTGAGTGCCTTCTTCAGCAGCGGCATGGACAGGTCGAGGCCAGCGACTTCGAACCCGCGCCGGGTCAGCTCGATGCTATGGCGGCCGAACCCGCACGCCAGATCCAGCAGGCGCATGTCGTCATTAATTCGGAGGCTGCGCTCGAGGAAGTCGACCTCGCGCTTGGTCTGCCGGTGGATATCCTTCGGCAGCGTGCGTAGGTACTCCTCGTTAAAGATCTTGTGAAACCAGGCCTCTGGCTTCTTCTTGCGCTTCTTGCGAGGCGGCTCTTTGCCCTCGTCGAGGAGTTCCTGGACAAGGCCGCTCATGCCCCCCTCGCCCCCTTTTTTCTGGGCATCCTTTTGGGCTTCGGGCTTTTTCTTTGCCTGCTTGGCCTGCTTTGGCGGTTGCTTGGCAGGAGCCGGTGTGCCGGGTCCGGCTGGCTTCTTGGGCGGAGGGCCTCCGGAGGCCTTCGCCGAATTATTGGGTGGTCCATCGGATCTGGTTTCCGGAGAGGGCTCGGCGGGTTTGGGAGGTGGCTTCGCGGCAACCTTGTCCTCGGCGTCGGCCTCCTCGACCTCGACAGCCTCGATCTCCTCGATTTCCTCGTCGGGGAGCTCTTCCTCGACCTCGGTCTTCGGCTCGGAGTCGGGCGCGACCTCCGGGAGCGCGCCGGAGTCCATACGCCGTTGCCTGGCCTCTTCGATGAGGTCGGACGCCAGCGGCGACCCTTCCGTCCACCTGGTCGTCAACACGCGCGGCGGATCGACGACGATGTCAGGGGCAAAGAATTGTGAATCCAACAACGTAGTATCGGCGAGGGCACTGACCTCGACGGCGGCCTCGATCTTGCTGCGATCGATAGCCTCCATCTGGATGGTCTTGACCAATTCCTGGCGGTCGTATTCGACGTTGTCATCCTCGGTCACGGCATCTTTGAGGGCAGCGCCCCCATGGTTACCCCGCTCGTCAATCGTCTCTTTTGGATCGGGCTCTGCGTCGAGGTCGGCGTCGGATCTATCGACGTCAGAGCCGCGCCGCGAGAGAATGGCGGCCGACGGCGGTCGACCCCCGCTGCGTTCGAACGCGTCCGCTTCGATCGTATCGCGGGCGCTCGGGTTCAGACGCTGGGTCGAGGCGTCCCACTGACCGTCCTCGTCGTCGGCGTCCGGGGATTCTTCCGCGTCGGCGCCGCTCTGCGCGGCGTCGGCGTCTGATGTCCCGGATTCACCGTCCTCTCCTTCGACGTTTGGCAATTTATTGGTGTCGCCCGGCATCTTGAACTCGGGCATGTCCGCGGTCAGTGCGTCGATCTCGTCGGACGGCTCGGAGTCGTCCGTTCGACCGGCCACTTCATCGGTCAACTCGATGACGTCGCTCTCTTCTTGGAGGCCACCATCATCGAGCTTCTCTTCCATATCCGCGGATTCATCGGCAGACTTCGGCACGGATTCCGGCTCCTTGCTACGTACAATCGAATCGGCGTGTTTCTTCGACCATCCGGGCGCGCGATAGACGCCAGGCAATCAGCGCTCGCGCTATCGGATACACGGTGTTCGTCATTGTCTGCATCAGCCCTGGGGAGAACCCTTACGGTAATTCAGACTCGAACTCCATCCGAGAGTGGTCCATCGGGGACCAATGCCTTCGTTTGGATTGACAGTCGAGCGCAAAGCGAGTGTAGCGCACCGGACTGCGGTCGAACAAGTCTTACCCTGCGACGAAAAGCGGATGAGGTCCATTAAATAGACGAATAATCGTGAACAGACACTCGAGCGCTGCGGTCCCCAGAGTACACTTCGGACACCGGAAATCAGCCGTGGAGCCCGCCAAGGACGCGCCCGAGTCGAATCGGCTGGCCGACCTGCAGATCATCGGCGAATCGAAATTTCGACTCCTCGATGAGCACGATCACCGTCGAGCCGAGGTTGAATACGCCGAGTTCGTCCCCATGTGAGACCGAAACGGGCTCGGCCAGGTCCATCTCGCGACGGCGTCGAAAGGATGCATTCGTCTCGATATCCTCGTATGTCACACCGATGCGCCCGACACATGTGGCCCCCACCTTGACCACGCCGATGCGCCCGAGCACGTCATTGTCGATGTAGGTAATCAGCCGCTCGTTGATCGTAAAGAGCTCGTCTACGCGACGCGCCGAGAACGAATTGACCGGAAATAAGGTCCCCGGAATGTAGCTCATCTGGGAGACATCGCCGCTCGTGGGCGCATGAATGCGATGGTAGTCACGCGGCGACAGGTAGAGGGTGGCGTAGTGGCCGCCGTCGAAGCGATGCGCCTCGCGCCCGCTGTCGACCAGGTCGACCAGGCGATATTCTTTGCCCTTGGCCTGAAACAGGGTCTCGCGATCGATTCGCCCGTACTGGTCGAGGCGTCCATCGACCGGCGACACGAGATCGCCCTCCCCGGACGCGTCCATCTGGCGGGCACCGCGCTTCAAGCGGCGGGTAAAGAAAGCGTTGAGCGATTCGTAGTCCTCCGGCGGGCGCTCCGACTCCTCGACATCGATACCGGCGAACTCAGCGAAGGCGCGATTGACCACACCCTGAACAGGGCCTGGCAATTTGACCTCGGCGGCCTCGCCGAGGGCACGGCTCACGGCATTCTTGGGCAAGAGCTTGAGCGCTCGGAGTGCGATGCGGTCCAGCATGAGCTTCCTCGGATACGTCACAAATTGAAGATGGTAGGTCACACGATCGAACGCCTACCCGCTGGTTGTGCGCCGCGATCCTGCGTCGCGCAAGTTGCACGCAGCCCGAGTCGATGTCAATTCTTCCATCCATCCAGATGCACATCGAAGCGCGATGATCGGCGCAGACTGAAGAAATTCGCAAGATTCATGAAATCCATTCGCCGGTTTCTGCGTTGTCATTGCAGCGAAGCGCCTTAGCCTGGAGACATGACATGCGTCGCACCGAAATGACCAAGCAGTCCGCAAAGAAAAAGGGGTATGCCGCACTGGGTTCGGCGACCGTGACCGTGCTCACAGCCGCCGCATTGAGCCCCTGGTTTGCGGCTCTCGGAGCCCCTGTCACCGCCTATCTGCTCTACCGTTGGCTCGCCTATCGCGCAAAGTGGGGGCTCCGCTTCTAGCGAGAGCGCCACACCCGAGCTACCCGACCCGAATCGCTCCCTCGAGGATCGCCGCCCCCTCCGGCCTACCGGCCACTTCGCGCGATTCAAGAGCCCGCCGCACCAGAATCATTGCGCGTTCGCGCTCGATCCTTCTATAATCCGCCCGACTCAAGCTCGTTTCCGTATTTTTGCTGACCCGGGATGGTTACCCGTTGAGATCCTGCGCGCGAGCGCACGGCTCATCTCGGTTTACGGCATGACTCGCAGCAGCGAACTCGCCCCGTCGGGAATTGCACATGAATCGATATTTTGGACTGCACGTTCTGGAAGGTGAATGGCACTCTCTCCTGCCGCGATACTCTCTGCTCGCCGAGCGAGTCGAGGGCAAGAGAGTGTTGGATATTGGCTGCGGGACGGGCATCGGCTCATCCCTGATACTGGAGTTGGGAGCCGAGCGGGTCGAGGGGGTCGATCATCGCCCCGAGGTCATCGAGCTCGCCAGCATGAAGCACGACAAGCAGGGCCTGGACTTCCACGTGATGTTCTGGGAGGAGCTGGACTTCCCCGAAAACTCCTTCGATCTGGTGTTGTGCCTGGACCCGTCCTCACCGATCACCGACCCGAACCTGCTGATGGAGGTTCGCCGCATCCTGAAGGATGGTGGAGAATATGTCTGCGCGCTGGAGCGCACCAAGATCGAGGGCATCGAGACGATCTTACCGAAATACGGCTATGCCGAGTCAGCCGAGAGCGTCACGATCGGACAGGGAGAGGAGCGGGTCCCGCAGATCGGACAATTATCTGACCACTTCGACACGGTGGTCAGCGTGGTACAGCGCCCCCAGTGTTCGTACGTCTTCGACCTGTCGCCGGAACCCGGCGTCGAGCGTCACGAGGACATCGAGCAGAGTATGATGCGGCGCACGTCAGACGGCGAAGGCGGACTGTGGGCCTCGGAGAGCTCGGTCGTGGAAGACGAGCAACTCCCCGACGATGTCGCCAAACACTCCGGTCGATGGCTCGCCTCGGATCGGCGGCTGTGCACCAGCGAATCCATCGTGGCTGGTGTCGAGTTGCTCTTCTGTGGCGACGACCACATGCCACCGCCTCCGACCAAAGAGATCCAACTGCCGTATTTCAGTATCGTGGAGCGGCTGCGCATGATGATCCACGACTTGCAGTCCAAGCAGGATCCAGCCTCCTCGGGTGCGCAGTTCGATGAAGTCGTAGATTCGCCCGAAGACGCCCGCCAGACCGATAGCTGGCCCAACCAGGGCCGGGATGGAAGCCTCGAAGACGCCCCGACTCAAGTGCGCAAGCGCCCCGACCAGGTGGCACGCCGAGGCGGCGGCGACAGACTCCGCATCAGTGAGCTCGAACGCCAGGTCGACCAGCTCACACAGCTCTACTACCAGCTCCGCGACGATCTCGACCTGCAGCTCGACCGCCAGCAACGCGAACTCCAGGAGCGCGACCGCTATATCGACCACCTGGTCGACACGGTCTACGAATGGGAGCAGCGCTTCGACGACGCCGCCGACGGTGAAGTCGGGGACGACGGGGGCTTCGGCGACCTCGACGAGCTCAGCGCGACCGATGAGGAGCGACCGACCAACGACTTCAACCGCTCGGAGACTGCGACTACGAGTATCTACCGCGTCGACGATTTGAAGCGCCGAGAGCGAGCGCAAGTCGATGAAGATGCCCCCGAAGACGAACTACGTGACGAGCTCGAAGATCTTCGCCGGGAACGAGAACGGCTCGAGCGCGAGCTCGAGGAGCGGGACCGTCGCCTCGCCGAGCTCCACACCGAAAACAACGAGTCACAGGCCGACAGCCTCTCCGAAGAGTCCGATGGTGAAGAACCCGAAGAATCCGAAGGCCTCGGTGAGGAATCGTCGAGCGACGTCGAAGACGAAGAACCGACCGGGCTCGGAGAAGAATCCTCCAGCGACGTCGAAGATGACGAACCGACCGGGCTCGGCGAGGAATCCTCGAGCGACGCCGAAGACGACGAGTAACTCGCTGACATAAGCATCCGGCACGCACGAGGCGCCGGTCCCGCATATCTATAGAGGTCCAACGTGAAGCCAGCCGTTCCTGCCCGCCGCACGCCCATCCGCGTATTCAGCCTACTCGCCGTGGTCCTCGGTCTGCTGTGGAGTCCCGCGGCCTTCGCCGCTGGCTTCGAGGTCGGTGAAAACACCACCAAGTCGGTCGCGCGCGGCGGGACAGGCGTTGCGTCGAAGGACGACCCGAGCGCGCTGTACTTCAACCCCGCCCTGGTCTCGAGCATCGGGGGCACTCAGGTCATGGTCAACTCGAGCTTCCTCAAGCTCAACCTCGAGTTCCAGCGCGACCCGCTGACCGAGGGCGGCGAGACCACGGAATTTGCTCCCGTAACCAACGACCAGGGCTTCCACCCTGCGCCGATGGCAGCCATGAGCTACGAGATTATCCCGGATGAATTCGCCCTCGCTGTGGCCTTCGTGCCTCCCTCGGCCTACGGACGCCGTTGTTTCGGGGAACGCGTCGACGGGGAATGCGAGTACGAGGAGACAAACTCCGCGCGGCACATGATGCTCGCGGCAAATATCATCGAGATGTACGGTACGCTGGGCGCCTCGTACAAACTGAAGACCAAGTACGGCAATTTCAGCTTTGGAAGTGCGTTTATCCTGGCCTACCAACGCTTCGACTTCGATATCGTCGTCAACGCTGACGTCAGCCCCGGCAACGTCACCGAAGACCCCGACGACGAATCGCTGTTCACCGCACGCGGCCTCGAAGACTGGAAACCCTCCGGGATATTCGGACTGGCCTACCAGTTTAGAGATTTCACCTTCGGCGCATCGTATCGACTTCCTTTCAAATGGGCGCCATCCGGGGAGGTCGACTTCACGGTTCCACCCAACCTCCAGCGTTTCGGGGACGTCGGCCTCAGCAACGACGAGATCACGCTCGAGACGAATCAGGCGGGCGCGCTCCGTGTCGGAATAGGATACGAGCACTATGTCGAGGACCCGGAGCGTCCCGTCTTCGATGTCGCGTTCGATTTCCTCTGGGAGAATTGGTCGGCTGTCGAGCGCTACGTCGTGCGCCCCGAAGGTCAACTCGAGGCCAACTCGAATCCGCTGCCATTCGAGCTCCACGACGTATATCAGGCCAAGAACTTCGAGGATACGATGGCGTTTCGGCTGGGTGGCGGCTACTACGCGACCGACTGGCTCACCATCCACGCAGGAGGCTTCTACGAGACCGCCGCACAGCCCGAAGAGTACACGAGCCCGGACTGGGTGAGTTGGGAGCGCGTTTCGGTCGGTGGCGGCGTCACCGTGAGCGCCACCGACTGGCTCGACGTCGATCTGGCCTACAGTCACGTATTCTCACCGGACCGAACGGTCGAGAACGGTGAAATCTACAACGCGATTGTCTTCAGTGAGTGCACCGGCCCCGATTACGACGACCCCGACAACTGCGACGAACCCGGCACGCCACCGGGCAACCCCCAGAATAATGGCGAGTGGTCATCGAGCTTCGACTTTGCGAGTATCGGCGTGACGATGCATTGGGATTGACGATGTGAGCTAATGTCGTAGCGTGTAGCTGGAGTTTTGATTCCAACTGATGTGATTCATTGAATTCTGAGACGCAAAACCCCTACCCCGGTGGCCTACTGGTCGTCGGTACGGCCGGCGAAATCCTCCAGGCACCGGATTTTTTCACGGAGACCCTGGACGTCGATTCGCGCGTGGCCCCGTCGATCTACCACCTCTTCGATCCGGATGATCCGCCGTATCTGAGCTTCAGCAAGATCGTGCGCCGCTCCAACGGTGTCGTGGAGTACCACCTGGCGGTCCACGGGAGCCTGGGCGGCTCGAAGGGCTTTCGCTACTGGACGCTCCCGGCTGTCGAAAAGGGAAAGAGCGTCAGCGCCACGGCCTTCTACCTCACCGACGAGAGTGTGGTTATTCAATCGCACGAGTGGGAGCGACGTCGGCTCCGCCGCGCCATCCTCGACGATGTCCAGGACACGATCTCCGACTACGTCAACCACAACCTGACCGGTATTCGTGCGATGGCCGAGGTCCTGCGCGACGTGCCGGATGCCGCCGAGGAAACCGGCGAGCGAATCGTCGCCGCGGTCGACGAACTCCGCGGCTCGGTCAACCAAATGGCCGACCTCGCGGCCTCGTCGACTAATCGAATCGAGGCAAACAGCCCCGTACAGCTCGCCGAGCTGTCGGACGTTCTGGGTGGATGGGCCAAGGGCAGGATTTCGATCGACTGTCGCGTCAAAGACGTCTCCGACGACGCGATGATGAGCACAGACATGCTCGAGCGGATCCTATTGCCGCTGGTCGACAACGCGATCGAGGCGACGCGGGGGTCGGACCCGGTCCTGATACGCGTCGAGCAACTCGGCATCGCGCGAGCCCGCATCACGATCCGCGACCACGGGCTCGGCATGAACGAAAAGACGCTCGACCGGTGCGTGGACCCGTTTTATACGACCAAGCCCGGTCACCTGGGCCTCGGGCTCACCCGGGCAGCGAACTTTCTGCAGAAAATTGGCGGAGAATGGGCGTTCGAGTCGCGGCCGGGCAAAGGCACGAAGGTGACGGTCGAAATCCCGCTCAAGTCCCTCGAAGAATTTCTCTAGAAATACCGCTCGCCGAACGTCAGTGCGCGGTCAACTCGCGCACGCCCTCTGCGATACGATCGCGATACTTGCGCATGATCGCCTGGACAAAACCCAGCGTCGTCGCGTGGTCCGTCGCCACGTGCCAGAAGTAGTTGGTCTCGCCGATCGGTTCGCTCACGAACGTGGTTTCGTCCGCGTCCAGCACGACCGCTTCGACATCCCCTTCCAGCTTAAACGACGGCATTGCCGTTCGCATGACGCGGTAGAGGTCGCTCAGAAACGCGTCCGTACCTTCGGTCAGGTGGCTCTCGTATTCGGACACCGCCGCGAGCTCCATCCCGGACTCGAGGTCCACGATACTGGCCAGCTTACAGCCGGGGAGATCGTCGCGTACTTCTTTGAGAAGGTTGAACAGGTCGGCCATGCCAATTGCCTCACTCGGAGGAACGCTGCTTGAGTGCGTCTGAGAGCTTCGCGCCGTACTGGCGCATCATCACGAGAATGACGCCGAGACTCGAGTCGCGGGCCACGGTCGCCAACTGATAGTAGGAGGTTCCTTCGATACGCCGCACGACCGCGTAAGCGTCGTTGAGCACGATCTGTAGCTCGCGAAGGGACTCCTCGCGGTCCAGTGCGCTGACGGTACGCTGGGCGCGATCGACCAGGTCGAGGAAGCTCGCGCTTATGGCCGAAGAATCGTGCGAGCCGGCGCCAGAGGCCTCGATAAAGCTGATCGGTTCGTCGTTTCCTTCCTCGAAAATCCCCGTGACGCGCAACCCCGGACAATCCGCGACGAAGTCTTCTAAAATCGCGACCGTCGAGGGGGCGCG
>JBNJFZ010000035.1:0-7347 GCA_051747295.1 Myxococcota bacterium
ATACTGGCGTCGGGCGCCGGCCCCTCGTTTCCGTGCAGGTGCAGGTCCACGGGTATCGGCGGGCGCGGCACGCTATAGGCCTGCATCCCCTCGATACTCGCCACTGGCCTCAATGTGTCTGTCATGTCGGATACTGCCCTCGGACTCGAGCCGGAATGCGCCGATGACGCTCCCGACCCGAGACCGATATGTACCGTTGAATTGCCGGGCGGCTCAGCACCGCACTCGGGGTACGATATTCAAGGCACGATTTGAGCCAACGAGGAGACGACGATGTCTGTGCCTCCTCGCTCCTTGAGCTGCGGGATCACCGCCGGGAGGTCCGCGCGCGGCACCGCCGCTTTGACCGCGTAGCCTTCCTCCGAGTGCAACTGCGAGATGGTCGGCTCGCGCATGCACGGCAAGACCTCGATCAGACCCTCGAGGTTCTCGCGGGTGACGTTGACCTCCAGCATCACCCTCGCACGCGCTTCGAGCACC
This sequence comes from Myxococcota bacterium, assembly GCA_051747295.1. GTDB lineage: Bacteria > Myxococcota_A > Bradymonadia > Bradymonadales > Bradymonadaceae > JBNJFZ01. The sequence continues at coordinate 481 of JBNJFZ010000035.1, forward strand.
GAGCCCAACAGCAATCGCAGGTTCTCGATACCCTCGCGCTTGTCCGGATTGTCCATCGCCCTGGGGTGCGCGTACAACCGGGTCGAGGAGTTCATCAACTCGTCGACGACCTCCAGGTTGTTCGCCTCGAGGGTCGAACCAGTCGCTGAATTGTCGACGATGAGATCGGCGTCTTCCGGCGGAAAGACCTCGGTGGCGCCAAAGCTCTTGACGAACGAGGCGTCCAGACCCTGCTCGTCGATCCACTGCTTCGTGACATTTTCGTATTCCGAAGCAATCACCAGGTGCCGGTCGGGCAGCCCACCGTGCTCCTGCAGCATATCGCGCGGCGCCGCGGCCACCAGCCGAACCGGGTCCAGCCCGGTGTCGAGCACCTCCTCGACGTCCGCTCCGAGCTCTCGTACCCAGTCATGGCCGGCAAACCCGATGTCTCGCGAGCCCAGATGCAACATCTCCACGATATTCTGGGGCTTCAGGAGCTTGACCTGAACGTGCTCCAGCGAAATCGTGGGCCGGTAGTTGCGGCTGCCTCGACGCACGCGGATGCCTGCGTCCGAGAGCAGCTCCAACACCGCCTCGTTCATGTGTCCTTTGGGAAGCGCGAGCTTCAATCGAGGGCTTTCTTCAGCCATTTGGGGTGTCCGGTTGTGACGGGTTCTGGGATTCACACCGTGCTATCGATCCCGGTGACAACACACTTGGTGCTGCCTGTGTATAGCCCTAACGCACGCGTAGGATCAACTGACGCAGTGCGTCAGCGAACCGATTGTTCGACGACCACCGCGTCGCTCGCGTTATTCGCTTCCAATCCGGGCGGGAATTAGTTACGAACGGCAGACGGTTTTCGTCATCGCCTACACAGCGAAGTAAGACGCTATGGATGACCTGCAGGACTACAACGATCGGACCCTCGGGGACGTCACGCATATCGAATTGGACGATGGGCGCGAGATCGTCCTGATCGGCACCGCCCACATCTCCCAGGAGTCCGTCGAGACGGTCGGACGCGTCATCGACGAGGAAGAACCCGATATCGTGGCCGTCGAGCTCGACAAAGAGCGCTTCAGATCCCTTCGCAATGAGCAGAACTTCGAGGATCTCGATCTCGTCGAGGTCATCAAGAATAAGCAGCTCACGTTTCTGTTGGCTCGGCTGGCCCTGACGTCTTTCCAGAAGCAGATGGGCAGCTATACCGGCGTCAAACCCGGTGCCGAGATGGCTGCGGCGGTCGATATCGCTGAAGAACACGGCTACGAGGTCAGCCTCTGCGACCGAAACGTGCGCACCACGCTGCTCCGCGCCTGGCGCAAGACCCCGTGGTGGCGTCGCGCCGAGCTCGCCGTCCTGCTCCTCGCCGGCATCTTCCAGAAGAGCGAGGTCGACGAGGAAGACCTGTCGAACCTGCGCGACATGGACAATATCGCCGGCGTCCTCACCGAATTGGGAGACGCCCTCCCGGAGATCAAGGCCGTGCTCGTCGACGAGCGCGACGAATTCATGGCCTACAAGCTCCAGCAGCTTCGCGGCGAGAAAATTGTCGCCGTCGTCGGCGCCGCCCACAAGCCGGGCATCATCCGTCACCTGCGCCGCGAGATCACACAGCAACGCATCACCGAAATCTCGACGATCCCGCCCCGCTCGACCATCTCCAAGGCCCTGCCCTGGATCCTACCGATGATCGTCATCGGGCTGTTTGTCTGGGGCGCGTACAACTCCGACTACACGTCCGTTCGAAACGCGGGTATCGCCTGGGTGCTGGCAAACGGCATTCTGTCGGGACTCGGCGCAATCATCGCACTCGGCCACCCCTTGACCGTGCTCGCGGCCGTCGTGGCCGCTCCAATCACGTCGCTGAACCCGACGATCGGCGCCGGCATGGTCACCGCATTCGTCCAGACCTACTTCGCCGCCCCCAAGGTCTCGGATTTTCAGACCATCGGGGACGACGTCGCCGACCTCAAGGGCTGGTGGTCCAACCGGCTCGCCCGCATCCTGCTGGTGTTCCTCTTCTCATCGATCGGGAGCACCATCGGCACGGTCGTAGCGTTCGGCTGGCTCAAAAACCTGCTCTAAGCAACTGCTCCTCAACCGCCGCGGTCGCGCTGGTTGTCCACGATGTAGATCGACGCGCCAAACGGCCCGCACTGGCGCGTGTCACGCCAGAAATTCCAGTGCACGTAGACCTTCCCATCGGGGCTGACGACTTCGGCCGGCGGATTGGGATGCGGGCCGACCGTATAGGAAATCGACAGCGCCTCCGCGTCGTACATCAGCTCGCCCGACGACTGCACGATATTGATCGCCTCGATCGTCCCGCTGGGGGACTGAATCACGAACTCGAGTTGCGTGTTCAGGCTCGGATCGTTGAGCGGGTGACCCCTCGGATATTGCGTATCGAGCATCGGCAAAAAGCTCGCCCCCCAGCGCGCGTGAATCTTTCGATGGATTTGATTGATATACTGCGCATAGGAGGCCTTCTTGGCGTTCACACTGGTGTGATTGCCCGGCTTGACCTCGGAGATGTGGTTCTCGAGGGCCGCCTTGACGACCTTCTCGCGCTCTCGCCAGTCCCCGAGGATGCTACGACCTCGATTGCTGCGCTCCTCCTTGACGCGCTCGCGGTGCTTCTCATCAGTCTCGGAGAATACCTTGTCGTAGTCCTCGACCTTTGGCTTGAAGAGCTCTTCGGGGGATGGCTTCTCCTCCTTCACCATCGGTGACTGCTCGGGCGTCTCCTCCATCTTTTGCACGCCATCCTCGGCCTCCGGCTTCTGTCGCTCGCTGCGTTCTCGAGGCTCGACGGTCGGACGCGGCTCGGGTTCGGGCTCGGGCCGCGGCTTCGGGGTCGGCGAGCGACGCGCGATCTCGGTCTCCTCGTCCTGCGCACCCGGCGCCTCGGACGGATCCCCTCGGGCAACCGAGGGTTGCTCGACGTCTTCTTTCGGCTCGCCCGGATCCACCTCTTTCGTCGTCGTCTCCCTCGCGCGCGTCTCCTCCTCGGTCTTATTAGCGCGCTGCGACAGATAATCCGCCTCCTCCGGTGAATCGTCGTTGGTCTCCTGAGTCACGACCTTACGGTCGATGTCGATCTTCTCGAGCTTCTCTTCTTCCTGTTGCTCCTCTTCGTCTTTCTCGACCGTTTCCTGCTGCTCCTCTGGCTCGGGTCGCTCGTCGTCGGGTTCGGCGAGCTCCTCGGGGTCATCGGGCTCGTCTTCTTCTCGCTCCTCGTCTTTCGGCTCGACGATGGTCTCGACGCGAAACTCTTCGGTCTCCTGAGCCTCCTCGTCGGCAAAGTCGGTGAATTGCGGCGGCAAGAACCCCAGCAAGATCACCAGGTGGACGAGCACCGATATCGCGAAGGCTCCCCATACGGCCTGGCTGGATTGTGGCGCACCGTCCCGATTCATTCGGCGTCTTGTCTTGTAAGTGGGTCCCAACGCATGTACAAAATCGCCGCTACGCGGCTCTACCATGCTACTGTGTCTCGATGATGCAAGACAGACAGGAATTCAAACACGCAATGCGCCGATCGTTCTTCCAAGAATCGACTCATACGGTCCTGGCGCCACTGCTCGTGGTCCTCGCCTGCCTACTCTTCGGCTCGGGCTGCGCCCCGGCGGTGGGAGATTCCTGTGAAACCAGCGCGGATTGCCCCGGCGGCGTCAGTTGCGACACGACGGCTCCGGACGGTTATTGCCTGGTCCCGGGCTGCACCCGCGGCGATTGCCCGAAGACATCGATATGCGTGGAGTTCGACCGAGATATCAGCTACTGCCTGGAGAGCTGCGAGCAAGACTCCGACTGCCGTGACGGCTTTGCCTGCCGACGCGACCAGCTCCCGCCGGACTCACCCATCGGATTCTGCTACATCGCCGACAGCAACCCCGAAGCACAATAAGTAGCGCCGCGTCGATCACACTCGACCATGCACGTCGCGAAACTGTCAATCCACTCGCCACTTCTGCTAGAGTTGGCGCCATGATGAGGCGTCGACCACACAGCCTTACGGCGAGCCTGCTCGCCCTCCTCGCGAGCCTCTTGCTTTACAGCGCCTGCGACCTCTCGGCCAGCTGTACGGTCATCGGCTGCCCTCAGGACCAGCGCTGCAACGAACAGACCGGCGAATGCGTGGTCCCGGTCGAGTTCGACTGCACGCTCCCAGAAAATACCTGTCCCGACGGGCAGGAATGCGACCCGGCCTCCCAACAGTGCCGCCCGATCGGTGAGCGCTGCTCCCCGGAGGGTTGTGGTCCCGGACAGACCTGCAACACCACCACCGGCATCTGCGAGGCGATCCTCAACTGCGACCCCGAGATCGACCCCTGCACCTCGCCGGCCGAGGTCTGTGACGACGTCACCAATCGCTGCGTCCCCAAACCGTGCTCCGACGACGTCGAGTGCGGGCGTTCTCACTACTGTGCGGATACCGGTGAATGCCGGGATGGGTGCCGCCCCGATCGCTCCAACTGTCCCGACGGCCAGTTCTGTCGCGTGAGCTCCGGCGCCGAGATCGGACAATGCGTCGAGGAATGCGTCGACGACTCGGATTGTCAGGTCGGACAGCGCTGCGAGAGCAGCGGCGAAGGCTTCGCCTGCGTGATTCAACGCTGCGAAGACGACGCCGACTGCCGTGACGAAGCCGTCTGCCGCGGCCAATTCTGCGTCCCCCCGCCCTGCACGACCGACGACGACTGCCTCGAGCCCGAATACTGCGATGTCGCGACCGGACAATGCCTCGGTGGCGACTGCGAGGACGACTCCAACGCCCCCAACCACCGGCTCACCGAAGCCACAACCGTCGAAACCCGTACCGAGGTCCCCGCGGTCCTATGCCCCGGCCGCGGCGACTGGTACGCCTACGATCTTCGAAGCTCGGACACCTTCCGCGTTCGCATGGAGCACGAGCCGGACGCCGATCTCGACCTCTACGTCTACGCCGAGGACCGCGAGCTCATCGCGCTGAACCAGGCGACCACGCAGAGCTCCTCCATCACTGTCGTGTCCTGGACCACCCAGACCGTCTACGTCGAGGTTCGAGGTCATATCGAAGACTCCGTCAACTACAGTATTTCCTTCGATCAGAACCCCGACGTCCAATGTCGAGACCGCGATGATCGCAGCGACGAAAACGATACGCGTGAGCAGGCCACGCCCCTGGCCGCGACCCCGGGCCAGTTAACCAAGTCCCTGTTGACCATCTGCGGCTCCGACGAAGACTGGTTCGTACTGCGCGACCTCGACGCCACCTACGGACTCTCCATCGACCAGACCGGTGGTGAGGACCACCTACGCACGGAGCTCCTCGGGCCCGACGGCGCGGTCATCCCCATCGCAGAAGGCGAGACCAGTGAGATCGAGAGCCTGCGCATTCGGCGACTCGGGGTCGCCGGCGACTACTATATCCGCATCCGCTCGACACAGAACCGCACCGTTAAAGACCTGAACCTCGACGTCGAGGTCACGCCGCGCTTCGAGTGTCCCGATGCACAACAGCACAACACGCCCGAGGCAGCGATCCAGCAGGAGCCTGGCCCCCTTCAATCGCACTCGCTCTGCCCCTTGGAGGCGGGCTGGGAGGTCGAGTGGATCGAGCTGACCCCGCCGCAATCTACCGCCTTCTTGTACGTGCAACTCAGCCCGTCGATCGGGCTTCCGGGCCTTAACGTGGACCTGCTGCGGCGCACGGCGAGCGACGAGATCGAGCCCGTGCGCCGCGCTGTTCTGACCGCGGTCCCCAACGGTGTCATCTACGAGCTTCGCGTTCCCGCCGAGCCCACCGACGAGTACTTCCTGCGACTGAGCGCGGACGGAGAGCCCGGCCGAATCATCGACCGCGTGACCTACAACCTGTTCTACAGCTTCGAGCCCTTCTGAACGTGCCGCTGGGCTACTCCGAGTCTCGAACAGCCCGATCCAGATAGGTCTCTATCTCCTTGAAAATACCGAACCACACTGCCAGCTCGCGCTCGTCGAGCTCCGCGCGCACCATCACGCTCCTCACCGCACTCATGATGTGGTCGTTGGTCTCCGCCTTGAAGAACTCGATCCGCTCCAGAGAGCGCTCCGCCTGATCGAACATCCGCTCCATGACTGCCATATCGGCCGGAGGATGCTCGCTCTCCCGGGCCTTCACGCCGGTTTCTGGCAACTCGACCCCCACCTCCTGGGCGACGCGAAAGACCTCCCAGACGTTCAGCAGGATCGCCTGCCCGAGGTTCAACGAGGTGTAATCCGGGTTGGTCGGTATCGTCACCACCGCGTGGCAGCGATCGAGAACCTCATTGGGAAGCCCCCAGTCCTCGCGCCCGAATATGTAGGCACAATCGCCCTGCTCTGTCTTCTCGATCACGCGCGCTGCCGCACCGCGAGGCTCCACCACGACGCGGGCCTCCGCGCGAGGCCGGGCGGTCGTCCCGACCACATAAGCGCAGCCCTCCAGCGCCTCCTCGAGCGACTCACAGTGCGGCATCGCCTCGATGACGTCACGCGCCTTCGGCGCGCTGATGCTGATCCGGCGAGGATCGGCCTCGGCCGGCCGCACCAGTCGAATATCGGTGATGCCGAAGTTCTTACAGGCCCTCACCGCGTTTCCGATATTGATATCGTCCTGCGGCTCCCACAGGACGATTCGCACGCGGGAGAGTGAATCGGCGAGTGTGTCGAACTGTGAATCTTCAGCCATGGCTAAAAACCAACGAGGCCGCTCCCGGCAATGGGGAGCGACCTCCGTGTGTGGTGCTCGATATCGCGGCCGTACGCTGGCCGGTCGTCGACTCAGTCGTTGCGTCGATTCTTGGGATTACGCAGGAACGTCGGGACGTCCATCTCCTCTTCCTCGGTCGGCGTGAGCCCGCCGGTCGCCGGCTT
>JBNJFZ010000035.1:7447-12970 GCA_051747295.1 Myxococcota bacterium
GTTCTTGATACCCTCGTCGGCCTGCCGACGCCTTCGCCGCCCCTCGAATTGGAACGGCTTGGTCACCACACCGACCGTGAGCGCACCCAGCTCTCTCGCGATACTCGCGATGACCGGCGCCGCTCCGGTGCCCGTTCCACCGCCCATTCCGGCGGTCACGAACACCATGTCGGAATCGTCGAGTGCCTCTGCAATACGCGTCTGATCTTCGAGCGCGGAATTGCGCCCCTTCTCCGGGTCTGCTCCCGCGCCCAACCCCTTGGTCAGGTTCGCGCCGAGCTGAATCTTGACCGGCGCCAGATTATTCTCCAGCGCCTGAAGATCGGTATTCGCCGCGATAAACTCGACGTTGTCGATCCCCTCGGTGATCATCGTATTGATGGCGTTACCGCCTCCCCCACCGACACCTATCACCTTGATTCTGGCCGATTGGGGTAGCTGGTCGTCATCGAATTCGAGCATGATGTCGTTCCCGGTGTCCGTGGTTTCGAAATATAGCTGTCAGCTCGCGCAACATCGCTCGGTCGGCTCTGACATGTCCAACCCACCTTCCGTGGCTATCGAGCGTGCCGAGACGATAACACCGCCCTTCTACACCTTCAACCAGGAACCGCCTCGAAGACCTCCTCGAGCAGCCATCGGATCCGTGGACTAAAACATTTGTACGAACCACTCGCCCACGCGTGAGGCGAATCGCCGGTAGAAGCTCTGGTCCTCGACGCGAAACGGATCGTACTCCGAATTCTGCGAACTGTTGATGACCAGCCCGACGCCCGTGGCGAACTTCGGGTTGCGCACCACGTCGACCAGGCCCCCAACTCCCTTCGGATTACCGCGTCGCACCGGCAGCGCCAGCACTTCCTCGGCCAACTCCGGCATATCCTCCAAAATCGTGGTCCCCCCCGTGATGACGACCCCGCTGGCGATCAGGTCTTCGAACCCGGAGTTCTTGAGCTCACGGCCGACGTACGCGAATATCTCTTCGACGCGCGGCTCGATGATCTCGCTGAGGATCTGACGGCTCAGCACCCGCGGCGGCCGCCCACCGACCGACGGGACCTCGATGGTCTCTTCGGGTGAGACGCGATCGGTCATCGCGCAGCCATATTTCTGCTTGATACGCTCGGCTTCGGCCATCGGCGTGCGCAGCCCGACCGCGATATCGTTGGTCAGGTGATTCCCTCCGATCGAGAGCACAGCGGTGTGCACCAGGCTGCCCTGGCTATAAATCGCAATATCGGTCGTGCCGCCGCCGATATCGACAACCGCCACGCCCAGCTCCTTTTCGTCCTCGCTGAGGACCGCCTCCGAGCTCGCGATCTGCTCGAGCACGATGTCCGCGACCTCGAGTCCGCACGCATTGGCGCACTTGACGATATTCTGAGCGCTCGTCACCGACGCCGTCACGATGTGCACGTTGGCCTCGAGTCGCACCCCGGTCATCCCAAGGGGCTCCTTGATGCCGTCCTGATCGTCGATGATGTATTCCTGCGGGATCACGTGGATGATCTTGCGATCCATCGGCATCGCCACAGCGCGCGCTGCGTCGACGACTCGAGCCAGATCAGTCTGTTTGACCTCCTTGTCCTTGACCGCGACGATGCCGCGCGAATTGAAGCCCTTGATGTGGCCGCCCGCGATGCCGGCGCAGACCCGGTTGACCTCGCATCCGGCCATCAACTCGGCCTCCTCGACCGCCTTCTGAATAGAGTTAATGGTCGCGTCGATATTGATCACGACGCCCTTTCGCAGCCCCGTAGACGGGTGGCTGCCGATTCCGATGATATCGAGCCCCTCATCGGTGACTTCCCCGATGATGCAAGCGATCTTGGTGGTGCCGATATCGAGACCGACGACTATTTCGTCACTTCTTGCCATGGAACAACCTTCCGTGGTTGAGACCGTCCAGCAGGTGGGAGAGACCCGATGGTCCGGTCGATTCCTCGTAATGATACCGCTTCAGTCGACCCCAGTTCCGTCGGCTTCGCCATCCATTGGCTCCACGCGACGTCCGACTGCAACGCGACTCAAATCCGACTCTTGATCGATGAGGATGTACTCCGCATCGATCCCGCGCTCGACCAGCGACGACTGCACGACCTCCAGCCGCTCCAGGCGCTCGCGGTAGCGCCCTCGCCCCAGCCTGATCTCGGTGCCCGACTCGGCTGTCACAATCGACAGCCCGAGCACCGGATCGTAATGAACTTCGCTGAGCGGCTGCCACTCAGCCAGACCTCTGGACCGATACATCTCGACCACGCCAAGTGCTTCGAGGAGTTGGTCGCGCAGCTCGTCCTCGGAGGTCGACTTCACGTCGATCCCGGTGACCAGCGGCAACTCCAACAATCCCTCGCGTGCTTCTTCGGCGCCCAACTTCATGAATACGGCGCCTTGCGCGTCGACGAGGTGGTAGCCGTCGTCGACCAGAACTGCGGTCGGTTGATACTCCTCGATGTCGACCACCACCTGGTCGGGCAGGCGCCGTTCGACGCGCGCCTTCCGAATCCAGGGATGAGCCTCCATCGCTTCGCCGGCGCGTCGCGCGTCGACGTCGAAGATATTGACGCCCTCGAGCAGGCCTGCGCGCTCCATTAATTCAGCGCGTTCGACCCGCTCGAGTCCGTCGACTTCGATCCGTTCGAGCTGGAAATAATGGCCGGAAACTGTGTGGATGTAGGCGTGGAAGATGCCGTAGGGGAGCCCCACGGCCACTGCGACCAAAAACACCACGGGAATCGCCCGGCGACCCAGCGACACGAGCTTGTCAAACCACCCGCGCAGCCGTTCGCCCAGAGGACGCTTCCGTCGGTTTTTTTGGCCGAAACCAAACATGCCAATCATCCGTGATCGTGTTCCAGCCTCATCCTTGAGGCCCGTGACCCGTCAGTGCCACTGCATTTCGCAGCCGGCGCTGGCGAGCATCAATTCAGTAAATGCTTCGAATGCAATCCCGTGTCGCGCGGCGAGCTTCGGTACGAGGCTCGTCGCCGTCATGCCGGGAATGGTATTGAGTTCTAAGACGGACAATTCGAGTCCGTTTTCGGTGCGCCGCGACTTCAAATCCACCCGGGCGACGCCGCGACAGCCCACGGCGTTGTAGGCGTCCCGACCGATGCTTTCAAGGGCAGAATTCAGGTCCGTATCCTCGACGGCTTCATAGCGCGTATCATTGGATTCGTACTTCGCTTTGAAGTCGTAAAACGCCTCTCCGGGGATCACCTGAATCGCGCCGAGGCAGACGTGATCGAAGAAGCCCACGGTAAACTCGGGGCCGTCGAGATACTCTTCGATGAGTACGCCCGACGACGCCTGTTGCGAGCCGACTTCAGCCGCCTCCATCAGAGCCCGCGCGACGGTCTCGTCGTCGTCACAGAGCGTGATACCGACGCTGCTGCCATCATCGTTGGGTTTGACAATCACCGGCAGGCGAAGTTCCGCCTGGTCCAGTATGGCGCGGACCTGTGCCGCGTCGTATGACTCGTCGTCGACCTCGAGCAGCGTCCCTCGCGGGCAGCGAACGCCCGCCGAGGAGAGCACCGCCTTGGTACGCTGCTTATCCATCGCGAGGGCGGAGGCGAGCACGCCGGAGCCCGTGTAGGGAATCCGCAGCATCTCGAGGTGCCCCTGGAGCACGCCATTCTCGCCGGCGTGCCCGTGCAGCCCCAGGATGACCGCGGCCGGCCTGTCCTGATGGAGCGCATCGAGGTCGGCGGGCACGTCGTAGACGCGCACGTCGTATTCGAGCGCCTCGAGCGCCTCGGCGAACCCCTTGCCCGTCTGCAGGCTGATATCGCGCTCGGCCGATGCACCACCGGTGATCACACCGACGGTCTGGCCGCGAAATCGCTCTCTGTCGAGGTGGTCTAGAAGCATCCTTGCTCTTCCCATTTTCGCTCGTACTCGAGTAACCGGGTCCATCCGTCGAAGCCCACGAACTGCACTTCGGGTCGAAGTTCGATCCCGAACTGCTCTCGCACCTTCGCTCGAGCGAGCGCCATCAGTGTCAAAAAGTCCTCGGCCGTCGCCTCTCCATCGTTGATGAAGAAGTTCGCGTGCAAGTCGCTGATCCTCGCGTCGCCTTGCGCCCGGCCCTTGAGCCCGACCTCGTCGATGAGGCGCCCGGCCCAGTCGCCGTCCGGGTTGGCAAACGTACTGCCCACGCTCGCATAACGGTACGGCTGTGTCTCATTGCGATGGTCTCGGTCCTCCTTGACCATCGCTCTCGCCTCGTCGACGTCGCCCTGTCGGACGCGAATCCGACCTGCGACCACCATCGAATCATCCTCGAGATCCGAGTGTCGGTAGCGAAACCCTAACTCGGCCGGCGTCATCCGCCGCAGCGAGCCGTCGGCCTCGAGCACCTCGGCGTCGACCAGTACTTCGGCCAACTCACCGTGTTTGGTGCCCGCGTTCATCACCACCGCACCGCCAAACGTGCCCGGTACGAGGGCGAGGAACTCGGCGCCGACCCATCCCTGGGCGTGCAACCCGCGCACGATATGTGCGTTGACCGCACCGGCGCCGATGCTGACGATGCCCTCCTCTCCGTCGTCTCGCTCGAGATCGAACTCGGCGAGCTCGCCAACGAGGCGAATCACAGCACCGTCGATGCCTTCGTCGGGAAACAACAAGTTGCTCCCGAGGCCGACCACGTGGACCGGCGCACCCTTCTCGGTGACGGCTTCGACCACGGCACGCAACTCTTCGAGAGTCGCGACCTCGGCCCAGACCGCAGCAGGACCTCCAATTCGCAACGAGCAGTGCTTAGAGAGCGGTTCACCGAACTTCAACCGGTCGCCCATGGCGCCCGGCTCGGCCAAACCTATCAGCCTCTCATCTGCCTGAAAGTCGACTTGTTGATTCATTTGTCGACTCCCAACTGGCTCGCCACTTCGCAAATCGAACGTCCATCCATCTGGATGTGGCATCTGTCCTTGAGACGTGCTCTAGAATACACCCTACACCACGAGGTGCAAGGCGTTTGGTCGATCACGGACCCCGCGACCAAAACGTTATATTTCAACAGGTTACGCACTTTCCTTAAACCGTTGATTAAGAAAATAGAGCGGTTCTTGATGCAAATTATTGGAAATTTCACCCATCGGTTAAGTACTGCATAAACGCCACTTCGAGTATACGTCGAGGCTTGACGCGCTTTTTCCCGGAAATACGTCGGAAATTCTCTCGCGTAGCACTTGATGTGCGACACATGAATACAGCGCCATACACTCGTCTCCCGTTTCAAAACGGTCGGCGCCTGTCGGTTTATTCGATTCTATGATCTCTGAAGCCGACCTGCGTTGGCCGAAGATCGGCAGGGAGTCGTCGCGCGATCGCAGTGGAACGAACGCGTCAGGACTGGAGCATCTCCAGACACGCTCGAGCCACCCGCCTGGCCGCGTCCGGCCGGCCCATCGAGCGCGCCTTCTGAGAGAGGTTTTCCAGGGAGACCGGATTACGAATGAGTCCGGCCAGCAACCGAGTGGCCCGCGGCGATCCGATTTCGTCGTCGGGCAGCGTCAC
>JBNJFZ010000035.1:13070-17462 GCA_051747295.1 Myxococcota bacterium
ACCACGTCGCAGCGAACGCCGTCGAAGAATTTCGCGCTCGACTCGAAGGTCAAAAACGCCCGGTCGACCACGCGGCCGAGCAGCTTATTGGTCATACCGGGAATCGAGTTCTGCTCCATGAGCGCGGTCGGCACGCCGCGCACCGATGAGAGCATCGTAAAGGGTCCCGCGGCATAGCCGCCGACGCTGACGACCAGGCCGGGGTTGAGCTTCTCGAACGTCGACATCGACGCGAGCCCGCTGAATGGCAACTTACTCAGGCCGGACGCCCAACCCTTGAGGCCGCCCCCTTTTAGCGTCGGCACGTCCACGAGCTCGAGGTCGTAGCCGAGCTCGGGGATCACGCGGGCTTCGATTCCCTTCTCGGTGCCGACAAACGCGATGTCGACGCTGGAATCCAGCGCCTCGATCGCCTCGACGACAGCCACTCCGGGAAAGAGGTGTCCACCTGTGCCACCGCCGGCGATCACGATACGATTGGCGCGATTCGTACTCGAAAAAAGGCCCATCAGATGAGGTCGTCTCGTCGATTGAGGATCTTACGCTTCTTCTTCTTCCACCGCTGCTCTTTGCGCCGCCGCTCGCGCTCCTCGCGGTTTTCTTCCCAGTGGTCCGGCTCGTTCTTGGAGATATTGAGCAGGACGCCCACGGCAAATAGCGCCATGACCATCGAGCTTCCGCCGAAGCTCACGAACGGAAGCGTCAGGCCCTTCGTGGGCAGAAGCCCGGTGACCACGCAGAGATTGGCCGTCGCCTGCAAGCCCAGAATGACCGTCAGTCCAAACGCGAGATACCGACCAAAATCATCCCGAGCGTTGAACGCCACGCGCAGCCCTCGCCAGATAAAGACCGCGAACAGACCCGTCAAAAACACGATCCCCAACAGCCCCAACTCCTCGGCGACAATCGTGCCGATGAAGTCGTTCCAGAGCTCGGGAACGTACCCCAACTTGCCGTGACCGTTGCCCAGGCCACGGCCGGTCAGCCCGCCCGAGCCGATCGAAATCAGCGACTCACTGATCTGATACCCGATATCCTTGCGGTAGTTCCAGGGGTCCAGAAACGCCAGGATCCGCTGCATACGGTATTCACTGCTCGCAATCGCCAGGTAGGCACCGACGCCTCCGAGCGCGGCGAAGCCGGTCAGATACGCCAGTCGCGCACCGCTCACGAAGAGCATCAACCCCATCATCAGCAGCAGGATCACCGAGCTACCGAAGTCCGGTTGCTGCATCAGCAGGACCACGAACGCGCCGATCACGATGAAGTGCGGCACGAAACCCACCACGAACTTCACCATATCGTCGCCCTTCTTGCTCACCGAGTAGGCGAGGAACATGACGATGACGACCTTGGCGACTTCGGCGGGTTGGAAGCTGATGCCGCCTAAGCTAAACCAGCGCCTGGCTCCGTTCTGAACGGCACCGATGCCGGGGAGCAGCACCAGGACCAGCATCAGGAAAGTCACGCCCAAAATTGGATAGATGAGCCGCTTGTACCACCGATAGTCCACCCGCAGGGCACCCACCAGCAAGATCATACCGATGCCCACCTTCGTGAGCTGCGTCTTGACCAGATACAGGTGGTCTCCGAACTTCTGGTCGGCCATGACCGCGCTCGACGAGTACAGCATCACGAGCCCGAATCCGACCAACACCAGTACGGCGGTCAACAACCAGCCATCCCAGAGATGCTCGTCCTCGGCTTCGTTCGAGCGCGCCGTCGTGGTCGACTGGTTTGCGAGTGTCGATAGAAGATCGGTACTCATCGGGCCCTCCGTGGCCGCGAAGATTCTCGTAACCGGCGTCCTTGCCGGCCTGCACGCGTCGTCAGCGCAACTTCAACGACGCGAGCGCGATTACACTCAGGAGGATGGCTATGATCCAGAATCGTACAACGATTCGGGGCTCCGGCCAACCTTTCATCTCGAAGTGGTGGTGGATCGGTGCCATCTTGAACACCCGCTTGCCCGTCAACTTGTAGCTCACCGTCTGAGTGATGACGCTGATCGCCTCCACCAGGAAGATCCCGAAGATGATCGTCGACAGTAGCTCGTGTTTGGTTACGACCGCCAACGTACCCAGCGCGCCGCCCAGCGACAGACTTCCCACATCGCCCATAAACACCTGCGCGGGGAACGAGTTGTACCACAGGAATCCGACACCAGCCCCGACGATGGACGCACAGAAGATCGACAGCTCTTTGACTCCCTCGACCTTCGGGATCATCAGGTAGTTCGCGAGGTCGAATTTCACGAATTGGGGCCCGTCCGGCGTCATCATCTCGTAGCCCAGCACCGTCGATGACGAGTACGCGAGCACCATGAACGCGCCGGCCGCAATGATCACCGGACCGATTGCCAGGCCGTCGAGCCCATCCGTCAGGTTCACCGCGTTGGCCGTGCCCACGATGACAACCAGCGCGAACGGCACGTAGATCCAGAGGGGCAGCGTCAGGCTGAACTTCTCGACCGACACGAATGGAAGGTACAACTCGGTCGAGTAGTCGAAGACGTCGAACGTGAACATCACGAACATCGCGCCAAAGACCACCGCGAACTCGATGAGCAGGCGTATCTTGCCCGACAACCCGTCACTCGACTGCCCGGCGAGCATCATATAATCGTCTGCGAACCCGACCACGGCAAAGAGCACCGTGATCGCGAGCACCACGCCGACATAGGGGTTGGTCAAATCCGACCAGAGTAACGTCGACGTCACCACTGCGAAGAGTATCAGCACTCCACCCATCGTCGGGGTCCCGGCCTTCGAAAAGTGGCTCTCCGGCCCATCTTCGCGGATCACCTGCCCTACCTGCTGAAGTTGCAGCTTCTTGATGAACCACGGGTACATCAACAGGCTGATGAGCAGCGACGACAGCAGCGCCGCCAGCACCCTGAAGCTGACGTAGCGAAACACGTTCAGGGGGCTGAAGTCGTCCTTCAGCCAGAAAAATAGTTCGAACAGCATGGTTCGTCTCGCTTGCGCTTGTGCTCAGTCTCTAATTCGCTCGTCACTGCGAGCCGTCACCCGCGAGGATCTCGCGAGTACGCTCGATGACGTCTTCCAGCCGCGCGCCGCGGCTTCCTTTCAAGAATACCAGCAATCCGTCCGATTGTGACCCGTGCTCCGCCAGCCACGTGCCGGCGGCCTCCGCGTCTTCGAACGCGTGGGAGTCGACTGCGTCTTCGGCTGCTTCGGACATCGCCCGGGCGTAGGGCCCTACGGCTGCGAAAGCCCGAAGCCTCCCGCTCTTGGCGATGCGCCTGGCCACATCGACGTGCTGCGAGGCGGCGGCTTCACCGAGCTCGAGCATCTCACCGATGACGGCCACGCGTGGGCGCTCGTCCTCGATTTGCATGAACGCGTCGAACGACGCAACCGTGCTGGTTGGATTTGCGTTGTATGCGTCGTCGATAAATAGAATAGTGTCGACCTCTTCCTCTCGCCAGCGACCGCCGGGGAGCACGAGCTCGTCGAGCGCTGCCTGGATGTCGGCCCGCGATAGGCCGAGGCCCTCCGCCACGGTCGCCGCCAGTGCGGTCCCCAGGTTCAACGCGTGGTGGCGTCCCGGAATGGGGAGCTCGAACGAGACCTGACGGCCCTGCAGTTCGAACCTCGCGATCGGCCGCCCACCTCGGGGTTCGAACTCGATAAGCCGAACGTCCGCCTCGGCCGCGTCCCCAACGGTCAACACGCGCCCGGGAAACTTCCCCATCGACAGGCGATCGCGCTCGGCAAGGGGCACGATGGCGATATCGTCCGCCCTCGCGTCATCGAAGATCTCGCTCTTCCCGCGGCGCACGCCGTCCAGCCCGCCGAAGCCCTCGAGATGAGCCGCGCCAATCGACGTAATCACGCGGGTCTGACCCGGCGCAATTTCGATGAGCTCGGCGATATCACCGACCGCATTCGCGCCCATTTCGACGACGAGGTACTCTGCCTCGGCGGGCAGCGCGCAGAGAGTCAATGGCACTCCGATATGATTGTTCAGGTTGCCCGGCGTCGCGAATGTGGGACCGCACTGCGAGAAAACCGAGGCGATCATCTCTTTGACCGTGGTCTTGCCGTTCGATCCGGTCAGCGCGACGGTCCTGAGCCCGGCCGCGGTCGCGTCTCGCCAGATTTCGTGCGCGAGTCGTTGGAGCGCAACGAGCGTATCGTCGACCAGGATAGCCGGGAGGTCAGCCCCGAGCGCGGCCTGCTCGTCGTGAACGATCGCAGCGCGCGCCCCCGCCTGGCGTGCATCTTCGAGGAAGTCGTGCGCGTCGAAGCGCTCGCCGACCAGCGCGACAAACAGGGCCCCTCCGTCGAGGTCGCGCGTATCCGTCGACAACCGCGCGACGGTCTCCTCGCCATCGGCGCCGACGAGCTCGCCTCCCACCGCCGCAGC
>JBNJFZ010000035.1:17562-38791 GCA_051747295.1 Myxococcota bacterium
TCCACGAGCCCCATCGGTGACATACCCAGCGAAGCCGCTGCGGCGAGCGCAGCCGTCGCATTCATGACATTGAAGTCACCGATGAGTGGCATCTCGACCCTCAACTCACCCAACGGGGCGTCCACGCGAAACGAGGTCCTCCGAATCCCTGGCTCGATCGCTCGCACGTGGAAGTCGGCCCCCGTGGTTCGTCCGAACGTCACGGCACGAACCTCGTCGAGCTCCTCGACTTCCTGAGCCAACCCCTGCCCCGCCTCATCGTCGGCGTTTATCACCGCGATCGGGCGCTTGCCAGATCGGGCCGAAGCGGGCAACAACTCGGTAAACAACCGCTCCTTGGCGGCCAGGTACGCCTCCATGGTCTCGTGGAAGTCGAGGTGGTCCTGGCTCAGATTCGTGAAGACGCCCACGTCGAACGCCGTGCCCCGCAGCCGATGCGTCTCGAGGCCGTGGCTGGAGACCTCCATCGCCACTCGGCCCACGCCATCGTCGCGCATACGCGACAGCAACGACTGCAGCTCGGCACTCTCGGGCGTGGTATTCACCGCCGGTATCGTCTGGTCCAGCCATCGGTGGCTGACCGTTCCGATGACCCCGACCGACGTGTCGTCGACGCCGAGTAGCTGCTCGAGAATCCAGGTCGTGGTGGTCTTGCCGTTGGTTCCCGTCACGCCGACGACCTCGAGCGCATCGGACGGATGCCCGAAGACCGCCGCGCTCACCGGCCCCAGCATCCTGCGCGTGTCTTCGGCGACGATCACCGGGACGTCCAACGAGGGTACATCGGCGCCGCGTTCGACAAAGACGGCGCTCGCCCCGGTACCGATCGCAGAGTCGACGTAATCGTGCCCATCGGCGTGGAGGCCTCGAAGCGCGGCGAAGAGCGTCCCCGGCTCGGCTCGGCGCGAGTCGAAGACGACGGCATCGACCTCGACGCTCGGGTCGCCGCTCTGGAGCTCCACCCCGTCGATCTGTCGTGCGATATCGCCGATCCGCATCTTCCTCTCTCCCGTCGCGCTGGTTTCTCAACGTCGACTGCGCCTCAATTTAGTCCGCGATGCCCCGACGCGCATCCGCCAACCGATGGGACGAGCCCACCGCTGCGATCGGTCGTCTCACTCGGTGGCGCCGGCGGACGGCTCCTCGGCGATCAACGCCTGCCGCGTGGCCGGTGAGAGCGTCAGCGTCAGCTCATCGGCGTACTCCAGGTCCGTGCCGGGCGGCGGTGTCTGCGAGACCACCGAGCCCCAGCCGTCGACCGTCGGCAAAATCCCGACCTCGCGCGAGCGCTCGAGCGCCTGTCGGAGCGTCAACCCGCGCATGTCGGGCAGCGTCCCATCGGGCGCCTCGATGCCCTCGCTGGCGCGAAGGCGTACCGCCGGGACCATCATGACGTCCTCGCCACGCTTCGGAGTCGCCTCGGCGACCTTCTCGGCCTCTTCTTCGTCTTCACCGAGGTCGAACCGCTCATCCTCGGGCACTGGCATGACCCCGCGAACGCTGAGTGCCTCGCGCGCGACATCCTTGAACACCGGTGCGGCGACCACCCCGCCGTAGTGATTATCCTGGGGTTCGTCCACGAGCACCGCGATCGCAATTTCGGGGCGCTCGGCGGGCACGAAGCCCACAAAGCTGGCGACCCACATATCCGGATCGTAGCGTCGGGTTTCCGGGTTGACTTTCTGGGCTGTTCCGGTCTTGCCCGCCACTGTAAAGTGCTCCATGGCGGCATTCGTCCCCGTGCCGTCCTCCAACGTGACCAGGCTCATCGCCCAGGCGGTCTTTCGGGCGACGGCCTCCGAGATAACCCGGCGCACCAGCGTCGGCTTTGTCTGCTCGACCAACTGGCCGTCTTTGTCGCGAATCTCCTTGAGCAGCCGCGGCTCGAGCAGCATCCCTCCGTTCGCGACCACGGCGAGCGCCATGACAGTCTGCAGCGGCGTGGAGGTAAAGCCCTGGCCGAAGGCGATATTCGCGAAGGAGACTTCGGCCCAGCGATCCGGAGGCCAGACCAGGCCCGGCTGCTCACCGCGCAAGCCGAGGCCCGTCCGCGTGCCGTACCCAAATGCGCGCATCGTCTCGTAGAGTTTGTCGCGGCCGATCGTCTGCGCGATCTTGTAGGCCCCGATATTGCTGGAGACCTGCACGACTTCGGCCGCGCTCAGGATATCGTGGGCGTGGCTGTCTCGGATGGTGTAGCGACCAATCTTGATACGACCTTTCTCGGTGTCGAATTGCGTATCGAGGCCGATGGTCTCTTGCTCCAATGCGCCTGCGAGCACGAACGGCTTGACGACCGAGCCCGGCTCGAACGTGTCGGTGACCGTGCGCATTCGCCAGTCTTTGGAGGTGTACTCGCCGAAGCGATTCGGGTCGAAGCGCGGCGTATTGGCCATGGCGAGGATCTCGCCTGTGTTGACGTCGACGGCGACCGCATAGCCGCCCTTCGCGTCGAATTTGTCGACCTGGCGGTTCAGCGACTCCTCGGCGACCCGCTGGATACGCTCGTCGATGGTCAGCACGATGCTGTTCCCCTCGAACTCACGAAATTTCGGCAGGTCGTTGGTCAAAAGCGTGCGGCCCCGGGCATCACGCATCCCCGAGAGCTCGAATTTGCCGCCCGATAGTTCCCTGTTGTACTTGCGCTCGAGGCCCTCGAGCCCGTCGCCGTCGATGCCGACAAACCCGAGGAGTTGCCCGGCCCGCTCCTGGAGCGGATAGTAGCGCTTGCTCTCGGTGGTGATACCGATATGGCCGATGCCGAGCTTGCGAATCGCCTCGGCTGCGCGCGGCTTGGCCTGCCGCTCGAGCCACACGAACGAACTATCCTTCTCGAGCTTCTCGACGAGCTCCGGGAAGCTGACGTCCAGGTGAGGCGCGAGTTGGCGCGCCGCCAGCCGCGGGTTGTCCATCCGGTTTGCGCGCGCGAAGATGCTCGGCACCTCGACGGTCACCGCCAGCTCATTTCCGCTTCGGTCCAGGATGTTCCCGCGCTTGGCCTCCACCTCGATCGTTCGCGATGTCTGATCGGTGGACATCTCATTGAGGTCGCTCTCCTTAACCGTCTGGAGGTAATAGACACGGCCTATGACCGCAGCGAGGCCGCAGATAAGCACTGCGGCCACCGCGACCATGCGGACGCGTGTCCAGGTCTGTCTATCTGGTTTCTCAGGCGAACTCATCGCGAGGAGCCCCGGTCCTAGTCTCGGACTTGAAGCGCTGCGTGCTCGGACGACTGGGTCGACTCATCGTCACCCGAAGCGCGCTGAATGTCGACCGGAACCACCTGCTCGGGCTGCATCGGCTGCAGTCCAAACTGCTCCTGCGCGACCGACAGGACGCGCTCGGTGCGCCCCTGATAGGTCGCCTCGATGCTGAGCTTGCGGTTCTGCTCGATGAGCTCGCGATGTTCACGGGTCTGTTCGGCCACCTCGTATCCGAGCGAGGTGATCTGGAACTGCGTCCAGACGTGGAACATAAGCATAGCGACCGGAATGCAGACCAGCCCGACAATGCGGGCGACTCGCCAAACATCCTTGATGGTGTCTTTCCAACCGAATTTCATGACACTCCCTGTCTTATCAGGACGCCGTCCGTGGCGTCGCTTCTAGTGTGCAATAACTCGTGCAATACGCAATTTTGCGCTCCTCGCGCGAGGATTCCGCGCGAGTTCCTCGTCGCTGGCCGTCATCGGCTTTCGAGTCACGATCTCGACCTTCGCGTATGCATCACACCCGCAGACCGGAAAGTCCGGGGGGCACACGCAGTCCGTCGCCAGGTCTCGAAAGCCGTGTTTGACGATTCTATCTTCGAGCGAGTGGAAGCTGATGAACGCAGCCATGCCACCGGTCCGGAGCACGTCCGGTACGGCCTGTACGGCGCGCTCCAGGTGGTCGAGCTCGCGATTGACCGCGATTCGTATCGCCTGGAACACCAACGTGGCCGGCGGCATCGACGTCGACCGCCCCGCTCCGCCGCCGTGGCCGAGCACATCTTCGACCAGCCCGGCGAGGTCGCCCGTGGTCTCCAGAGCGTCCTCGGCCATCGCTTCCTTGATGGCGGCAGCCATCCTTCGACTGCTGCGGATCTCACCGTACTGATACAGCGCGTCGGCGAGGTCGTTCTGGTCCACCCGGGCCAGATAGTCGCGGGCTGTCGGGGCGTCTGGCCCCATGCGCATATCGAGCGGCCCGCTGTCGCGATAGGTGAAGCCGCGGTCGGCCTCGTCGAGCTGATGCGAGCTCACACCCGCATCCACGAGGAAGCCGTCCGCCTGCGCAAAGCCGTGCAAACGCGCGATATCGGCGACCGAACCGTAATTGCCCTGAACCACGGTCGCGCGCTCCCCGAAACGGGCGAGGCGCTGCGTGACCTGTTCGATGGCCTCCGGGTCCCGGTCGATCGCGAGCACGCGACCATCCGGTGACGACGCGTCGAGGATGGCCTCGGAGTGGCCCCCACCGCCGGCCGTGCCGTCGATGTAGCTGCCTCCCGGGCCGACCTCGAGCTGCTCGATGACTTCGTCGACGAGCACGGGGACGTGGTAGTCCACGCCGTATGTCTCTTCCGTGTTATCCATGTGTCCGACGACAGAGTACACCAGTGAGCGACCGTAAGCATACCGGTGGCTTTGCGTTCGCGACGAGAGATACGCGCGGAAAGAAAAGAAGTGCCCATCCTTGGGCGGCACGGCCGAAGCCGTGCGCTTCATCCTTGAAGACTTCCCTTGCGACTCATCCTTGAGTCACTCGCCGGGCGATGATGCCCGACGGTCTCGTCCTTGAGATTAGCAATTCGATTTGAGTGGGCTTCGAACCCGCACTTCCGGGAGATGGTGAGCGCCGTCTCCGGGAAGTCCGACCTCGAAGCGCTGCCTATAAGCCGAACTCTGCGGCCGCTGCCTGCAGGTCCTCGGGGTTGTCCAGGG
Organism: Myxococcota bacterium; assembly: GCA_051747295.1. Taxonomy (GTDB): domain Bacteria; phylum Myxococcota_A; class Bradymonadia; order Bradymonadales; family Bradymonadaceae; genus JBNJFZ01. The sequence continues at coordinate 22,490 of JBNJFZ010000035.1, forward strand.
CCTTGTCGACCGCCTGTTCCCAGCGGCTCTTGGCCCACAACTGGACGGTGTCCAGCTGACCAACCCATGTGACCTCTCGCTCGAGCCCGCCGAATTGACGCATCGGCTGGGGAACCAGGATACGACCGTGACTGTCCAGTGAGACCTCGACCGCCCCGGCCACCAGCACCTTCTTGATGCGTTGGACGTTGGGGTCGAACTGCGGCAACTCCCGGACACGCTGCTCGAAGTTGAGCCACTTGTCGTACGGGTAGAGCTCCAGGCTGTTCTCGAAATTACGTGTCAGGATGACCCGATCAGCATTTTGTCCGTCGACGTCCATCTCGGCCAGAACTTCGCGGTACCGGGCAGGAAGACTCACCCGACCTTTCGAGTCCATCGTATGTTCGTACTGGCCTCGAAACATATTTTGGCCATCGCCAGAAATCGATGCTGACCGTCGCGCATCCTTGCGCTTGGCCATCCCGACTTATCGAGCCGTCCTTGGCTCGACCGCGCCGCCGTAATTTCGCTCGGTGACACATCATGGGAATTCATCCCACTGACGCCACTATATGGTGCGGGGGATCAACCGTCAAGAAACTATATGGAGGTTTCCGCCCACAGACCCCCACTCTGCTCCACGAGAGGCACGTCTCGCGAAAAATATTCCACGAAAAACAAACAAAACCAATCACTTACACTAATTTACGTGCTGGATAATATTTCCGTATTCAGACAAGAATACGGTGCGATATGGAGAGCTGTGGATCGAAGTGGGAAGAATGTGGGGACGGGTGGGTTCGCGTGGTGCAAACCGACCACGTACAAGAAGCCAACCCCTCAATCTTAAATGCCTAAATAGATCGTCGTGCAGCAATGACCTGCGACGATCTATTTAGGCAGATAAGATTTAAGGGTCGCCTTCCTGAGGCCTGTGGGAAAGCGTGGGATCGCCTTCCTGAGGCTCACAAAAAAAAGCGAGGCCCCCGAAGGAACCTCGCTCTCGATACCGATATGTAGCTGGCGACTCGCCTCAGTGCAGATACACCAGGCCGAGTACGGATAGAAATAACAGAAATGACAGGACAGCCAGGGAGCGCGCGAAGGGGTCGGGCTTCAGGCTGCTCTCGAGTTCACGACACTTCGTGAGCTCCGAGCTGTCCAGAGATGAGCGGTCGACGAGCTCGAGCAGCGCGTCAGCTGCTCGGTAGTCACCGTTCTCGAAACGCTGATACGCGGAGCGGAGGAGCTCGCGCGCGTCGACGTTAGAGTGCTGACTCTTCACGTTCATACTTGATGTACTTTGGGAGGACACGGACCTTCTTGCCCGGCATGTACTCGAGCTCGGTGGTCTGGTTGATGGGCACCATCTCCTTGGAGACGAAGCACATGATCTTCTGGCCGCCGCGGCGCTCCTCTTCGGTCATTTCTTCTTCGGGAGCGTCTTCTTGGTTCTCTTGTTCTTCTGCCATCTCTGGTATCCTCGCGTCGAGATTTTCGTGGATTAGCTTATCTGTCGGGCACCGGCGCGACGCCTGAGCGTCGGGTCGCCGATGCATCTATCGAATCAGTTCAGGGTCGTGCGTCATTCCGGCGGCACCTGCCGCAGGGAGCGCGCACCTCTATCAGACGCACTCGATGCTCGTCAATATCTCCAGAACACCAACGGTGTCAACGCCGCGGGGCCGCACGTGCCTACTCGATGTCCTGGGCCGGGTCGGTGATTGGATCCAGGGGGTTGAAGTACTCGGCGTTCTTGAGCGTCGTGCGCTGCCCGCCGTCCGAGCCCATACCACCGCTGAGCATGATCTTACCGTTGGACATCATCATCACCTCGGCGTCCGCGCGGTTGTTATGCGAGGTCGCATCCGGCACAGACACCTCGTACGGCGGTGACGCCGACAGGCTCTGGAACTCGAGTATCTCGGAGGTCGTGACGGCGGCGCCACCCGAGTCGCGTCCGCTGAGGACGACCAGGTTCTCGGTTTGCGGCAGCTCGACCACACGCAGGTTGCCACGCGCCTGCTGGAGCTTCCAATTCGAGTCCATCAGGAAGTTCGATCGCTCGAGGCTGCTGAACTCGTAGGTCCCCGTCACGTCTCCCTCGAGCGACGTGTAGCCTCCGATGACCATCAACAGATTGCCACCGCCCGGTGAGATCCGAAGGGCATCCGCGGCGAACCGCGCGCGATTGAGCGACGGTCCCGCCGAGGTGGTCGTCGTCGATCCAGAGAGCTCGAGCTTTTCGGTCGTCGCGAGCGCATCGGTCCCGTCGCGGCCACCTACCAGCCAGATCGTCGAGTTGCCCATCAGGACCGCGGAGTGCTGTGCCCGAGCCTCGGTCATCTGCAGTTCTTCTTGCTGTACCTCGCCGGTGCGTACATCGATGAACTCGATGGTATCGACGATGTCGGACGCGCCCCCCGGTCCGACACCGCCTGCGATCACGACCCGCCCATCCGCCGGTCGGTACGTCGCCGTGTGCATGGCGCGCGCCGAAGAAAGGCGCATCGGGAAGCCCTGGGAGTCCAGGATCTCTTCAACCCGCTCTCCCTCGGGCTTGCTCATGTCGATCAACTCCACGCTATCGGTGGCCTCTACGCCCGTGTCACGCTGCTCGAAGCCGCCCACGACCAGGAACCGATTGTCCCCGACCGGGGTGACGGTGTGAAACGCCCGCCCCACATTCAGTCGATCGGCGCCGCCGGGGCGCGGCCCGTTGGCTTCACCGCTGTAGCTGAGATCCGTGAAGTATCCGGACACCGGGTCGAATTCCTGGAGGTCATCGTGCATCCGACGCACATTCGGCAATTGGCCAGGGGCTACGGTCGCGCTGACATCCACACCACCGACGACCAGCGCCTTGTTGCGCTCCTCGAGTGGCACGACTGCGTGCCCGACTCGCCCGAGGTGCGCGGAGTCGTCGATGCTGCTCATCGAGCGAAAGTCGAACGTACTCTGCTGGAATACTGCCTGTCCTGCGCTCTGGACCAGCGAGCCGACCGGCGCGAAGTCGTTGGCCGGCATGACCATCATCCGGAAGCTCTTGCGCGCATCATCGGGCTCGAAGTCGAACAGGGGCGTGGCGCCCGATGCGATCGTCTCTAGGTCGCCGTCGAGCACGCTCAACTCGAAGCGCAGCCGATCTCCATAGGATGTCTCCGGAATCTCGGTGCCCGGCGCATCGACCGACTCGCTGACCGAGGAAATCACCTTGCCCTGCCCCGGCTGTGTCAGTCGCACCTGGACAAAGGCGGCGTTCGCATAGGAAGGCAGCGTTTGTTGGAAGCCCGCCGCACCATTGTCTGGGCCCCAGCCGTAGACCTGAATCCCGAGGATCGACTCCTCGTCTTCCGAGGGTCCACAACCGGCGGCCATCAACAGCACGAGCAGCGCGCCGAGCAGCGAAAATCTCTTCGTCATCCGTCCGTTCATTTCGTCTATCTTATAGCCAGCGTCTAGTCAGTGGGAGAGCGCTCTGGACTACCACCGGACTCGCGTCCGGAAGTCGCCGCTCTGGTTGGGGCTGTCCTGCGTCAAGAGAAAGACGCTGCCAGCGATAATCCCGCCGACGGCCAGAACGCCGCCGCCGATACCCACGTAGGTCCAGGTATTTGCCCCCTTGTCCGAGGGCTTGACTTCGGGGGGAGGCTGCATCTCGGTGGATTCAGACCCGTCTGAAGACTCGGGCATCGGCAATTCCTCGCCGCCCTGCTCGGTCTGCTCGCTCGATGCGACTGCTCCACCCTCCTCGCCGGCCTCTTGCTCGGTGGCCGGATCAGGCTGACCCAACTCCACGGTGGTGACCGCGCGATCTTTGGGCATGGCCACCACGTCATCGACCAGATTCTCGGAGAGCGTGCTCACCCCGACCATCAAGTTCGACAATTCGATATTGAATCGGACGTCGCTGCCGCGGACCAACATGCCGTCGGATGCGCGCCACACGAAGGGCACCGCCACGTACTCCATTCCGTCTCGAACCATCGCGACCCAGCCGACGTAGTCGGTCCCCGAACGGGTCGAGAGTTCGTTGAGGTAGGGCTGCAGGTCGTCCCCGAACGTGCCGGTGCGTATGCTGGCGAGCAAGTCTGTGTAGAACGCAGGGAGTTGCTGGCCCTGCCCGGAGTCGGCCTTCGCGCCGCCCGAGCCCAGGTCGACCTCGAATTCCTGCTGTTTGCCGCGCCCTCGGACGCGGATCTGCTCCGCCCAGACATTTCCGGCCGCATTGCGTACGACGAGATAGTGGTATCCAAAACCCACATCGGTGACGGTCATCGGGGCCTCACCCTTGAGATCGCCATCGATCGTGACCTGCGCTCCCTCGGGAGCTTTGATCTCGAGCTTGCCGGGGCCCGCCTTTTTTACCTTGGCGGTCTCTTCGTCGAAGATATCGCGCAATTCCTTCGGGAACTTCTCCGGGTCGAGCGTCGACTCGGGCTTCAGGTGCGCATACACCTTCATCTTCTTGCGCGCATCGAAATCGAATCCGGCGTTGAAGTAGGCCAGCGCCAGGTTTTTGTAGGCGTCCGTCAGAATATTGAAGTTGGTGACGTCGCCGAGGTTCTCCTCCATGATATCCACGGAGGACTGAAACGACTCGGCCGCCTTCTTGTCCTCGCCGGCCGTCAAAAGGCCGATGCCCGAGGTATAGAGGTCATTTGCCTTGGTAATGGCGGCGTTCGCGCTTCCCCCGCCGGCCGACATCTGCTTGCTCAGCGTCTCGTAGGTCGGGAGCAACTCGACTCGACGGTCGCTCTGGACCTGATCGCGCAAGAGCTCGCCGATTCGCTCGGGGATGATACTCGATACCCCGTCGCTAACCGGCTGCACGGGCAACACGAAGAGCTTGGGCGTCGGCCCACCCGGCGCGTCGGCCGGCTCCTCGGTCTGTTCCTCCTGGGATTCTTCGTCCTTGCTCTCGCCCTCGTCCTGGGCCCACACCTGCATCGGTGCGAGCACGAACGCGAGCGCCGCCAATACGGCGAGTAGATACTCGCCAAACCCCAACTGCTTCGCGCGCGAGACGTCATTCATCTGGTTCTCTACTCCTTAACCACGTGGTGAGCGGCACCCAAACCGCCCAGCCGTTCGACGTGAGCTACGGTCGGCGAGCCGCCCGCTACCGCTCTCGCGATACGACAGCTCCCCGAGCTACACTCGAAAGGATACAGACACCCGTTTTTACGAGCAAAATCGAACTGTCTTGTAGCACGCCGCTTTTTTTAACGTCAACCACGGCCCCGCCCCAGACAGTGCTAAGGCCGACCAAACCGCTCACATTCCGGCGCTCTCCCCGCGATCTCCGGGTGCGCAGTGGCCCTGCACCCGAAGTTGCCCGGCGAGGTCGCGCAGAGCGGTGCGAATGCCCTCTTCGAAGACCGGGTGGTAAAACGGCATGCGCAATAACTCGGGCACCGTCGCCCCGCGCTGGATAGCCCACGCCAACAGATGCGCGGTGTGCTCGACCCGCGGCCCGAACATCTCGGCCCCGATCAATCGGCAGTTGCTTCGGTCCCCGTACACGCGCACCAGCCCCGAGTTCACCCCCATCACACGCGCTCGTCCCTGATTGTCGTACGAGACTTCGCCCACACTTATCTCATCGGCGTGCAGACTCGAGAAGTTCTGCCCCACCAGGGCCATCTGAGGATGGGTAAAGGCTATCGCGACCGGCACCTTGCGCAGAGACGACTCGACCTCCGGGTAGCGCGCGGCGTTCGCCCCGGCGATGCGCCCCTCTTCCGAGGCTTCGTGCAGCAGGGGCCTGTGTCCGCTGACGTCTCCAGCGATGAAGATTGGAGACTCTCCACATTGCATCGTGTACTGGTCGAAGTCCGGGATGCCGTGGTGCCCCCGATCGATATGCGCGTTCTCCAGGTCCAACCGGTCGATATTCGGCCGGCGCCCGGCCGCCGCCAGTACCACCTCGAAGCGCGCGTTATGCCCCACACCATCGCGGTCGCTCCACGATATCTCGGTCTGCCCGTCTCTGCGCGCCACCTCCACACCCTGAACTCCCAGGTGAAGATCCAGCTCTCGCGGAAAGACCTCGTTGGCCTTCTCGATGAGCCTCGGATCCGTGAAGATACCGAGCTCCTCGAACGGGTTAAAAAACGTCACGCGCACGCCCAGGCGCGCCATCGACTGACCCAACTCCAGCCCGATAATCCCGGTTCCGAAGACCGCCATCGACTCGGGCAGGTCCTCCAGCTCGAAGATCTCATCACTCGTGATGACGTGGTCTCGGATGCCCTCCAGCTGGGGCGGCACCCACGGCGTCGATCCCGTGGCGATCACGACGGTCTCTGCCTCGACGCGTGTGTGATCGTCGACCATCAGCGTCGTCGGATCCACGAAGCGCGCCCATCCCCGCAGGCGCTTCTCCTCCGGGATCTCTTCGGTCGAGTCGACCACAAACCCGGTGAACCGGTCGCGCTCCGAGCGTACGCGCTCCATGACCGCCGGCCCGTCGACCTCCCAGCCGTCCTCCCGGACGCGCACTCCGAACATGCTGCTGCTCTCGATATTATGAGCCGCATCCGCAGCCGCGATCAGCAACTTCGACGGCATACAACCCACGCGGGCACAGGTCGTGCCGTAGGGGCCACCCTCGATCAACACCCAGCTCTTGCCCGCCTTCTCCACCTCTCGGCGGGCGTTCAAACCTCCGGTTCCAGCCCCAATAATCGCGACGTCGACTTGCTTTACATCCATCCTCGATTCCCTCAACGCTCCAAAAAACTCCGGTCTATGCTCTCCGGCTCACTTTGTAGATTCGTAACCCGACAAAACGATTCAAGTCCACCGCTCGACCCTCGCCACCGGATGATATGGCCGAACACCGCTGTTTCAACGATCGCCACCATGGGTTAGCTTGTGCACGATGCGACTGAGTATAGCCACCAAAATCTTCCTGGCGTTCGCCGCCGTGGTCATCACGTTCACCAGCGTGCTGATGTTCGGTATCTACCGCACCCAGGAGCTCTACAGCCGGATTCAGCGGCTAAACCACACCATCGTGCCGGTCTCACTGCTGCTCAGCGACGTTCAAACCGACCTCAAGAGCTTCAGCGTCGTGCTCAACGAGCGAGACCCACTGGTCTTGCGGCGCACCCTGCAGATGACGAGGCTGGTGTACTTCCTCCCGGATCAATTCACGAACAAGGTCGAGCGTGCGCGCTCGATGGTCACCGAGGCCGACCTCGAGGAACTCTCCTCGGGCGCCGATACGTTCGAGCTCGCGTCGCGCCTATCCGAGTTGCAGCGCCGCTCGGTCGAGTTCGCCCGACAGTCTCGAGCCTTCACGGAGTTGGTCCTCGACGAAAAGGTCCGTGACGACCGCGAGGCCTACCGCCAGGACATCAATCAGCGCCAGCAGGCACTGCGCGCCGATGCTCGCTCGCTCGACCAGGAGATCAGCCAGTTGCGCGGCGACCTGCGGGAAGCGACCGATACGGCCCTGGCTCAGGCCAACGACAATCAGCGCTCCAGCCTCTACGCCCTCGGCATCCTCAGCGCACTGACCCTGCTACTCGCCGTCGGTGTGCTCATCGCCGTCGTCTACACCCTTCGGCCGCTTACCGACCTCACCGAGGCGACCAAGCGCATCGGTGAGGGCGACTACCGTCCCATCGAAGGCATCGCCGAGGACCGGCTCGGCGTCGACGAGATCACAACGCTCACCCGCGAGTTCAACTCCATGGCCGAGAGCCTGGCCGAGCGCGACGCGAAGCTCCGTGAGCAACACCAGCAGCTACTCAAGTCCGAGCGACTCGCGACCATCGGACAGATGACCAGCCTGATCACCCACGAGCTTCGCAACCCACTCTCCAGCATCAACCTGAACTCGGAGATGCTCCAGGAAGCGCTCGTCGAGCAGGGCATCGACCGCGACGACGACGACGTCATGCCGCTGCTCGAGACCATTATCGACGAAGTCGACCGCCTCCGCGACATCACCGAGGAGTACCTCGTCTACGCGCGCTTGCCCTCCCCGAAATTCGAGCCGCGAAGCCTCAACGATATACTGCAGAGCCTCATCGACTTCCACGTCTTCGAGTGGAGCCAGCAAGGTGCCGAGGTGGCGGTCGAACTCCCAGATGACCCACCCGAGGTGCTCGTCGACGGAAACCAACTGCGTCAGGCCCTGCTCAACATCCTGCGAAATGCCATCGAGGCCAACCCCGACGGCGGCACCGTTCGCGTCGAGGTCGAGCGCGGCGGCGAGGTGGCTCGCATCGTCGTCAGCGACGAGGGGCCCGGCATCGACGCAGACATTCTCGACCAGATTTTCGACCCCTTCTTCACCACGAAGTCCAACGGCACGGGAATCGGGCTGGCGATGACCCAGCAAATCGTCGAGGAACACAACGGGCGGCTGGCCGTCGAGTCGTCGGAGACCGGAGGTGCCCGCTTCGTCATCGATCTCCCCCTGGTTCACACGGAGGCCGCATGAGGCTCATGACCTACAATATCCGCCTCGGTATGCAGCGCGGTGTCGCTCGCATCGCCGAGGTCATCGTCGAACACGACCCCGATGTCGTCGCTGTCCAGGAGGTCGGGCGACACTGGACGATGGGCCCGCCGCGAGACACCGCACGCGAGTTGAGCGAGGCGACCGACCTGCCCCACTACGACTTCGTCACGACCATTCGGGTGGACCGCGACCAGGGGGCGCCCGCCGAGTACGGGCACGCCGTGTTGAGTCGATGGCCCATCGAGCGCGTGCACAGACACGACTTCACCCAGGACGTCGACGAACCGCGCGCGGCGTGCCTCTATCGCATCGCATCCCCCGACGGACCGGTTCAATTGCTCGCGACGCATCTATCGCACCTCGAGAATGAGCGCGCCGTGCATGGCCCCGAGTTGCTCCTGCTCGTCGCGAACTTCGGCGCCGGAGACCAACCGCTCTTCGTCACCGGGGATCTCAACGAGCCATCGAGCCAGCGAACATGGCTGTCGGAGCTACGAGACCTGCTCCTGGACGCGGCGGACGCCGCGGGCCAGGACATACCTACATTTCCGGCCGAAGAGCCGGACGTCCGAATCGACTACTTACTCGCCGATCGCGGTCGCTGGTCGGGATACCACGTCGTCGAGGAGCTATTTGCCTCCGACCATCGGCCCGTCGTGGCCGATTGGTCAGACGACTGACCGCACCTTCCATCGTCGAAGCATCATCGCACCGAGCGCAAATAGCACCCATCCGGTGCCCGGTAAGCCGTCGCTACCGGTGGTCGAGCATCCTTCGTCAGAGTTCTGGTCGGCGGGCTCGCTGGTGTCGTCGGGCTGCTCGTCGTCGCGCGCCTCATCGACCGGTCCCGGCCGGCGAATCTGAAGGGTCGAGGCGCGTCGCTCATCGGTGTATCCATTCGATACGACGACATATATCGGCGACATATCGGGCTCGAAGCGCGCCGCCTCGCCGCTCGAGACGACGTGCATGGCGCCGCTGGAGCCGTATTCGTCGGCGTTTACTGCGATGAACTCCGGCTGGGACACAAACCCCTCGAGCGACGTCTTTCGCAAGGTGATAGCCTCGTCGAACTCCAGCTTCAGATAACGCGCGGCGAGCGGTTCGACATCCAGGTTCCAGTTGAGGGGTCCATCGACCTGGCGCGCTTCGACCTGCACTCCCACGAACCGCTCGGCGTCCGGATAGCCGTTCGCGTCGACCGCTCGTGTTCCGGTGAACAAGTTGTAGACCGCGAACGCGTCGAAAGCCTCACGAAGCGACCCGAACCCGTCGGCCACTTCCGCTCGAAGCGCCTCCATCAGCGCTTCACCGCTCGCCATGCGCTCGAAGATCGCGCGAATCCCGTCCGGCCCTATCTGCAACTCCAAAAAGTAGACGAAGATGGACGCGCCGTAGGCGAAGGCGTCGGACGGTCCGCGCCCCCGGTCGTCGAGCGAGCGCGTGTGCTCGTCGAAGTAGAGCGATGTCAGCCGCTCGAAGTCGTCTTGCTCCGCATCGAAATACTCCTCGAACCACGTCGCCGTGCCCTCACTCCACCACTGCGGGAGCTCGCCGACGTAGGCAGCCTGTACGGCGTGGAAATACTCGTGGGACAGGACGAGGCGCGCGGCGTACTCCGGTGACGGATAATTGAGACCGGCAAAATCGTTCTCCAGGCGGAAATGCCCGGCGCATTGCTGAACGCCATCAGCATTCTCCACGCAAAAATCCCGACTGTAGTGACCGTCTCCAGCCGAAAAATCGATGAGATAGATGTCGAAGAGTTCATCTCCGCCCAGCGGCTCGCCAGAACCAGCGTCATCGCTCAATGCGAGCTTCCACCCGTTCGTGGTCAGGTGTGCGGCGACCTCGTCGGCCACCTCCCCGACCATCTCGACATAGTCCGGCACCCCGTCGCCGTCCTCGTCAGCCGGCGGCACGGCGTGGTTGCCTTCGTCCGACCACCAGATGCGAAACTCCCCGCTCTGGCTGACGTGAGACTGAACCGATGCGCCCTCGTACCCGAAGGAATCCGACGGGTCGGTCGGCCGCAATTGCTGGCCGCTCGTGCGAGCCTCCGATGCGTGCGTGCGTCCCGAGTCGCTCGGGCTCTGCGCGTCGCCGCACGCCGCTGTGGCCGCCAGGGCCGTGAGCGCAAACAGCACCAGAGAGTGAGTTCGCCGGCTGGATTGCATATCGCGTCCCCGCTGCAGAATTACAGCTCGGCGATCCGAACCGTGTAAACGCCGCCGTCCCAGGCGTCGATAGCCATCTTATAGGTCGTACTCTCGGCCGGAACTTCGATCAGATAGACCTCACCCTGGCTCGGCGAGATGTCCGGATACTCGTACCAGGACTGCGTGTTCTTGAGCGGGTTCAGGTGGTTGAACGCCGTCACGAGCGTGCCGATAGGGTCGGTGAGGGGATTGCAATCCTCGTCGTAGGACTCGTCGAACTCCCAGGAACCCGGATCGCCCGGGACGCCATCGACGTCGGCAAACGCTGTCTCCGTGAGCTTCGCGACCTCGATGTCGCCGGGGCCGGAATCGCCGCTATTCGTCCGGATGACCACGCGCTTGAATGCGAGGTCCCACTCTGTATTCGAGTAGGCTTCGAGGTCGGTGACTTCGACCTTCTCACCGGTCGACAGGTCGACATAGACGAACGGATTGTCCGCCGACGCCGAGGACCCTCCCGCGGATGCATCGATCTCGAGCGTCGTGACCCCGTCGGCCGTCGTCGCATTCACCGAGCCATCAGACACCGCGTCGTTGAGCGGCCAATCCTGGACCGGCGCGTTCCCACAGCGATGGTTGAATTCATCGTCGGAGACGTCACCGACCGTCGGTACGTCCTCCTCCTCCATCGTGTCCATGGTGTCCATCGCGGCATCGGTCCCCGCGTCGGCCTGCGTGCCGTTATTTCCCTGATTATCGTTATTTGCCTCGCCTCCGTCACCACAGCCGGCGACGAGAAGTGAAGCGGCGAGCAGCGCCATGATCATTCGGTACTTCATGCGTCAAAACCTTGAAATAGAATGGGGTGGGTCCGGGCCGAGTGTGGCGACGATCGGCTCACGGATTGTTCGGCTCGGCCCGCTGGACCCGACGACCGTACTCGACGGGGTCACCTCAACAGGCGAAAGCGCTGATAAATGGTGCACTAAACGCTAATTGGTGTGCTTCTGGAGTTCATCCTCGAGGCGGTCGCGCTCGAGGATGAGTTCCTCGAGCGTCGCTTCACGGTCGGCGAGCTCGTCCTTGAGCTCTTCGAGTTGCTCGACGAGCTCTTGGTCGAGCTGGGAAGCCTCTCCGTTCGTCTCCTCGACGTTGTCGAGCTTCTCCTGGAGCTCCTCGAGCTCTGCCTGCAGTCCTTCTCTCTGTTCTTCGAGTTCCTCGATGCGCTCTTCGCTCTCGCCTTCCAGCTCGTCGACCTGCGCCTGGAGGGCGTCGCGTTCTTCTTCGAGCTCATCGATGCGCGCCTGGAGCTCCTCGTCGGCATCGGCGTCCTCTTGAAGTGCCTCGAGGCGCTCCTGGAGTTCGTCGCGCTCCGCCTCGAGTTCTTCCATCGCCTCTTGAAGCTCGCTTTCCTCGGCTTCAAATGCCTCGAGCTTCGCGAGTGCATCATCGCGCTCCTCGGCCAACTCACCGAGCTGCTTGGTCAGGTCGCTCGCCTCTTCTTCGAGGTCCTGAGCGCGTGCGTCAGCTTCCTCGAGCAGCCCTTCGAGTTCATCGATCCTCTCGGAGTTCTCCACGAACGCCTCGACGTCCGGCGCCTCCTCGAGCATCTCTTCGAGCTCTTCGATCCGCGCCTGATAATTGTTGTTCTCGGCGATGAGACCGCGCAGGTCGCCGGACAACTCCTCGAAGATCTCCTTCTTTCGCTTCTTGTCTCTCTGGAGTTCCTCGACCTTCTCGACGAGCTTGCGCCGCTCCGTTTGCAGATAATCCGTCTCGCGCGAGTACGCTGCCTTCTCTTCCTTGAGCGTATCGCGCTGCTCGGTCATCTCGTCGCGCTCGGCACCGATCTGCTCGACACGTTGCTGGAGGTCGTCGACCAGCGCACGCGCGTCGCCGAGTTCCGTGGAGAGTTCGTCTCGCCTTGCGATGAGTTCGTCGCGCTCCTCGAGCGTGGCATCGAGTTCGTCGCGGGTCGACTCGAGATCGTCTCTGAGTTCGGCGACCTCGGCCTGTTCGGGCCGCTCGTCGAGAGCCGCCTGCAGGCGGTCGCGCTCGGCCTCCAGCGTATCCAACTCCGACTCGAGCGCCTCGCTGCGCCCGGAGAGTCCCTCGATATCCTGGTTCGTGCGAGATAGCTCGTTCTCGAGCTCCTCGATCAGGTGCGCGCGGTCCTCGAGTTTCGCCTCTTTATCCTCGACACTCGACTCGAGGGCATCGCGCTCGTCGATGAGCGTGTCGACGCGCGTCTGCAGCTCCACGATCTCTTCTTCGGCGTCGAGATACTTCTGCTCGTAGGCGTCGAGATCGGACTGGAGCTGCTGGATTTGCTCGTCGAGCTGGTTGGACGCCTCCTGCGCGCTCGCATGGGCCTCCTGCGTCGCGTCGAAGTCCTGACGAACCGCGTCGAGTTCTTGTTCGAGTTGCGAGACGGTGTCGTCGAGCTCGGAGATGGTCGCATCCCGCGCATCCACCTCCTCGTTGGCCTGTTCGAGCTCCTGGCGCAGCTCGTCGACCGTCGCCAGCGACTCGGAGAGTTCGGCCTCGACAGCCTCGAGTTCTTCGGGCTCCGGGGCTTCCTCGATCTGCTGTTTGAAGTCGCTGAGCTGGCGCATTAGATTTCGCCGCTCGTTGGTGAGCCGGTCGCGCTCTTTTCGGAGGCGATCGATCTGAACCTGCGCCGCCCCACCAGCGTCCGCGCTCATCTCATCGAGGGTCTCGCGCAGCTCGTCGCGCTCATTCAGTGCATCGTCGAGCTCGCGTTGCAGGTCCGCTAGCTGCGCCCGGAGCTCGGCCGCCGCCTCGTCATCGACGCTTGGCGGCGGCTCGGAGATCTGGTTCATTCCCTCCAGGCTCGCAGCGATCTGATCGGCCGGCGCGCTGACCGTCGCCGGGTCCGCATCGCCGGTATCGTACATCTCCAATGAGTCGGGCTGAGCGCTGGCCGTATTCGCCCCGTCGTCGAACCCCTGTAGGTCTCCGGGCTCGGCCGACACCGTGTCGGGGTCCTGGTCCAACACGTCGTCCGCCGCGACCTCCTCGTAATCCCCATCCTCGAGAATGACGGGCTCGTCGGCTTCGACCCCATGCACGTCGGGGTCGTATTCCTCGTAGTCCCCCTCGTCGAGCTCCTCCTGGATGAGGTCGCCCGCGTCGAGATCGTATTCATCCTCTTCGGGTACGTATTCGTGAATCCCTCCACCTGCGCTGGCAGACGGTGGATTGGCCGGAGCCGCAGGTGCCTGCGACCCCGCATTTTCGTCGGCTCGCACGTCGATGTCGGACGCGGATGTCTGAGAACCACCAAGGCCGGAATCACCGACCTGCTGCGCCCCAAAACCTGCATCATTGGCCGGCTGCGTCCCATGCGCACCCTGCCCGTCAGACTCCTCGACCACCGGCTGGACCGCGACATCCGACGGCTCGGTCTCCACGTAGTCGACCGGAAACTCACCGACTCTCAATCGGTCTCCATCGACCAACGACTGCGACTGAATGCGCGAGCCGTTGATATACGTGCCGTTCGAGCTGTTGAGGTCGTACACCGTGACCTGGTTGTTCTCCCACACCAGCTTCGCGTGTTTTCGGGAGATCGACGGATTATTGATCCGCACGATATTTCCCGGGTTGCGACCAATCGTAATCTCGGGGAAATCCGGGCCAATCTCGACGGATACTTCTTGCCCCGAATCTGGATCCTGATATAGCAACTTGGGCACTGCTGATGTCCTTCCTTTTCGAGAAGACGGGAGGCAGACTCCCGAGCGTAAGTCGGCGATAAATGGAACGGGTCGATGCGCCGCATAACGTAGCGCGCCACCCTTGCTCGTGCCAAGGGAACGCCACCACGTCCGAAACCGATTGTTGACCGTGTTTCGGTATGTCTTAATGTCATGAAAGCCGTTCGTTGGCCATTTTATACTACTGAGTGGCCCTGAAGACAAAGAGAATACCTTGAACCGAGTTGGACCCAAATTACACGGCGAGCGCCCGAAAGTGGTGGCTTTCGGTGGCGGGAAGGGCGGAACAGGCCGGAGTACTCTGTGCGCCGAGACTGCTCGCTCCATCGCTCGCCACGGCAATCGCGTGCTCTGCATCGATGCGTCCTGGTCGTGCCCGACCCTCAACGTCCTGCTCCACGCTGAAGAGCCGCGCGTGGACTTCAAGAACGTCGATCAACCCCCGATCGGCCACGAGAGTGCCCACGTCGCCGATTTTATTGTCGACACTAAGAATGCGCAGATCTGGCTGATGTCGATCGCCTCGGCTCGACAATTTCCCTACGTGCGCCCTCGACTGGGCGCCGATGTGTTCCTGTCGCAACTCCACGAGCTCGACTTCGAGTGGATCCTCATCGACCTGCCCGCCGGGCTCGACCCGTTTCACGTCGGACTGTTCACGCTCTCGGACGTCCCGCTGCTCACCTGCACTCCCGAGCCTGCCGCCGTTCGACTCTCGA
This sequence comes from Myxococcota bacterium, assembly GCA_051747295.1. Taxonomy (GTDB): domain Bacteria; phylum Myxococcota_A; class Bradymonadia; order Bradymonadales; family Bradymonadaceae; genus JBNJFZ01. Next base: position 37,569 of record JBNJFZ010000035.1, read on the forward strand.
CGCAGTACCTGCGCTCGGCCTTTTACCAGGCCATCGGCTACCACCCCGACGCCCACGAGGCGCCCGACGCGGTGCTCGAGATGCTCTACGAGCAGCCGCTCAACATGAACCTCGAGACCCTGCTCGAGTCCGCACGCCGCAATGAGGCTGCCCACGACGTGGTACTGGATACCGCGCGGCGATTCGAGCCGTACGTCGTCGTCAACCTGGTCCGTGAAGGAGCCGAACGAGACCTGGGCAGCGTCCTGTGCCACGCGTGGTACGAAGAGCTGAATATCTTCCCGCGCATGCTCACCTCCGTCGACTACGAGGACCGCCGCTGGTTCTACAACCGCCGCACCACCGGTACGGGCCCCAGCCGCGGAGACGAGGCCTTCTCGAAAGACACCGAGGCCCTGGCCCGCCGCATGCTCGATATCTCGCTCGTCGATGCACGCTTTCCGCGCCCCGTCCCGACGAACCCGGACGCGCACCCCGCCGTTCGACTCGGAATCAGCCCCGATATCGGGCGCAGCGAGGTGCGCCAGCACTGCCGTCGCCTCTGGGAAGGATATCGCCGCGAGAGTACCATCGGATTGGTCTTCAGCGACCCCGACAAGCGCATGGAGATCGCCGAGGAGCTCGAGAAGCTGTACCGCAAGGTCCTCACCATGCCCAACGAGAGCTTCACCGCCGACGAGTCGTGGCAGGCTCGCTCCCCGGTCTCGCCGGGCAAGCTCAAGCGCACCGAGACGCCCGCCGGCGACGCCAACGAGCCGGGCGCCTCCGAGGGGGAATCTGGCGAAGACGCAGCAGCCGGCGACGGAGACGACCAAAAGGCTTCGAAGAGCTCGAAGTCCGAGAAGTCCGAATTTCCCGGCAAGCGCGCCCGCCGCAAATCCTCCAGCAGCGGCACCGGCCCCGACCTGGACCTGCTCGCCCAGCGCGCCGACACAGCCGGCGAGTTGCTCACGGAGCTGCGGCGCCTCAAGGACATGAGCCTGCAGGAGCTCAGCCTGCGCACCCACATCGGCATCAAGTACCTCGCCGCCATCGAGGACATCGAGCTGGACGTGCTCCCACGCCAGGTCTATCTGCGCGGCTATCTACGCGAGATCGCGCGGATCTTCGACGTCGAAGCCCAACCCTTGATCGAGCTGTATTTCCACAAGTTAAATGAGGGCGATGACGGATAATTCATGATCCCGGACGCCGGTGATCTGCGGCGATCTATTTAGGCATTT
>JBNJFZ010000036.1:0-14683 GCA_051747295.1 Myxococcota bacterium
GAAGACCTCAGAGGAGTTCCAGACGAACCTCGAGAAGTACGGCTCGAAGGATTTTGCCAAGGCGCTCTTGAGCAGTCCGGTGATCGCCGGGCTGGTCGGGTGAGGCGCTCTACAGCCCGAGCATCGGCACCAGGAGCGCGTACATCAGCAGCACGACCAGGCCGATGCCGATGAAGTTGAGCAAGACACCGGCGCGGGCCATCTGCCCGATTCGGATATGACCCGAGCCGAAGACGATCGCGTTGGGCGGCGTCGCCACCGGCATCATGAACGCACAACTCGCCGCCAGCGCTGCTGGTAGGATGAGCATGTACGGACTCAGACCCAGCCCCACCGCCATGCCACCGAGAATCGGTACCAGCGTTGCGGTGGTTGCCGTATTGCTCGTCAATTCGGTGAGAAAGACAACCAGCATCGTCGCGGCCAATACGATTACAACCTCGGGAAGCGCCGCGAGCGCGCCGACGTTGGCGGCGAGGAACGCACTGACACCGTTTTTCTCGAGCGCATCGGCCAAGCTCAATCCACCGCCAAACAGAATCAGGATGCCCCAGGGCACGTCTCTGGCGGCGTCCCAGTCCATGACGCGGTCGTGGTCGTCGCTGTTCGCGGGAATTACGAACAACATCAACGACGCGAGCATCGCGATACCAGCGTCGGTCAGGCCCGCCAGCGGCTGAACCCCGGCGATATTGATCTTCTGGAGCAGGGGGCGAAAGATCCATGCCCCCGCAGCCCCCACGAATGCCGCCATCGTGGCCCATTCGCCTCTCGAGAGCTTCCCCAGCGCACGCAGTTGTTCGACGAGAAGCTCACGCGTCGAATCCAGGCCTTCGCCGGCGACCGGGTGCAGCACACGGGTCAGCAACCACCAGGTCAGCGGCAAGAAGACCGCGACCAGCGGCAGCCCGAAGCTCATCCACTTCGCGAACCCGATGTCGGTCGCCATGTTGTCGCGCACATAGCTGACCACGAATACGTTCGGTGGCGAGCCGATGATGGTGCCCAGCCCCCCGATGGAGGCTGCGTATGCGATGCCGAGCAGCATCGCGACGGCGAAGTTGCGGCTCAAATCGTCGTCGGAGTCTGTAGGTACAGCCTCGTGGTCACCAGGGAGCACGAGTTGGATGACGCTCACGGCGATCGGCAGCATCATCACGGCCGTAGCGGTATTCGACACCCACATGCTCAGAACGGCTGTGACGAGCATGAACCCGCCCACGATGCGCGCCGGCTTGGTGCCGACAAACTGCAGCGTGATTAGCGCAACGCGTTTGTGCAGGTTCCATCGCTGCATCGACAGCGACAGCAAAAAGCCACCGAGAAACAAATAGATGATGTCGTTGGCATACGGCGCCGCAGCAGATTCGATGGTTCGTGCGCCGGTGAGCGGAAAGAGTGCAAGTGGCAGCAGGGCAGTCGCGGCGATATGAATGGCCTCGGTCAGCCACCAGGTCGCCATCCACGCCGCGACGGCCGCAGCCGCACGGCCGGACTCGCCGAGCATCTGAACCTCGCCGCCGGGCGTGGTGTAGGAGTCCGGCATACTCCAAAAGACCACCGCGGCGATGATCGGGCCGAGCATCAGCCCTAGCTTGCTGATGGTTCCCGACGAAGGTGCTTTGAGTTTCATACGGTGATCACCACGAGGTGTGGCGGGAGTGAGCGTTGGAGGCACCGATGGGGGATGCTACTGAGCACACGCGCTGCTGTAGTCACACACGCAGGACGCGCAGTCGCTCGGGCTCGTGTTGAAGTTGACCCACTCGCCGTTGCGGCAGACCTGAGAGAGCGTCGTGCCGAAGTTGGTGGCGTTGATGCATCTCCAGTGTTCTTCGGGGGCCGAGCAGGGCGTGCCGTTGGTGCCGTCGGTCGTGGTTTGATGTCCGTATTGGCAGTCGCTGCACGTGCTGCAGGTCTCGCCGCTATCGCATGTGCCGTCGCCGCAGGTGCTGCAGGAGCCGCAGTCCGACGGGCAGGTCGAGCACGTCTCGCTCCCATTGCACGACCCGTCTCCGCAGGACGTGCACGAGCCGCAGTCTGTCGGGCAACTGCTGCAATCTTCACTGCTGTCGCAGGTTCCGTCTCCGCACGATGTGCAGGAGCCGCAGTCTGTCGGGCAGCTGCTGCAATCCTCGCCGCCGCTGCAGCTTCCATCGCCGCAGCAACTCTGGACCGAGCAGGTGGACCAACTGCTCCAGCTGCTCCACTGGCAGGTGTTCAGGCAGTTTCGCTCGCGGCTCTCCTGACCACCGCAAGAGCCGCAGGAGCGCGTCTCCCGGTCGGTGTCACCGGGTGAGCAATAGGTCGAGCTCGAGGCGCATCTGTCGCCGCAGAGTTGGTAGCCCGACTCGCACTGACAGGTGCCGTTGACGCAATCGGCGTTGGACGGGCAGTCGTTCCCGCAGCCGCCGCAGTGGGCCTCGTTGTTGCTGGTGTCCACGCAGTTGGAGTCGCAGAAACTCAGGCCATCCGAGCACTGACAGTCATCCGACGTGCAGACACAAGATCCGTCGTCGCACGTCGAGCCAGGCCCGCACTGGTTCTGGCAGCTGCCGCAGTCGCTCTCGGTTGTGGTATCGGTCTCGCAGCCGTTCGTCGGGTCGTCGTCACAGCTCGCCGTGCCCGTGGGACACTCGAGCGTGCACTCGCCCACGTCACAGATGCCCGCTTCACCGTTCGGGCCGTCCTGGCAGGTGACCCCGCAGCGTCCGCAATGATTCGGGTTGGCCAGGGTGTTGACGCACTCGCCGTTGCAGCACGTCAGGTCGTCGGGGCATCCGCCGTCACACGTGCCACCATCGGACGAAGGCGTATCATCGCCGATCACATCGGCGAGCTCCGCATCATCTGCGTCGACCTCGCCGGCGTCTAGCGTGGTCGGTGAGCCCTCTGCGCAGGCCGCCAGGAGCAAGGCGCCCGACAGTACGAGCACGGTAAATGCGGCGACTTTTCGTAGCATCGCTGTAAGGCCTTTTCGTCGAGAATGGGGCTTGTCGAGTTTAGTAAAGCCCAGATCGTATGACAATTACGAGTTGACGGACGCGAAACCCGAGCCGGGAGGTTACCCGCGCACTGCGTCGTCGAGCTCGAGGCTGATGGGGCAGTGGTCGGAGCCCATGACCCCGTGGTGGATGTCCGCGTCGACCGCGTACTCCATCGCGCCGGGGGAGGCGAGGATATAGTCGATGCGCCAGCCGACATTTCGCTCGCGGCAATTTCCGCGATAGGTCCACCAGCTGTAGCGTTCCTCTTCGTCCGGGTAGAAGTGGCGGAACGTGTCGACCCAGCCGGCGTCGAACCACTCGTCGAGCGTCTCGCGCTCTTCGGGGCGAAAGCCGCTCGTCTTGGTATTTGCCCTGGGGCGTGCCAGGTCGATCGGGCGGTGCGCGGTGTTGAAGTCACCCATCACGATCACCGGTGCTCCGGCGTCGACCTCGGATTGTAACAAGTCTCGGAGGTGGTTGTAGAAGTCGAGCTTGTACGGGATCCGACTCAGGTCGCGATTGGTGCCGCTTCCGTTCGGGAAGTAGCCGTTGACGACTTTGAGGTCTCCAAACTGCGCGATCTGGAGGCGGCCTTCGACGTCGAAGCGCTCTTCACCGACCGACGTCTCGATTGCGTCGGCCCCGTCACGGGCGAAGAGTCCGACGCCGCTGTAGCCCTTCTTGCTCTCGGCGGGGAAAAAGTGCGTCCACCAGCCCTCCGGCTCGGCGGTCTTTTTGGGGAGTTGTTCACGCAGCGCGCGGATCTCCTGGACCCCGACGATGTCGGCGTCGGAGTCGTGCAACCAGTCGACGAATCCCTTGCGAGTCGCAGCGCGCAGGCCATTGACGTTCCAGCTATACAGCTTCATGGGTGTTTCGAGGTGGGGGTAAGGTTGTCTCTAAGAACGGTATAGTCGGGTCGCGCCGAAAACGAAACTGCCGCGGCGGATCGATCCGTTTGCGCCTGTAATCCGTAATGCCACCGGGGAAGCGGAAGGAGTCTCACCATCATCACTCGACGCGGGCGGTCAGCGTGCTACTTTATCAATACCTGACGAATCAATTCCTCCTCCGTGGACACATGTACGAGAGCCAAGACGATAAGGCTGTGATGGACGCGGTCGCCTCGGGGCACGACGCTGCACTCGGAGAGCTCTACGACCGTCATTGCGACACGATGATGTCGATCGGGATGGGCATTCTGGGCAATCGCACCGAGGTTGAAGACGTCCTGCACGACGTATGGGTCGAGATCTGGGAGCGCTCCGGTGACTACGACCCCGACCGCGGCACGGTGTCGACCTGGATCATGGTGCGCATGCGCAGTCGGTGTCTCGACCGGGTCCGACGCGTCGGGCGCAAGCGGCGTCGCCCACTCGATGCGGCGTTCGGTGACGACGAGCCCGTGGCAAACGTGGATCCCTCTCGCGATGTCGACAAACGATGGCTCCAACGCGTGCTCGTGGAGCTCCCCGATCGACTCACCGAAGTCATCGACCTGATTTATTTTCGTGGCATGACCTCACGCGAAGCGGCTTCGGAGGCGGACATTCCCATCGGCACCGTCAAATCTCGCCTGCGAACGGCGAGGCGCGAGCTACGTGAGCGTGCGAGCGACGACATGGGAGGTCAGCGATGAGTCAGCATATCGATGAATACATCGAGCCATGGTTGGCCGGGCGCCTGTCTGCAGAGCAAGAGCGGGAGCTCGATCAACACACTCGCCAGTGTGAACGCTGCACCGAGTTGTATCGGCAGGAGGCCGAGGCGATTGCCGACGTGGCGCGCGCTATGCCTTCCGTCGAGCCAGATTCAGGGCTCAAGTCGAGCATCCTGGGTGATCTCTCGCCCGCCGGTCGCTTCCGGCGCTTTGTGGGCAAGACCGCAGAGCTGATCGACGTGTCTGCCGAGCGAGCCAGGCAGCTGCTCGCCGGCATCGATGAGGCGACGAACTGGGAGGATGGCCCGGCGCCCGCGGTCTCGCTATTCCACATCGACGGCGGGCCGAAGACGGCCGAGGCCATCGTCGGCTTTATCAAGATCGAGCCCGGGGAGACGTTCCCGGAGCACAAACACCACGGAAAAGAAACGGTGTACGTGCTCCAGGGCGGCATCCGGGACAGCGGTGGCGAGCGTTTTCGCCCGGGCGACGTCTGTGTGATGCCCGAGGGGACTGAACATCACCTGGTCGCAGAACAGGGCCCGCCGCTTGTCTATCTGGTCGTGGTCGAGACCGGGGTGTCCATCGGCGACTACTTCATCGGGCCGGACGACCCCGAATTATAGCGGTGAGGACGCACCAGAGAACTTCATACGGGCTCGAAAGACAGACGCCCCCGCTGATTCAGCCAGCGGGGGCGTTATCGATTCTTGGAGGTCACGCAGTTTGGCCCGGCTCCAGGGCATGCACCTGGACGTCGCTACCGAGCCCGTCCAGCTCATCGACGAGCTGCTCGGGCGTGCCCGTGAGGACCGGGAATGTGCCGAAGTGACACGGGATCACGCCTTTGACGCCCGTGAACTCGGCTGCGTGCGCAGCCTGGCGCGGGTCCATGGTGAAGTGATCGCCGATGGGCAGAATCGCGTAATCGGGCTCCCAGAACTGGCCGATGAGCTTCATGTCACCGAACAGGCAGGTGTCGCCGGCGATATAGAACGCGGGGCCGTCGTCGAAGCTGAGCACGTAGCCAGCCGGCTCGCCAAGGTAGATCGGCGTGCCGTCGTCGTCGTTGAACGACGACGAGTGATGCGCGTTTGTCATGGTCACGTCCACGCCGATATCGTCGAGCGACAGCGTGCCGCCCTTGTTCATCCCCATCAGGCGGTCTTCGTCGACGCCCTTCGCGCCCAGCCACGTGGTCAGGTCGAAGATGCCCACGATCGGGCAGTCCGTCCGCTCGGCCACGTCGAAGACGTCGCCGATGTGGTCGCCATGGCCGTGTGTGATCAGGACCGCGTCGGGCTCGACGTCGTGGAAGTCCTCGGGGCACTTGGGATTTCCCTCGAGCCACGGGTCCACCAGGATTGTCTTGCCGTCGCGCTCGAATAGAAAAGTTGCGTGTCCCAGCCACGTCACGTCTACACCATCGAGACTCATCTCTACCTCCGTTGATTTGGATTTCTATGCCTTACTGTGGCAAGAACTCTAAACAGCATTGCGGGATCGACCAGTATCGGAGACGGTCGGCGTCGATCGCGCACGCTTTGGACTCCGAAGTGACGCACGTTTCCCCTCGCTCTCGCAGGTCGCCACACCATGAGTCGTCTGGATAAGTTGTCGTCGAAGTTGAGAAAACAGGTCGTCGAGGCATCCGGGGAGTTCGGGTTGCTCGAGCACGGCGACCGCGTGCTGGTTTGCCTGTCGGGCGGCAAAGACTCGCACACGATGTTGTCGCTGCTGCTGGATATCCAGGCTAGGGCGCCGTTCGACTTCGAGCTGACCGCGTTCCACCTCGACCAGAAGCAGCCGGGCTATCCCGAGGGCGTGATGCAGGACTACCTGGCGACCATCGACGTCCCGCACCGCGTCATCGGTCAGGATACCTACTCGGTCGTCCAGGAGAAGCTGCCGGAGTGGGCGACCCCGTGCTCGCTGTGCAGTCGGATGCGCCGCGGCATCATCTACGAGAACGCCCGTGAGCTAGGGTGCAATAAGGTCGCGCTGGGACATCATCGCGATGACAGCATCGAGACGCTACTGATGAACCTCTTTCACTCCGGGCGCATGCAGGCAATGCCGGGCATCTTCACCAACGACGAGGGCGACCTGCAGGTCATTCGCCCGCTCATCTACCTCGCCGAGGACGAAATCGCCGAGTTTGCGGAGTTGATGGACTACCCGATTATCCCGTGCACGCTTTGCGGATCGCAGCAGACACAGCGCGACTTCGTCAAAGGGCTGCTAGACGAACTCGAAGAGGATATTCCGCAGGTGCGCGGCAATATCATGGCCGCTATCGGTAATATTAAGACATCGCATCTCTTGGATAGGAGATTGGGGGATGTGGGAGATGTGGGGGAGTAGGTCATTGGTTGGTCTACGCAGAGGCGAGATATCGTACCCAATGACCCTCTCCCCCAACTCTCCCACATCTCCTACTCCCCATCTTTCCAATAAATGTGAAACGGGCAGGTCTCCGCCCCTTCGGCGATGGTATGCGGCCGCTCCAGCTCGACATTTTCCTCGACCGTGCCGAAAAACTTCGCGTCGCCGAGGCAAAATAGCGGGGCGAGGTGGGGCTCGCCGGCTTCGGCGCACAGCCGCGGGAACGTGCAGCTCTTCACCGTGAACTTCACGCGCTCGCCGCTGATCTCATCCCAGCGAACCGTCGCGTTGAAGAACTTGCTGCCCTTTTCTTTGACCCACTGCTTGCGCTGCTCTTCATCGAGCGAGGCGAGCGTGGCGCGCTCGATATTGCCGATCTGCTTTTGCAGGAAGACGACGGCGGCATCGATGACCACGAACTTGGTGATCTCGAAGGCGCGCTCCCTGTCGACGAAGTCCTGGAGCACTCGGTAGAGCACGATGGCCGGCCCGATCTGTTCGCGGCTCAGCCTTTCGTCTTCGCCCTCCGGTGGGTCCAACTCCTCGAACGGCTCGCCGGACGATTCTCGCTTCTTGACGCGCATCGCCGCGCGCAGGCCATTGAAGAAACCCAGTTCACGAATGAGGATGCGTGCTGCCACGCGTTCTTCTTTTGGGAGCATCTGGTTGTTGCTCGCTCAGTTGATCGAAGGTGAATGCGGTCGGGGTGTGACACCGCGAGCGTTTACTCGAGCGAATGACTCGTCTCGCCGGTCTCGAAGGTCTCGTCGATGACGATGGGTTCGGGCGCGTCGATACCCTGAATCCAGGCCACGTCGGCTTCAAAGGTCGATCGCAGGCCGTTAAAGGCGATAAATGTCGTCGAGTTCGACGCAAAGCCGTCGACCATGAAGACCGCCTGCCCGCTGGCATCATCGTAAGAACTCCGGGTCATGTCGACGGTGAGCTCGCGCACGTAATAGCCCTCGGGTCCATAGAGTTCTTCGCATTGCCCGTCTTCCATGCATAACTCGCCGCCGGAGCAGTCGCGACGGTTGGCGCACGTGCCGTCTTCGTCCGGAGAGAGCAAGAAATCGAAGGAGCTGAAGCCGTGGAAGCCCGCACCGGCTCCCGATGTGCCGGTGATCTCGAGGCGTTGCTGTTCCTCGGTGGCCGGTTCGATGGTCTGCTCGTCCAGTGGCTCCGGCTCGGGATAGTCGAGTGTGTACGATTTCGACGCGGTGTGTAGCAGATCCTTATCCGCGACGCCGATGAGTAGCACGTCGATCTCGCCGCCGACACGCGCATGTTCGATGGCCTCGTTGTGATCTTCACGGTCGGGTGACGCACCGATCTCGAAGCGAAGTCCCCAGGTCAACTCGATGCTGCTGTCGTCGGTTGCGGTGACGTTTGCCGATGCGCCGAAGCCGCGCGAGGTATAGCCGTGTGATGCGTCGTAATTCTCCGGGTAGTCCTCAGATTGTTCGATACTCGTATCGAACGAAAATCCCTCGATGATGGCCACGACACACGGGTAGTTGCGGAGGTTCAGCTCGTCGCGCGCGAAGCTCTCGGTCATCTCGACACGACCGTCGGGGCCGATCGTCGCTTCGACTTGGACGCGTGCCGCACCGAATTGAGATGAGTCTGCGGCGCTGACGGGTTGGCCGGTGTACTTGATTTCGGGGGTGTCCTGGCCGATTTCGCCGGTGCTAAAGTCACCGCCGATGAAGTTTCCATAGAGCTCGTCCGCGCGGCAGGTCTGATCGGCGGGGCGGTGCTCGAACTCCCAGTTGGAAATGCGGTGGTTGAGCTTGTCCCAGCGATAGCCCAGGCGGTTCGGCACGACGAAGTTGGTGCACGCCGCGGGGTCGGATGTTTCACCAGATGGCTCGGTACAACAGGCGAGGGTCTCGTTGCAGAACGCGGCGTTCGGGTCCTCCCCCTTGCCGCATGACGCCAGCGCGATGGTGAGAGCGAGGACCGCGACGGTCAACCGTGTCAGTCTCGGGTTGGAAACACGCATGTTCGGGCCAGATTTCAGGTCACGCATTCATAATCAAACGTTGCGCCAGTTTAGCGCGACGCGCGCGGCGTTACCAACGTCGAACAGTCGGGCGCGCCGACATGGCGGGAGTCCACTGAATTCGGTAGACTCGGCCCACCTCTCCTGGATGCCAAGTTAGCCACTGATGACGGACGAACCCACCACATCTCGATACACGGTCGTCGATGAACTCGGCGCCGGTGGTATGGGCGCAGTCTACCTCGTCGAGGACCACGAGTGGGGCACCGTCGTCGCCCAGAAGCGCATTCTGGTCGACGACCCCGAGTACCTGCTGCTTTTCAAGCGCGAGTTTCGCGCCGTCGAGTCGTTGAGCCATCCAAACCTCGTGCAGCTCTACGAGCTCGGCGAGGATGAGCGCGGGCTATTCTTCACGATGGAGGCGGTCGACGGCTGGGACCTTGGCAGCTACTGCCGCGATGCGAGCCTGCGGCCACCGGAGGCGACGACGGAGCCCGCCGGTCAACTCGGCGATGAGAGTCACGATATGGTCACGCTCGCGCCGCGCACCCAGCGGTGGAGCGGTGTCGACTCGGCGGTGTGGGCGAGGGCGACGCTGGACCTCGACGCGGAGGACGACGCACCGCGGGAGTCGCATCCACGCACCGTCGTCGACCCCGTGGTCGTCGAGAAGATCGCGTGGGTACTGCCTCAGATATTGGACGCGCTCGTCTTTTTGCACTCACGGGAGCTCGTACACCGGGATCTCAAGCCGTCGAACGTCCTCATCGAGCGCGACGGCACCGTGAAATTGGTCGATTTCGGCATCGCCGGCCGGGTCGGTCACTTCTCCCCCGGCGACCAGCCGGACTCGCCGATCGGTACGGTTGGATTTATGGCTCCCGAGCAGATTCGGGGCCGTGCGCCGGTCGCTGCCAGCGATATCTACGCGCTCGGCGCCATGGTCTTCGAGCTGTTGAGCGGCCGCGGTGTCTTCCAGGGGAGCAACCGCGTTGCAACCATGCTCAAGCACGTCACAGATGAGCCGCCGCTTATCGAAGACCTGGTCGACGGTGTCCCGGAACCGCTCGTCGACCTCTGTCGGCAAGCCCTGAAAAAAGAGCCCGAAGCCCGGCCGACCGCCGCAGAACTCGCCGAGCTCTTGGGACGATTTTCGGAGCAGAGTGAGTCGACGTTTCGGGAAGGGGGCGAGCTTGTCGGACGCGAACACCTCTGCGGCCGTCTGGAGGCCTTCCTCGACACACGTGCTGCCCGGGCATTGGTCCTGACCGGCCCGACCGGGGTTGGGAAGTCACGGCTCCTCGATTTCGCGGGCCGACGGGCGCGAGCGCAGGGCATGTGGGTCCTGCACGGCCAGGGCCGCTTTCGAGACCGAATCGCGTTCAACGCGGTCGACCCGATCGTCGACCAACTCGCATTCGAGTTGAAGGTCGGTGGATACAGTGGGCTCGAGCCGGCTCTGGAGGTTGCGTCGGTCGCATTCCCGGTGCTCGGTGAGGCCGTATCCACGGAGGTGACCCGGGTCGCTGTCTTCGACGCGATCACTGCGCTGATCGATGAGGTCTCGTCCGGCCGCCCGGTTGTCTTTATGGTCGATGACCTCCAGTGGGCCGATTCGGACTCGATTCGCCTGCTCGAGCACCTGTTGGCCGATGATTCGGTCGACATTCGGCTGATCGCAACGCTACGTGATGACCTCGATGCGCCGGATATCGACAAGTTTTTGGATTCGAATCCCGACGTGCGGCGCATGTCGGTGCCACCTCTCGACGATGAGTCGGTGGCGGTGCTCGTCGAGCAGAGGTCTGGCGTCGAGCCGTCCGGTGCGCTGGTCCGATCCTGCGAAGGCCGCCCATTTCTGGCCGAGCTGGCTGCGAGGCTTCTCGCCGCGGGGGCGCACGACGTCGATACCCTCGAGGCGAGCGATACGCTGTCGAACCAGCTAGAGCGCCACGCGGCGGATAATCGAGATGCGTTGGCGCTGATCTTCGCCGCAGACGATTGGGTCGGCCCCGCTGAACTCGCCGATCTGCTCGGGTGTAGCGTGGGACAACTCAAGCCGGACCTCATCCGGCTGGAGCACGAAGGCATTCTGCGAGCGGGGCGATCGGCCGATGGGACTGAGGCCGTGGATATCTATCACAACAGCGTGCGGCGTGCGCTGGGGCGTTGGCTGGACTCCACAGAGGTCTTGACCGCGCACATCCGGCTGGCGGGCTACCTCGAGGCGCGCTCGAACCCGCCGGCGCACCGTATCGCACGGCATTACGACGCCGCTCGCCGCATTGACACGGCTGCGAGGTGGGCTCGCCGGGCGGCTGAACGGGCTGAGTCGCAGTTGGCCTGGTCGCTCGCTGCAGATATGTGGGCCATGGTTCTCCGGGCCGGGCCCGAGGACGCTGATGCCGTGGAGCGCCGCCACGCAGATGCGCTCGAGCACGCAGCCCGCTACGCGCAAGCAGCCGAGGTGTGGCAGGGCATCGCTCGACGCGCGGTGGACGACAAAGAACGCCGGGATGCGGTCATTCAGCAAGGGAGTGCGATGCTGGCTGCAAATCGGGTGGATGAAGGCTACGCGCTCATCGAGAAGACCATCGGAGAATCACGTGGACTCGGCGAGAGGCTCTCCGAGGTGCTGGCTGCCGCGCGTTTTATGGCGGGTCCATCTCTCGCGGCCGCGCGGGGGCTGGCAGCGGCACATACGAGGCCCGATGAGGTGCGAGGCCAGGAAGCCTGGCGTGATCTGCATCTCGCGATGCGGATTAGCTTCTTCGACCCGCTCTATGGCCTCACGTTTTTGATGCGGCTTCGAGACGAGCTCATCGCGTCCGGATTCCGCGCTCAGGTTGCCTGGTGCGACTATTTGCTGGCCTATCTGGCTCATCATCGGTCCTCAGAACCAGGTAAACCACGGGTCGCTGATCGCTACGAGGAGACAGCAAACCTGCTCCACAGGCAACTGGAAGCGCCACCTGCTGAGTTGGAGATGTTCCAGACGCTACTCGACGCGACGACCGAGTTTCGCGGAGGCAACCTCGAGCGGGCGATCGTCCTCGCCGACGATGGGTTCGACGCGATGGAGCGGCTCGGGCTCACCGGCACCTTCGAGTATATGTACCTGCTCGCGAATCGACTGCGGTGGACGCTTATCGCCCAGGACATCGATGCACTCGGTGAGATTGTCGGGCGTTTTTCCCAACTGGGCCGCCGCGGCGAGCACTTCGCATTGGTCGCGCATCTGCGGATAGGACAGGTCTTTCTGGGTGTGTATCGTGGTGAGTTCGACCGCGTGGCGCGCGTTTCCGAGGAGTTCGTGGGTTCGATTGGGCGGCAGACCATCCACAAGCTCCTCGTCGAGGCGTTCGGTCAGCTTCCGGCTATCTGGACTGGAGATCTGTCGCGGGCGAGGGCGGTGATCCGCGACGTTTTTCGGCGGGGAGGTCGCTTCCAATTGTCGGGGACCATGTTTTCCAGCGTCTTGCTCGGCGCCGGTGCGCTGATCGAGGCGGCCGCGCTTCGTGCTGGGCACCGTGACGCGAGCCCCAACCGTGTCGAGGAGTTGGCGCAGCAGGTGGAGCGCAGCGTCGCGACGTTCCCTGCGTGGCCGATTCGGGCGCAGGCCTACGTCGCCGATGCGCGGGGGCGCCCTAAACGGGCGGTGGAGTTGCTCCGAGCCGCCCGCAAGAGTGCGGCGGGGCGTAACCAGATGGTCGACGTCGCGATCTGCGACTACCAGTTGGGATTGCGCCACAGCGGGGATGAACGCCGTCGACTCATCGAAGCCGCCCAGGCGACGATTCGCAAGGCGGGGGCGGCCGAGCGACTGCTCGATGAAGACCCCGGCATGCGCTGATGGTTGGTGGCGCGGTGCCTTGCGGCTTCTGACAGCATGCGGCCAGAGATGGCCGCATGCCGAATGCACCTTACTCTTGCAACAGCTTCAACCCTTCTCCGCGTCTTCCTCGGCGCGGATGCCTCCCAGGACGTCGTATTTGGTGTATCCGAGGCTATCGAGCGCTTCCTGCGGCGCCAGTCCGATATCGTAGAGAGTCTTGATGGCGTACGTGCCGGCGAGGACCGGGGGGCCGTAGCCTGCGACCGACTCGGGATCTTGGAATTCGTCGTAGGGGAACAGGATTTCGTGGCTGTGCATATGGACGAAGTGCGCCATCGACACGCGCGAGTAGCCCGGTGTGCCCGGCGCCTCGATCACGTGTGGGGTGGCGACAAACTCGCCGCCGGTCAGGATTTCGAGCTGCTGGCCGACCTGCGCCACTATACAGCCCTCCGGCGTGCTGCCTTTGAGCTTGATGCCGCGCGGGTTCTCTTCGTTGGGGCGCGTGCGCAAGTACAGGCCGCTATTGCTGTCGGGGGCCTCGCAGAACTCGCGGTCCTCGTCGAGGAACCGTCCGCCGGGAAGCAGCGTCAGCAGGTTGAAGTCGGTGTGCTCCTCGCCCCAGACGATGTCGGTGCCGACCTGTTCTTCGGTCAGCGGGATGTAGCGCAGGGCGCGCGTGACGTGTGGGCCGCCCTCGACCGCAGCCTCGAAGCGATACGGCTCGAGCTCGAGCGCGTCGGCGCAGCCGCGGAGAAGCTGGATGCCGACCGCGTGTAGTTGGCCGCCGATGTCCATATACGAGTCTTCGAACTCCGCCGCGTCATCCGGCCAGATATTCTCGTGGTAGATCTCCGGGTAGTTCGCCGCCACGTCCGCCGGCGCCTCGGTCGGCGAGATGAAGTAGCACTCCTTGAAGTCGGGCTGCCCGCCTGCCACGACCGCTTTCTCGGTATTCGGCGGTGTCCAGCCGCGCTGGTACCAGATTTCAGGCCGGTTGAGTTTCTCCTTTTCTTCGAGTGGTCGATCCGTGACGTCTAGAAACGCTTCGTAAAACGCCTCCAGGCGCTCGATGTCGATGCCGTGGTTCCGGATGTAGACGAGCCCGTAGTAGCCAAAACCTTCCAGCAGAGCTTCGGCCGCGGCTTCACGTTCTTCCGGACGCGGGCTCTGCAGGTCATTGAGATCGACGACAGGGATATCGAGTTGCTCTTCAGACATGTTGGGCACTCTAGGTGGAGGGTACAGCGGAATTATCGGCCCAACTTGTAGCGTATCCTGCCGCCGCTCGTCGAGGCGCGCCGTGTGACGTTTTCGGGACGCGGTTGGTTATTCGGAGACCATCTGAAACTCCATCGACCGCCACTGCAGGCGCCCGTCTTTCGGCGTGTACTGCCCCGATCGCATCTGGTTTCCCGCGTCAGCGTAGCCGGTGATGCGCCCGCCCTCGCAGTCGTAGATGCCGGTGCGCACGTCGTCCTGATAGGTCCATTCGTATGCCTCGTCAGTGAACGTCATCACCGCACGGTCGATGGTCTCGCCGCCGCTGAGGTCCTCGATGCTGACAAAGTTCGCGCCCGGAAGATCGCCGCAGGCGTTGTCGGTATCCGTGCCAGTCGCGATCGCGTTCGGGATCTCGTCGGGCGCCGGCTCGGTCGGTGCCTCGTCGGCCTCGGCCGCTGCCGTCTGGGTTTCGGTCGGCGTGGTGTCTTCGGGCTGCTGTTTGCTGCTGCAGGCGGTGGCGAAGAGCAGGGCGATACTGAGGGCGATGAGGCAGAGTCGTGCATTCATGGTCGGGCTCCTGTCTTGGT
>JBNJFZ010000036.1:14783-16778 GCA_051747295.1 Myxococcota bacterium
AGGGTGTCGCACTCGCGGCAGACGTGGACGACGTCGGCGAGTTGGACGCGATCGAAGCGGTCGAGGTTGTGGAACGCCTCGTCGCCCAGCAATTCGCGCAAATACGCCTCTTTATCGTCGGTAGCCGTCTCGCGCTCGCCCCAGGCACGCCGCAGGCGGGCGATCTCGTCGTCCACGATGTCCGTGTCGATCCGCCCGCTCGCGGCGAGGGTCGCCATGCGCGTCACGGATGCGTTCAGGTCGCGAAAATTGCCGCGCCAGGTGGCTTTGGGTGAGCGCGCGAACTCCAGGTATCGGTCGCGCGCCGTGCGTTGAAAGCTGACGACACGGCCCGTCTCGCGGGTAAACCTGCGAAGTTCGTGTTCGATATTTGGCTCGATATCCTCCCGCCGCTCCGAAAGGGACGGCAGTCGAAACGACCACAGGTCGATGCGGGCGAGGAGGTCCTCGCGGAATTCGCCCTCTCGGACGGCCACGTCCAGGTCGCGATTCGTGCCGGCGATGAGCTGGAAGTGGCTCGACACCTCGCGGTCTGCGCCGACAGGGCGATAGGTGCCGGATTCGAGCGTGTGCAACAGCATCGCCTGTGCGTCGGTGTCGAGGTCTGCGATGTTGTCGAGGAGCAAGACGCCGCCGTCGACTTCTGCGAGCAATCCAGGGTGCGCCTCGTTTGCGCCCTTACGTTGGCCGAAGAGCGTCGACATCGCCGTGTCCCCGCCCAACGTCGCGCAATTGACCTCGACGAGCTCGCCTGCGAGCGTCTGGCGCGCCTTCTTTAGCTCGTAGATGCGTCGCGCAAGCGACGTCTTGCCCGAACCGGTGGGGCCCGTGAGTAGGATGGGAGCTTCGGACGTCCCGGCGACGCGCTCGATGCGTTCGATGAGTGCGTTGAAGGCGTCATTTCGGGTCTCGATACCCGATTTGAACAGGGCCTGGGCCTCATGTTGGTCGGCGTCCAGGCGCGCGGCAATGGCGTCGTATGTCGACAGGTCGAGGTCGATGCGCCGCCAGCGCCCGCCGGACACGAAGTCCGATTCCCTGGGCGGCGAGGTCTGCAACAGGCTCGCCGGGAAGTGTCGCGACTCGGCCAGCAGGAAGAGGCAGAGCTGCTGGACGTGCGCGCCGGTCGTGATGTGGAGCAGGTATTCTTCTTCCTCGAGGAAAAACGGCATACTCCGAGAGACGTCGTACAGCTCGGCGAAGACCTCCTCGAAATCCCAGGGATCCTCGAAGGATACCGCGTGCGTGCGCACCTCGCTGTCGGGCGACACCGCGGCGATATCCTCCGAAATGACTTCGATGAGCTCGATGTCGTTGCGCTCGTAGATGAGCTCGAAGCGGTCGACCAGCAAGTCTGGTTGCTGGGCCAGGCTGACCGTTGGCCGCCATTCCTGCCAGCGCTCGGGGCCGCGTCCTCCGTCGAGCTGAGGCCCCACAAAGCCGATCACAACGGTGTCTTTGTCGCTCATTTGCGGACCTCGATACGGTGGACGTCGTCCTCGGCTGTGTGTTCGATCTCGCAGTCGATAAAGCGCGGGATAACCTGCATCTGGGTCTTCGTGTGTTGCGTCACTGCGTGCGTTCGGTACGTCCCGCCGGCGCAGACGGCCATCGGGAGCAGGAGCTGGTCGGCGAGGTGTACGCCCACGGGCGCGTCGGTCGCGAGATATGCGGCGACGTCCTCGGCGAGTTTGGCGGCGACATCTTCGGCGCGGACACCTTTTTGACCGATGGCAGACTGTAATTCGGTCACGTGCTCGCGCTCGATCTCCACCCATACGGCATTGCCGGGAGAGCGTGTCTCCTCGGTCGATATGATCCGGCGCTCGTCGAGGCCTCGGACGCCCAGCTCGCCGAGTCGCTGGTCGAGCCGGTCCAGCTCGCGCTCGGCGATATGCTCGGGCAAGTGACCGACGACGCTGGTTGCCCGCATGGACACGATCGGTCCGCCGTCGGTCAGGTCGAGTCGTGCCTGCGGGTCGAGCGGGCTCGAAA
>JBNJFZ010000036.1:16878-28396 GCA_051747295.1 Myxococcota bacterium
CTCGCCAAAAGTATATCGTTTTGTATAACACTTTATAATAAATTATAAGCTACGAGCGTAGCCGGGGGGTGCTGCTGTCGGAGTCGGGCTGCTGCAGCACGATGCGCTGGCCGCACGACAATTCCTGGCTGCGCAGCCCAGCGTGACTTTGCGATCACCCTGACGAATCCAAGCACGCGACTCGACGAGACGGGTCCGCCGAAGTTAGGGTGAGGCGCCCCTCGAACGAAGCGATCTATGTCAGAAAAAACGACAGGCAACGTCGACGAAGACCACCAAAGCGAGAGTGATCCTGCTACCGACCCGGATGCTCCGACGCTTCGAATGGACGATAGTTCGCCGTCTCCTTCCACGCCGAGCGGGGCCGCGAGTTCGACAGAGCTCGAGGGCGCGGAGCTCCTCGCGGAGCGCTACGAGTTGCTCGGGCTGGTCGGACGCGGCGGCATGGGGAATGTCTATCGCGCTCGCGACCTGGAGCTCGATGAAATCGTCGCCTTAAAGACGCTCGAGCGCGGCTTGATGGACAACGAGCGCGCTGTTGCGCAATTTCGCCGCGAGGTGAAGCTGGCCCGTCGCGTCACTCATCAGAACGTCGCGCGCACCTACGACATCGGCTCGGAGGGCGATATCCTCTTTTTGACGATGGAGTATGTCGAGGGGCGCCCGATGTCGGAGTTGCTACGGGAAGAGGCGCCTGTCGAGCCGAGAGAGGGGCTCGAGATCGTCGAGCAGATCTGCGACGGCCTGCAGGCAGCACACGACGCGGAGGTACTCCACCGCGATCTCAAGCCGCAAAATGTCATGCTTCGCCCGGATGGGCGGGCGTTACTCACGGATTTCGGCATCGCGCGCGCTGCTCGGCGCGGCGAAACCCAGTTCACCGTGGCGGATGGCCCTGTAGGGACGCCGGCTTATATGGCGCCCGAGCAGGTGGAGGGGAAGCGGGATCTCGACGGCCGCATCGATATTTATGCGCTGGGCGTGATGATGTTCGAGATGCTCACCGGAAAGCTGCCGTGGACCGGCGAGACTGTTATGGCGATGGCGCTCGCCCGGGTGCTCAACGAGCCTCCTCGCCTGGACGAGCACGGGGAGTATCCGAAGGCGCTCACCGAGTTGGTCTGGAAGGCGATGGCTCGCCACCGAGACGAGCGCTTTGCCAGCGTGGAGAACCTTCGTGAGGCGATGCGCACGATCGACAAGCAATGCAAGACGGTCGCGCCGACGCGCCGATTGCCGCCGTCGGCCGATGGTACCCCGACGATGAGCGGCCGCGTTCGTCGCGAGACGTCGAACCTCTCGGCCGTGGCCGTGTTGCCGTTCCGCAATCGCGGTGAGTCCGAGGACGCTTACCTCGCGGAGGGCTTCACCGAGGAGCTCATCGACGAGCTCTCGATGTTCGACCGGCTGCGCTTGCGCCCACTGGGTGCGGTGACTCAATACGCCACACAGACGCCGGACCCAGGCCAGGTCGGTCGCGACCTCGACGTCAACGTCGTCGTCGATGGCTCGTTGCGCAAAGTCGGTGGACGCCTGCGCATTCGCGTCTCGGTGACATCGGTTTCCGATGGGTTCCAGATCTGGTCGGGCAAGTTCACCGGAGAACCAAGTGGGCTCTTCGAGTTGACCGAGCAGGCGGCCGAGGCTGTGGCCGACGCGCTGACCTCCGAACGGGCCGATGAACGGCTATCGCAACCCCATGACACGGTGGCGATCGACCTGTACATGCGAGGCCGCTATGAAATGCATCGTGGCTGGCATATCAATATGGAGACCCCGATCTCGCTGTTCGAACGTGCACTGCAGCGAGCTCCGAAGGATGCTCGCATCCTGACCGGTCTCGCGACCGCCAGAGCCAGAAAGGCGTTCATGAACCCGGGCGAGTCCGCGCGCCACCTGCGCGAAGCCAGAGAGGTGGCGCTCGAGGCCATCGAGTCGGCTCCGGACTGGGCCGATCCCTACTTCGCGCTTGCGATGGTCGAGTTCAACGCCGAGAAGTTCGGACCCGCCGTCCAGAATTGCCTGGCTGCTCTGCGATACCAGGAGGAGTTCGCCGACGCCCACGACTTGCTCGGGCGAATCCTCTCGGAGACCGGTCCGCTGGACCGCGCGGCGTATCACCTGGAGCGCGCGATGGTGCTCAACCCGTCGTTGCATCGCGCCCGCTGGGACCTCGCTCGCGTCTATGCCTTTCAGGGCGAGTGGGAGAAGTCGGATATCTCGCTCGGTGAGCCCCCGGACGAATTCGAAGGCAGCGTTGCGCACTTCCTGGTGCGCACACGGCTCGATACATGGCGAGACACTCCCATGTGGATGGAAGAGGACATTCCGGATTTACCCGATGTTCCGGTGTTCTTCGACGCGGTGAGCGTCAACCGGCGGATGCTCGATGGCGAAGAGATGACGATGGAGGATTTCGAGATCCTGTGGCGTCGTGCCGAGCGCGTAGAGGCCGACGGCCGCCGCAAAGCCCTCTCTTTCCAGGTCGCGACCGAATTTGCCTGTCTGAACGAGCTTCGTGACGAGGCCTACAAAGCGCTGCGGGCGGCGATCGGCGCCGGGCTCAATGACCATATGTGGATCTCGCACTGTCCCGCGCTCGAGCTGATACGTGGTGAGCGGGAATTTTCGAAGCTCGAGGCGCGACTGGCCGGTCGAGTGGATGCCGCACGCCGCGCGCTGACTCAACGATTGCAACCAGCGCGTTGAGCGCACGCCTGATCCTCGGGTCGATATTTAGGGAGTTGATGTCCGCCGGTTCGGTGCTCCTATTTACAGTGCGATAATATTAAAACGACCAGGAGAAACTAGAATGGCAGAGACCAAACGGGTGTGTTCGGTCGACGAATTGGCCGATGACGAGATGATCGAGCAGAGCATTGGAGATATCGACGTCCTCATCGCCAGAGTCGACGGCGAATTCTTCGCGACGGGGGCGCACTGCACCCACTACGGAGCCCCACTCGCAAACGGCGTGCTCTCAAACGGAACGGTCGTCTGCCCGTGGCATCACGCTGTCTTCGATGTGACAAGCGGTGATCATGTCGAGCCGCCGGGTCGCGACTGTTTGAGTTCATTCGCGGTCGAAGTACGCGGCGACGATGTCTTTGTGAGCGTACCGGATGGCGCCGAGGAGTCCCGTCGGCCAGACTTCTGTGACGCCGACGCCGATGACGCGCGCCACTTCGTGATCGTCGGTGGCGGGGCGGCCGGAGGCGCTGCGGCCGAGACGCTTCGACGCGTCGGCTATGCCGGTCGAATCACGCTGATCACCGAGGATGACTACGAGCCCTACGATCGACCAAACTTGAGCAAGGCGTACCTGGCGGGCGAGGGCGATGAAGCCTGGCTGCCGCTCAGGGAGCCATCGTTTTACGACGAGCTGGACATCGCCATGAGCACGGGGACGCGAGTCACGCGCTTCGACGCCGCCTCGAATACCCTGGAGCTCGATGACGGGACCGACGTCAGCTTCACAAAAGCGTTGCTCGCGACCGGTGGTGCGCCAAATCGCCTCCCGGTCGATGGCCTCGACGGCGACGACGTCTTCTTGCTTCGGACTCGGGCGGACGCCTCGGCGATCATCGAGGCATCTGAAGGTGCCCAGCGAGCCGTGATCGTCGGATCGAGCTTTATCGGGATGGAGGTCGCGGCCTCATTGGTTGCTCGCGGCCTCGACGTGACGGTCACCGGGCTCGAGGACACGCCCTTCGAGAACGTGCTCGGCGCCGATGTCGGTGCGAGCATCCAATCGCTCCACGAAGAAAACGGGGTCAGCTTCGAGCTCGGCCACGGCCTCGAGCGCGTCGATCACGACGACGGGCCGACCGTCGTCCTGGACGATGAGACCGCATTGGAGGCGGATCTGGTTGTGGTAGGTGTCGGAGTGCACCCGGCCACCGACTTCATCGAGGGTATCGAGCTCGAAGACGACGGCAGCATCTCGGTCAGCGAGCGCATGCGCGTTACCGATGACATCTACGCGGCCGGTGATATCGTGACGTTTCCGAGCCCACTGGACGGACGACCGGTCCGCATCGAGCACTGGCGGCTGGCCCAACAGCTCGGACGGGTGGCCGCGACCAATATGGCCGGCGAGAAGGCGAGCTTCGACGAGGTGCCATTTTTCTGGACGCGTCAGTTCGGCATCAGCTTCAAATACGTCGGGCACGCCGAGGACTGGGACGACACGATCGTGCTCGGCGACGTCGCCGAGCGAGATTTCGTCGTGTTCTATATCGAGGATAACGCCGTGGCAGCGGCCAGCGGGACGCGCGGCGATCTGCTGACCCGCGTACACGACCTGCTGCGCCGTGATGAGATGCCGGGACCCGACGAGATCAGAGACGGGTATTTCGACGAGGAATAGGCGAGTTTATGGCGTTGAAAAGCATCTGAAATGGCTCCGTGCTGACCCGTGCACTCGATCCGGAGTGATCCTCTCAGATCACTCCGGTTTTTTGTGATGAGTTGTCCCCAGGGGTGTGACAAGATGGCACATATTCCGTTGTGATATCGGCCCTGAATCCGCCGCTGCAACCTCGGCGTGAGACTTGCACTCTCGTTCCCGTGCCGGGGAATAACGCCCGAGAGGCTACTCAGGGGACTGATATTACGGGTTAAGTAGCTTTTTTAGGGTTTGTTGCTTGGGGCCTTTGCTCGAGGACCTTGTCTTGAGTCAAAGCGCTCTATGTTCTAAGCTGAGAGCGATCCTACTTGAGAGACCAAACGGAGTTTTTTATGCCAACGGGAAACCACGAGCCCAGAAATGCGACCTCGCGCGTCGCACTGGCGGCAGCATCAGCTGTCGCAGTTCTATGTATGACGTTTGCGGGCCTTTCAGAAGCCGAGGCGTGTAGTAGTTCGCCACCGCCGCCCGATTGCGGTGTGTCGCTGAGCTGCTCACTGACCATGCCGACGACCCTTGCGGCGAATAGCAACCCGTCTGGCGAC
This sequence comes from Myxococcota bacterium, assembly GCA_051747295.1. GTDB lineage: Bacteria > Myxococcota_A > Bradymonadia > Bradymonadales > Bradymonadaceae > JBNJFZ01. Next base: position 21,832 of record JBNJFZ010000036.1, read on the forward strand.
CTGCCGGCGCTGCTGTATTTGACCATCACCGGAGATGATCCGCGCTGTCCCGAGCAGGGGCGAGTCAACGTCGGTCTCGATGCCGAGTGCTTCCGCCTGACGGAAGACGGCGAAGAGCAAGTCGTCGGCGGCTCCGGTAGCTGGAGCGGTACGGTCCAGCAGGGGCAGAACACCCCGGTCGATATCAACATGGATTTCGTGCCCGGCCCCGAGCGCACGTGTGAGGCGGCGGGTAATGCCCGTGTGTTCCTGCGGAGCGGACAGTCCGCCACGGCCAAGTGTAAGGCTCAGCAGGTCTGCCTGGTGCCTCCGTCAAATAGCGGCGACCCGCTGGTCGAAGTTCGGCTCAAGGACGGCGAAAACCCCATCGCGACGGTCCCCCCTGGATCGCCGCAGAAGACGGTCTACGAGATCGTCAATAACAGCAATCAGATCTTCACGGGTAACCTGAGCGTGAAGATGGATAACGCCAACGAGTCGCCGGAAGCAGGCACCTACACGCCACCGGAGCCGCCGTCCGCATGCGACGACTCTCCGTTTACGGCGCCCGACCCTCCGCTCGACTGCACGGACTCCGAGGCAAACCCGAGCGCGAACTCCGGCGCTGCGTGTGGTTGCGACAAGCAAATCTACGCCAACGAGTGCGTCATGGAGAACGCCGGCGTCAAGAAGTGGAAAGACGGCAGTTGCCCGCAAGAATTCAAGTCCGCCCAGGGCTACAATATCTCGGATCCCGGCCCCGGTGACGACTTCCCGCTGGACGTCGCTCTCGGAGACGAAGAGATCAACGAGTGCTTGCCGCTGCCCTCGAACCCGTCCACCTACACCGAATCGACCGCGGAACGTCGCATCGAACAACTCGGACCGGGCGAATCCATCGAGTTCAGCATCGTCTCGCGCAACTGGCACCTCTGCAAAGATGGTAGCTGCTCGCAGGCAACCGCATCGCTCAACGGTGCACTGCTCAGCGACGGCACGCTCATCTCGGCATGCAGCGGCGGCGCGGTCCTGGTCGACTCGTCGACGTCGGTCACGTCGAACGCCTGTAATGACGGCTCGTCGGGATCATCGGACACCGACCCCTACGATGACGAGGACTCCGACGGTGACGGCATCAGCGACGCAGAAGAGGAAAGAATCGGAACCGATCCAAACAAAGCAGATACCGATGGTGACGGCCTCTCCGACTCGGAGGAAATCCTGCTCGGCACCGACCCGACGGAGGCAGACTCTGACGGAGACGGGCTCGACGACGGAACCGAAGTCACCGTCACGGGAACCGATCCCAACAACACCGACACCGACGGCGATGGCCTGACGGACGGCGAAGAGTACAACACCTACGGAACCAATCCGAATGATACGGATACCGACGGTGATGGCCTCTCGGACAGCTACGAGGTCGACAATGGCACGGATCCAACTAACCCCGACTCGGACGGCGACGGACTGAGCGACGGTGAGGAAGACGGGCTGTGCACCGACCCGAATAACGCGAATACCGACGGCGACGGTGTCGACGACGGCATCGAGTATCGCTCCCAGCAGGTCCCCAACGAGACCGGCTGCGGCCCCTACGATCCCTGCGTCGATGATGCGCCGGCTGGAGCCTGCGCCGATAGCGACGGAGACGGTCTCACCGACACCGAGGAAGCAGCGCTGGGCACCGACCCGAACTCGGCCGACTCCGATGGAGACGGTCTCGACGACGGTGAGGAAGTGCTCGTCTACGGAACCGACCCCAACAACTCGGACACCGATGGAGACGGGCTCTCCGACGGCGACGAGGTCAACACCTACGGCACGAACCCGAACTCGGGCGACACCGACGGAGACGGCCTCAGCGACAGCGAGGAGCTCAACACGCACAACACCGACCCGACTCGCGTCGACACCGATGGAGACGGCCTCAGCGATAGCGCCGAGATCACCCAGCACAATACGGATCCGACGTCCCGTGATACGGACGACGGCGGCGCTCCGGACGGCCACGAAGTCGACAACGGCTACGACCCGCTCGACCCGAGCGACGACGACTACTTCACCGAGGGGCTCAACTCCGGTGCAGGCATCGTCCTGCGCGGTCCTTCGTCCGATACGGATACGGTCTTGTACCTGACCCAGACGGACATCAACCGCGACGTCGACCGCATCATGTCGCGTGGGAAGAACCTGACCGACAAAGTGGGTCGAATCGACTCGCAGGTCATGTTCGTGAGCCCGACCGCGATCGGTGACTCGATGGACGTCACCGTCACGCTCGATACCTTCCTCGAGCAGGACTCGAGCCCCCACAATATCGAGCGCCTCCAGATCGGTCCGAAGTCGGTTCACCCCGACCACGATGGCCGAGACATCATCGGCATGGGCGAGATCGAGATCGACTCGCAGCCCTACACGGTGTTCGACATCATGTATCAGGGAAGCGTCTGGACGCAGGATCCGGCGAGCGGCGACTCGATGCGCCTGCAGATCACCGACTACGACTTCCGTGTCGAGAACATGGACATCGTCGTCGACCTCTCCTTCGAGGCGCCTGACTTCAACACCGACCGTTACTGGTTGATGCACGACATCAACGGCTTCGTCCGTACCTCCGTCGAGACCATCTGCGACGACGGCATGGACGACGACAACGACGGAAAAGTCGACTGTGAGGACCCCGACTGCGCGACCTATCCGACCTGTATCGGAGGCGCCGGTGACGACACTGGTGGGAGCAACGGGGACGCTGGGACTCCCGACGCTGGCAACGGCGACGACGATAACTCCGGCGAAGACGGTAACTCGACGTACCTCGAGGGCGACGGCGGCTGCTCGTGCAGCTCCGTGGATGGCCGCGATAGCGGCGCCCTGAGTTACCTGGCCTTCATGGTCTTCGGTCTCCTGTCGATGGCGTGGATGCGCCGTCGTAGGAAGTAGAGCCGATGCTCTTGTGATGGACGCTCGGGCGGGTGGTGCATACCGCCCGCCCGAGCCTCTTTTACGCGGACGTGATACCAACGATGAAACTCGACTACTCACATATCTTCCGAGGATGGCCCCTGGCCGTCCTCGTCGTCGCCGCCGCTGCGTGTGGGGACCAAGGGGACACCCGCCCCCAGGATGACGGCCCGGCCGTCGACCCCGCGACCGTCGAGCAGGAGCTGCCAGCGTTGCTGGAAGAAGCCGGCGCCGCTCCCATCGAACTGCCGGCTGCGCATGACCCGGCCAAGGTGGAGTTGGGGCGGATGTTGTTCTTCGACCCGATCTTGAGTGGCAATAAGGACGCGAGTTGCTCGGTCTGCCACCACCCCACCAAGGCCACGACCATCGAAGACTCGCTCTCCGTCGGCACGAAGGCGATCGTGGAGGATGGCGTGCGCCTGCCCGACAACGACCACAGCTTCACACCACGGAATCCCCCCGATCTCTTCAACCTCGGGGACCCCGCGCTCGAGACTATCTTCTGGGACAGCCGCATGGAGGTGCTCGAAGACGGGCGCATCGCGATGCACGACCGCAACGCGGCGTTTGCTGAGGGTAACTACCTTCGCGTGATGCCGGCATCGACGGAGAGTCTGTTGGCCGGCCAGATCATGTTCCCCGTGCTCAATCGCGACGAGCTGCGCGGCGACTACGGCGAGGTCGACATCAACGGTGAGCCCAACGAACTCGGTCAGAGGACCGACATCGACTTCGAGGGCGTCTGGCGCGACCTCACCGATCGCCTGATGTCCAATCAGACCTACCGCGAGCTCTTCGCCGAGGCCTTCCCCTCGGTGAGCCCGGAGGACATGACGTTTAACTTCGCGGCAAACGCGCTGGCCGCGTTCATTATCGAGACGTTCTCCTTCGACGACGCGCCCTGGGACGAGTATCTCCGCGGCGACGACGACGCGCTCACCGACCAGCAAAAATACGGTGCCTGGCTCTTCTACGGAGACGCGGGCTGCGCCGAGTGTCACTCGGGCAAGTTGATGACCGACCAGAAGCTCCACAACATCGGAGTCCGCCCGATCTCTTCGGGGCCTGATTCGCTGCACCTCGACTCGGAGGTCGCGATGGATAAGGGCGCTGCGCACCGTGCCCATGCTGGCCATGACCAGGCATTCACCTTTCGGACCCCCACCCTCAGGAATGTCGCGCTGACGGCGCCTTATATGCACAACGGCGCGTATACCGACCTCGAGGACGTGATTCGACACAAGACGGCGATGCACGATCAGCTCTGGAACTACGATTATACCCAGATCGGCGCGCAGTTTTGGGACCAGGTACACAACTCGGATTACGTGATGAACGCGGTCGAAGCGACGATGACGGACAACCAGACCCGAGAGCTGACCGAGGAGGAGATCGACGCGCTGGTCGCCTTCCTCGAGTCGCTGACGAGTCCGTCGGCGGCCCAGATGTCCGGCATCGAGCCCGAGCAGGTCCCCAGTGGGCTGCCGATTCCCGAGCCGTAAGCCGCCCACGCATCCATGAATGAGCCCGTCGCTACCCTGCGGCGGGTTTTTTGGGTTCTTGGGGCTCGCCCCCCTCCCCCCGTCTCACTGCGTTCGGCCGGGGGTTACAGGGGGTTATCGTCCCCGAGTGTGTGACAAGATGGCACATGCACCTTCTTTTCGCGCGCCGGAGGCCGTCATGAGCCGATTTGACGTATGTCTAAGCTGGTCACTCGCGTTGCGCGCATGGCTGGCACAGCACTTGCGTTAAACGTGGGTGGATGTGCGACATCATGCGACAACGTCGCACTAATACTCACAGAGGTAGCCGATATGCTGAAGATGCTGAACGATTTCCACAGGGATGAAGCCGGAGCGACTGCGACTGAGTATATCATTTTGCTCATTCTCATCGCGTGTTTCGTGATTGCAATCGTGAAGGTCTACGGCAAGACCGCGAGCTCGAAGGTGCGAGCGGCGGACGAAATCGTGAAGAAGGAAGTGACTTTTTAGGCTGGCTGCGTGGCCGTTGGGGCGGCTGCGAGGTGAGACGGGACGTTGGGAGCGGCCCGTTACTTTTTCTGGAAGGGAGAGACAGATGAACGGCAACGAGGGAAATCGCAGCAAGACCGGCTTCGTCGCACATCGATGGTCGACGTTGGCCGCGATCGTGTTGGCAGCGTTCTTCGCGATGGGCAATACCGAATGCGGCGGTGGGTCGTCGCTCAACGGTGGCGTCGGAGGCACGGCCGGGTCGGGCTCGTCGGCATCGTCGTCCGGCTCGACGACATCCGGGCCCAATCAATCGACATCAGGAAGCGAGGGTGGACAGGACACCTGGCCGGATGAATTGGTCGACGATGACGGCAGCACCACCTCCGAGGGCTCCGGCGACCAGCCTGCCGGCTCGGAGTGCGCGGAATCAGCTCAGTGTGGTGCTGGGATGGCCTGCACGGCAGGGCATTGCGTCCAGGACGGGGCGTTTCGCATCACCATGAGCTGGGACGCGCGAACCGATCTGGACCTGCACGTGCGAACGCCGCTCGATGAGGAGCTCTACTACCGACACCGAAACGGTCAGCAGGGCGGTGAGTTTTTGAAGGATGGTTGCATCGCAGACGACTGCGATAACGATGAATCGAAGATAGAGTCCGTCGTCTGGAGCTCGATGCCCGGCGGGAACACGTCGACGGGCAATACGACCTATGAGTTCTGGGCGGTCAACTACGACGGCACCGAGCCCGCGAACGTGCAATTCGAGGTTAAGATCGGGGACCGCGTCGAGATATTCGACGGCTCCGTCGCGGCATCGAATGGCGCCGAGTCAGCCACGTTTGCCGTCGCGCTGGACGAGAATACGTCCAACTACTCGTTCGAGTTCGAGTCTCCGCGAGCCGATGGGACTTACACGCCCCATATGTGGTTCAAGATCAACACCAACAACCCGAATGTAGCTCGTGTGCAGTACAAGGCCGAGGACTGGGACCTGGGCGATTCGGAGGACACAGACCAATTCCCGGTCGAGTACACGTTCAATCAGTACGGCGAGCGCACGATTCACGCGCTGGGTTTCGACAGCGACGGGATGCAGATCGAGCAGAAGACCATCGAGATCAACGTCACCGACCCGGATGGAAACCTCCCGGGTGACGGAGCCTGCACGGCGGGCCAGGCGTCCAACGACGCCCAGTGTCTGCTCAACCACAACGACCAGGGTAACGTGACGCTGTACTGGACGCAGGTCAGCGGCGTCTCGGACGACGCGAGTGCGCTGGAGAATATTCAAGATGCAGCGTCCGGATACTCCGCCTCGACGAGCTGCTACGGCACGGCGCCGTGCGCTAGCGTCAACCTGAGCCTGGATATGCTCTACGGCATGGTCACGCTGATTCAGGACTACGGCTACGACTACTTCGTCACCAGCATCGCGGGCGGCTCACACAGCGCGACGTCGTATCACTACGCCGGGACCGCCTTCGACATCGACCGCGTCAACGGCCACCACATCAATGGCGACAGCGCGATCGCCCGCGAGTTCATGCAAGCGTGCCGCGATTTGGGCGCGAGTGAGGTCCTCGGGCCGAATAACCACTTCGCGCATCAGACGCACATCCATTGCGCGTGGCCTTAGGATTCTC
>JBNJFZ010000036.1:28496-38460 GCA_051747295.1 Myxococcota bacterium
CCCTGGCTCGGTCCAACTCCCCCGACGAGAATCCGGATTCCCGTCGGGGAAGTCTCCCTTCGCCATTAATGGCGCGCAGGCTGCCAGCTGGAAGAATCGTGGCGCGCAGGCTGCCAGCCTGCACTCAAAGAGCAGTGACATAGAAAAGCGCCGCCCGGTATCAATGATCCGGGTGGCGCTTTTTTCTGGGGCGTACTCCCACTCAGGAGCGATCGGGCGTGAAGCCGGGCGGATCGCTGGCCGGGAACGATTCTTCCAGGGCTTCCTGGAGCTTTTCGTCTTTCTCTTTGTCGGTGGCCTTGTCCGAGTCCGGGATCTTCTCTCGGTCCTTCTTGGACTTGGTGGCTTTTTTACCGTCCTTCTTGAGCTTGGGGTTTTCGCCCTTCTCGTCTTCTTCAGACTTGTTTTCCTCATTCTCCGGTCGTGTCATGGCAGCCTCCTGAGTTCATGCGGATTGGCGGACGGACGTTTCAGGGCAAAAATGACCGTGGGAAGCTGCAGGTCAACTTCTTAATCTGCGGATATCAGCTTCGTCTCGGCGGCCCAGGCGTCGCGGTCTGCAATCACGCGCGCGACGTCGTGGAAGTAATACTGCAGCTTGTGGTCGATCTTGAACTCAGCGCCGAGTTGCTCGCCGGTGATCGAGTGGCGCACGAGCGTGTCGTTGCCGACGTCCATCCAGATCGACCAGAAGCCCTCGCCGCCGACCGTGAGGTTCGAGATACGCCGCTGGACGCGATTGTTGTCCAGATCGTCGCCGGCATCTTTGGATGCGATGGGGCTACCGAAGGTACGGGTCAGGCGTCGGTCGATTTTCTTGAAGTGCTTGTAATACTCGGTACCGATATCCTCGAAGTGCGCGCGGCGAGGCAGCTTCTTGGTCTCGGAGAAGTCGAGCTCGATCTTGTAGAGGATCCCCCCGTAGTAGCTGTAGTGGGCGCGGCACGACTCGCCGGAGACGCGGCAGGAGTTCGACGTGTAGCTGGTGCGCTTGAGCTGTCGCGGGCGGCTCTCGGGGCTGCTCGCCAGGAGCGTCTCGATGTCACCGTTGGCCGTCGAGCGCTTGGTGACCCAGCGCTGCGCGCGACCGCGGAAGGCGCGCCAACGGCCGACGCCGGCCTCGTCGAACGCGGCGACTGTTCGGTACTGGAAGTAGTGGTTCCAACTTCCAGGATTGACGTTGACGATGTTGTGGTCGCGGTGGCCGTCGACGCTGTACTTGGCCGAGTAGCGAATCGTGCCGTCGTCGAGCTCCCAGCGAAACCGCTCGCCGAGCAGGTCCCACTCGACCGCGCGCTCCATGCGCAGGGCGTCGTCGCCGAGTTCTTCGGAGTATTCGCTCTTGGTTCGTCGATCGACAAATTCTGGCTCGCCGTGTGCCTTTTTCATCATGTTGGCGACCCAGTAATTGTTGTTGTAGGAGACGACGTCCGAAATCGAGCCGAAGCGCGGCTTGGGCAGCCTCTCGGAGCGCTCGTAACCCTGAGCGATGAGCTTGTCCCGGTGGAAGACCGCGTATCGGGTCCACCCCTCGTCATTGAGCGAGACTCGGGTGCTCAATCGGGCGTATCCGCGGTGCCGATGCGTCGACACGGAGTCCTCGAAGGCGTCTCTCACCTCGGACTTCGACGCCGACCATTCGAATTCGGTCAGGTCGAGCTCTGCCTTTTCGGCCGCCGACGCGAAAGAGGTGGGCATCACAAAAGCGATGGCACAGACTGTCAGGAGGATTGTCTCGAGTTTCACAGCCATCTCCATGGGGTACGGGCGTTCTGTTCATTACTGTGCGCGTAGACGTGTTGCCTTCCGAAGTTATTCAAAATTAGGAAGGCCCGGCCAAGAAACCAAGCCTCTGCGGGCAGAAATGTGGCGTGGCCACAATTCAAGTTTCCCGGGAGAAGCCGCTCCAGTCGAGTTTTGCATGCTAGCGGGCACTTCCGAGGTAGGTCGCGGTCGTGACCTCGCGCGTGGCGCAGTTCAGGCTAGTCGCGATGCTCGCGGCCTTTGACTGCACGCAGTTTTCGGAACCACTTCCGCGGAGCGTCTCGCGGTACGTGCGTACGTCGACGGTCAGCGTGTCGCCATCGAGCTTCGCGGTGGCCGTTTCATTTCTCAGGATGCACTCGCCCACGCCCTCGACCGCCCAGAGGCTCACGCGCTTCCAGGTCTCGGGGCGCGGCTCGTAAAAGCTCTCGTTGCGCTTGTGGGTCAGCTCGCAGGTGTCCTCGGAGTTGCACTCGTACCACGCGATGAAGTCGCCGGTGTCCGACGCCTCGCGCTCGAGCTTGAAGTATCCGTCCAGCGACCTCATCTCGTCGAAGTCGTTACAATCTCCCTCGTACGTCTCGATCTGGTCGAGTTGATACATGCCGCTGACGGTCGGGCCGCTGCCGGTATACGGCTCTTCGCCCTCCGGAAGACAACCGTGCAGGCAACACGCGGCAATCATGGCTGCTGCAGCTAGACGTACTGGTGGTTTACAAAAAAACACGCGCGCCTCATTCGTTCATTTTGGATCAATAACGGCCTCTATGCTGGCAAGGTCGGCGTCGCGTTTCAACTCGGCCCACATGCGGCCAAGATGGCCGCATGACGAAGGGGGCGCCATTCGGAGCCCTGCCCGCGTCTAGTGGGGCGGCGGCCGAGCAGATGTGATGCGGGCATCCCTGCCCGCATCGAGTTCAGCGCGCGCCTCAGTCCTCGATGACGACCCGGGTCGTCCCGGTCCGTCCGAACGTCTCGGGGTGATACATCTCCTCGGCCTTGGCCGGCGGTACCACGAACGTCCCCGGCGTGGTCGCGCGAGCGACGTAGCTGTACTCGTGCACGCCGGGCCACACCAGTGACGCGAACGCCTCGGTGCGCTCGGTGCGCATATTCTGATGCTCGTACCAGGGGCGCCACCACCACCAGTAGTGGCCCGTTTTCTTCTGGGCATTGTCATCGGTCGGAATCGGCTCGGTGACCGCAAGGGCGGGGTTGAGCGACTCGAATCCGCCTGGCATCTTGTCGACCAGCGCGACGTGGTAGCGCCGCTCCGGGGCGACCATCTGCAGCCGCACGCGTACTCTTGCGCCCAGCTTGATCTTCCAGGTGCCGTCGTCGAGCTGCTCGACGTCGGAGTCCTGGTCGACGGCTTCGTATTCGCGCACGACCGTGAAGCCGTACTCGGCCGGGTCCAGCTCGAGCGAGGCCGGCGCGTACGTCATGCCGATGCGGTAGTAGAGGCGGCCCTTGCCGTCTTTTTGCAGGACCAGGTTGGTCTTGCCGTCGTCTCCGGCGCGCTCTTTGACCATCGTGAGCGGGATGTCGACCATCTTCGTGTCGGTCGAGCGTCCCTTGTAGGTATGCTCGGCGGCGTAATCGTCCCCCAGCCACGCCCGCGCGACGAAGTCCGGGGTCTGGCTTTCATAGGCGTCGAAGTACTCCTTGAGCGCCAGCAAGACGAAGACATTTTCCTGTGTGTTGCCCCATCGCCCACGCTTTCGGTGGTCGAGCAGCCCGCGGGCGATCTTCGGGATCAGGTCGTGCTTGGGCGTGCGCCGGATCATCGACTCCAGCAGCACTGCGTCGACCCGTCGGCTCGAGTGCATGACAACATAGCCCTGGTCGCCGTAATCGACCGTGAACTGCGCGGTCGACGCCGTCTCGGAAGCGCGATTCATGATGAAGCGCTCGAATTTATTCAGCCTGCCCTTTGCCTTCGGCTCGTCCTCGAGCGTCGACATCAGCCAGCCGATGGCCTCGAGGGTCAGCGGCTTCTCCGGCTTCTTCTTCGCCAGCGCGATGGCCTTCGAGACGTGGTGCTGTGACTTCCCTCCGACGTCGGAGACGTAATAAGCGTACGCCTGAATCGTCGTGCGCGCTCGCTCGCTGTAGATCGCGGGGATATGCCGCTCGATGCTGTCCAGGTAATTCTGGGCGCGCTGCATGGCCTGTTTGGGAATCTCGGCGCCGAACGCCTCGGCGCGATACAACGCGTGAATGGCGTGCACCGACGCGTATGGATAGTCACGTCCATTATAGCGCCAGAGGCCAAAACCGCCGTCACCGCGCTGTAGCTTGAGCAGTCGGTCGACCCATGCCTGCATTTTCTCGTCGAGCTCGTCCTTGTCTGGCAAGCCCTCCGCGTCGAATGCGTCGAGCACCGGTGCGAGCGCAGCGGCGGAGATGATGCGCGACGCTGTCTGCTCCGCACACTCGTAGGGATAGTCGATGAGGTAGATGAACGCGTCGGTCAGTGCCTGCAGGGCGGTCGACGAGGTCGACAGCTTCAGCGCCCCGTACTCCTCGATGACCTCCGGTGGCATGCTCACCGGCTGGGAGATCGCGCCCTTGTCGATCGTGCCGTAGGTCGCGAACGCCTCGGTGGTTGCCGGCGTCCACACCGGGAAGCTCACCTCGGCTGCATCGCCCCAGGCTCCGCTCGCCACCGCAAACTGCACGGTCGACTCGCCCGCCTTGTGGGTCTTCGCCGGCAGTCGCACCTCCACGCGGTCGCCCGCTGGCACGCTGAACGCGCGGCCCGCCGGGTCGTCCAGCGCCAGGTTGTTGGCCCGCGCTGCGAGTTGGACGGAGGCCTCTTTGTCGCCGGGGTTCTGCACGACGACGCGCAGCTCGAGGTCGTCGCCGTAGTTCAGAAAGCGCGGCGGGGAAGGGCGCACCATCAACGGCAGGCGCGCCGTAATCTGCGACTCGCTCTTGCCGAAGTCGGTCGCCTCGTGGGCCGCCACCGCCATGATGCGGTACTGCGTCAGGTTGTCGGGCATCTCGAAGTCGACGCTGACCTTACCGTCGCCGTCCGTGCGCAGGGCCGGCTCGAAGAGCGCGAGGGCGCGGAAGTCGGTCCGCAGGTCAATGGCCGGGCCCTGCGACGCCCGTGGGGCTGCTGGCTCCTCCATCGGGGCCGCCTCGGCCATCATCATGTCCATGCCGGAGGACGGCGCTGCCGACTTGGCCATGCTGCCCGCACCGCGTCCGTAGCCGGCGCCACCGAGACCTCGGCTAGCCTCTTCTCCCTCTGCCTGCGCCTGCTCCATTTCAGCGAGTTTCTGGGCTTCCTGCAGCGTCACCCATGGGCGGTTGTGGTGCTTTCTAACGTAGCTCGGGATCGACGGGTAGAACGAATCCAGCGGGTCGGGGAGCGTGTAGCCCGAGAGCGCCAGGATGGCCTCATCGACCACGACCAGCGCGACCTCGGTGTCTGCGATGGGCTCTCCCTTCGCGTTCGTCACCGCGACCTCGATGGACGTCTTACTGCCGGGCGTCACGACGTCGGAGTCCGGCGAGATCTCCAGGTCGAGCGCTCGTGTGTCCCACTTGACGGGCAGGTCGATCTGGCCGGTCGCGATCGCGGGGCGACTCGGGGCATCCTCGACCGGTTCCCCGTGGTTGTCGACGCGCGGCGCGCTGCCGGCGACCTCGGCGAAGATGTTGATGTTCGGTATGTCGTCCTCCGAGATGTCGACTTCGATCGTGGCGGAGCCGTCTTTCACGGCGAAGCGCTCGGTGCGGGTGAGCCCACCTTGCTCGATGGTCAGCAGGCCTTGCCCATTTTCGATGGGTGACTGGACCAGCAGCTCGGCTGTCTCGCCGGTCGCATAGTCCTCGCTATCCGGAATCATGCGCAGCTTTTGCATCTCGACGCGCTTCGGAGGCCGCGGCTGCTCGCCGGCCACCCACACGTAGATGCGGCTCTCCGACTCGCGATTGCGGTCGTCCACCACCGTGGCCGTGACGACGTACTGTCCGGAGTCCTTCGCCTCGAATTTGCAGGTCTCGGGCGCGTCGGACGATTCGAGCTCGCACGCCTGAGTCTCGACGACGACTTGCTGCCACTCTCCGTCTTCGAACTTCCACTGCTTGCGCTCCGCCTCGATGGCGACCATGCGCTCGCTGACGGCCTCGCCCTCGAGCGTCGTGGTGACCGCATCGATGCGGAAGGACTCGCCTTTCTTGACGAAGTTGGTGCTGCTCTTCAGACCGACGTACAGCGACGACGGGTGCACGATGAAGTTCGTATTCGAGCTCCACGTCTGCCCGTTGACGTCCGTGACGGATGCGTTGGCGTTCACGCTCATCGGCACCGCGGGGTTGGCGTCATGGAGCTTGACGTCGAGCTGATGCTCGCCGCTCGGGTTGGTCGTGAAGTCGAGCGTCTTGGGGGACTGGCTCGGGGTCGACGGCCCGCCCCAGTACCACCAGGGCGTCCAGTGGCCGAACGAGAACTCGTCCCAGTTCGGCGGGCGATAGTTCGTCGAGTTGGAGGTGACTCGCCAGCTACCGTCGCTGCCGGCGAGCGGTCCGCCGGCGTAGTAGCTCGCGGTGGTGGTCAGCGGCACGGTGTCACCGATCATATGCGGCCCTGGCGGTGACTTTACCGACACCTCGAACTCGGGCGTTCGAAACTCCTGGATCTGGAAGCTGTGGTTGCCTTGGATGCTGCTGCCGATGCTGATGTCGACCCGCGCGTGTCCGAGGTTGGCGTTGTCCGGCAGCTCGAACGAGGTATGAAACCCGCCGGTCTCGCTGATCTGGCCTTCGACCTCGCCGAGCTTCGCGCCGCGCGAGTCGTAGAAGGTAAATGTCGCGTCTTTTCCGGCGCCGATGATGCTCAGTCGCGGCGAGTCGTCGACCTCCCAGTGGCGCAGCCAACCCTTGAGCTCGATGGTCTCGCCGGGCCGATACATGCCTCGATCGTCGAAGGTGTGAAAGATATGACGGTCGGTATCCCCAATATTTTTGGACCAGCTCGTGCCACGGGCCCAGTACGAGGTGTTCTCGGGCACGATCGCGAGATCGTCGTCGGTCTTCGCGACCAGAACTCGCGTCTCGTTGTTCTTGGGCTGCCCGGGCAACTCGAATCGTGTCAGGCCAGACTCTTCCGACGTCGTCGACTCACTCTGATCCGTCAGTGAGACCTCGACGCCCGATTTGGCGTCACCGCTGGAGAGGTCGGTGGTCCAGACGAGCATGTCGTCGCGGTCGACGAAGGCGTCGACGCCGAGATCGGTGACCTGGACCCAGGAGATCCGAGTAGGTTTTCGATGCCTGCGGCGGTTGTAGCGCTTCTCCGCCGCCTTCGTGTACTTCCCGACACCAACCGAGACCAGGAACTGCCCGTGGCCGTTGTTCAGGTGCTCGGCCAGCTCGATCTTGGTGTCGCGAAGTGTATTGCCGGGTTCCTCGACGTCGAACGTCTCTTCCAGGACGGTCTCGCCGGGCATCTCGGGCTCGTTGCGTCCGCGCGACTGCATCGCGTTCTGAAATGTGTTCCAGTCGCCGGGCCCGACGCGGTTGATCTGAACATCCAGGGTCTCGACATTGGCCGTCGTCACCCGAATCGATTTGTCGCCGTCCGGGTCGAGGATCGCCATCGGCCCGAGGCCGGTGGTGAGCATCGGAGGCATCGGTCCGACATGAAATTTTCGCGTTTCGTCGGTCCCTAGCGTCTGCCCACGCACGTCTTCGAGGTCGGCCGAGACCGTGAGTTCGTAGACGGTATTCGCCTCGAAGTCGCCCACGATCTGCATCGAGCTACCAGAGATCTGCGCTTCGAGGTTGGGGGCTTCGGGAGTCACGGTGACCTGAGACTGCTCGAATGCTTCCTGGTCGAGCGCGTTGTTGAACGACAGCCACCACCGTTGGTTCGGGGCGCACGAGCGCTGCTCGCTCTCGCACGACTGTCGGCTGATGACGAGTGGCGCGAAGGTTCGAAATCCCTGCTTCTGGTCCGACGGAGTCGTCTTCGGTCCTTCGGCGGAGGGCGAGCCCTCGGCGATCCCGAATGTCACGCTGGTGTCTCGGGGCAACGGCTTTGCTGGCCGGAAAAAGACCCGGCGGTCCTCGTCGAAGCGATCCACGTATTGATTCGGGACCTTGCTGTCGTCGGGGAGCTCGTCGACGAGCTCGATCTCGTAGTCCTGACCGTCGGCTCGCAGGAAGATATGCTGCTGGAGCTGTTCGGCATCGATGCGCTGGTTGAAGCCGAGGAATAGCGTCGGCTGCAGGTCGTGACCGCTTCCGGTTGGCCAGTGCTGCTCGAGCTTCAGCGTCGGCGTGCTGAACGCGAAGCTCGCGCCTTCCTCGAGGGGCTCGCCGTTCGCGGATTCGAGGTCCTCGTCGGTGGCAACCTCATAGTCGGTCGCCATCGGAAATCGGCCCTCCTCGGGCACGAACAGGGCGGTCTTGGTACCGACCCAGCGCCATGTGCCCTCGACGGCCGGCTCGATGGTGGCCGGCGCGGTCTTCGATGCCTCGGTCTGGCTGGTCACGTCGACCACCGGCGCCGAAAAGGTCAGGCTGACCTGGCGAGCGAGTTTGACGTCACCCTCGGGGGCGTAGCGGCGGACCCGAAACTCCTTCGTGGTTTCTTCGGCGTCCGGTCGCGCGGCATCCCCGTCGGCCGGAAACGCCGTGTCGATCTTCTCACCGGTCGTAGGCGGCTTCAGCGACTTCTTTCGCATCGCGAAGCTCGCCTCGCCCGAATCGTCGGGCAGGTCGGGCAGCCTCGACAGCAGCGACTCGATCTGCTGCTTCGACAGTTCTTTGCCATCGACGTTTCGCGCGATGGCCGAGCCGTCGTCGGGCTGCTCGGTCCCGCTCTCCAGCGAGTAGATCAATCCTTCTTCGGAACTCTCGATTTGCACGTCACCCACTTCGGTCTCCCTGGCGGTCTTGATTTTGTCGTCCGTCTTGTCGCTCTTGCATCCGGCAGAAGCGACGAGACCGAGCAAGCAGATACACAGCAATTTCTTCATAGGTGTTTTCCTCGCGGGACATCCGGCATCTCGGGTCTTCAAACGTCGGAAGCCGCGAAAGGATCTAAAAGTCAGTGAGTGGTGGACGCTTCGGTCTCGCCCACGACATTGCGGGCGAGATAGCTGCGACGCTCGTCGCGGTCCGAATAGACGGCGATCGCGTGCATCAACTTCGGGACTGCGGCTTCGACGAGCATGCTCCCGCCCGAGGTCGCGCCTGCGTCGGCCAGATGGCGGCTATTGTCATAGAGTTCGAGATCGACTCTGCCATAGGACTGGGTAACTACCAAGACCTCGGTGCCTGCATCGACGGCGCGCTCGACCACCGGCGCGATGGCGCGGTGCTTCGTCGGCACGGTTCCCGAGCCAAACGCCGCGAGGACGACGCCGTGCGGTCGGTGCTCGGAGGAGAGCAGCGCTTCGAAAATCACGGGGTTGAAGCCAGGCGTGACGTGAAGCACGGCCACGTCCGGGTCGAATCGGGGATCGACGCTGAACTCACCGCGTGGCTCGATGATGTGGGCGCCGCGGTCGACGTCCACGCCGAGCCGGGCGAGCGGCTCGACCCCGGGGCTGTGAAACGCGCGGTAGTCGCGGGAGCTGCTCTTCGTGGTGCGGCAGCCGCGGAAGAGCAGGCCGTCGAAGCAGATGCAGACCTCCGGGATGTCGCGTGTCGCCACGTCGACGGCGTCGGCCAGGTTGCGGCGCGCGTCCGTGCGAAGCGCGGCGAGCGGGCGCTGTGCTCCGGTCAAAATCACCGGCCGGTCCAGACCGCGCAGCGCGAACGCCAGCGCGCTCGCCGTATACGCCATCGTGTCGGTGCCGTGGACGATGACGAACCCGTCGTAGTCGTCCCGCGCAGCGGCGATGCGCTCGGCGAGCTCCCTCCAATGCGACGGTCCGATGTCGCTGGAGTCCAGGTTGAACACGATGTCGGTCTGGACGTCGGCGAGCTTGGTGATCTCGGGGACCGCACGGGTCAGCGCCGAGTTGTAGGCGTCGGGCTTGAGCGGCGAGCCGGTCATGCCCAGCGTGCCGCCGGTGTGGAGCAAGAGTACGCGTGCCATGGGTGATGGTTCTCGTAGGGGTATCGGACGCGCTCAATTTCACGCACTGGGGGCGACAAAACAAGGGTGAGTGGGAGAGCGGGGGAGCGGGTGAGTAGGTCATTGGTTGGCATGCGTAGTCTCGTTGCCCCCGGCCGA
>JBNJFZ010000037.1:0-16359 GCA_051747295.1 Myxococcota bacterium
TAGAGCGTCACGAGGTTGTAGGCGGCCACGTCGTAGACGACCGTGTCGCCGGATTGACGCGCGCTCCGGATGCTCTTGAGGTAGTAGTCGAGCGACTCGTCGAAGCGCCCACGATGTTGGTGGACCATGCCGAGGTTCAACCACGTCTGGGCCGGGCTGACGGTCACCGGTGAGCACGCGATGCTCTGCGCGGCTTCGAGGCGGTCCTGAGCGGCGACCAGGTCGCGCTCCTGGAGGGCGAGGATACCGAGGTTCGCCTCGGCTCGCGCCAACTCGTCCGACCATCCCCACTCACGGGCCAAAGCGCGGTTTTCTTCGAATAACCTGCGGGCTTTGTCGAAGCGGCCCCGGTACAGGCTGATTTTTCCGATGAGGTTCCGCGCGTGAATCAGCGAGAGGTCGAGCGTATGGGTGCTCGATGCGCCGGACGCCTTGAGCGTCTGGACCGACTCGACGGTCTCCATGGCCAGCTCTTCAGCCCCGGCGTGCTCACCACGGGAGTAGAGAGATTCGCCCTGCCCCAGCTTCGCCTGAATCCGAATGTCGACGAGTGACGCGTCGTCCGAAGACGCTTCCACGGCGGTCTCGAAGCGCTCTTCGGCTTCCTCGTATTCGCCGGTCTCGATGAGTAGACGGCCGATATCGCACAGCAACTGTGCCTTTTCCTCGTCGCTCTCGGCGAATTCGCGGGCCCGCTCACAGTGCGAGAGTGCGCGTGAATAGTGCCCGAGTGCAGTGTGGACGTCGATCGACCAGGCGTGAATCTGCTTGAGAGTCACGTCATCTTCAGCGTAGTCCTCGAGCGTCTCGAGGAGCTCGCGAGCGCGGTCGTACGCACGCTCGTTGACCAGTTGCTTGGCGGCTTCCATGCCGTGCTCGAGCCCGCGCTCGGCATCCCCGGCCGCCAGATAGTGGCGAGCGAGGAAATGTGCGGATCGATCCCCGGACTGGCTCTTCGTCTCGGCTTCAGCGAGCGCAGCGTGACACTCGCGCTCTTTTCTCTCCGACATGACGGCCCGCACGGCGTGCGAAAAATCGGAACTCGCCACCTGCAGGCGCACCACGCCGGACGAGATTTTGCGCTTGATAAAACCGTTGTCGGTCAACTCCCTGAGCGAGCGCGCGAAATACTCCGACTTTCCCATCGCCTCCAGTGCGGCGTGAAGCGTATCAGCGCTAATCGCCTCTTCGGCCACGACCAGGAGCTCGACGATCCGCTTTTGGAGCGCCTCCAGGCGGTCGTAGCGAAACAGCCAGAAATTTTCGACATCGTCTGGCAGGCTCTCGACCAACTCGCCGAGCCGATACGGATCGCCCCCGGTCGAGCGGACGAATTTCTCGATGACATTCGGGTCGGACAGAAACTCCCGCACCGAGTCCTCAGCCGACTCGCGCAGGTCGATGCGCTGGCTCGCGACTTCATCGAGCTCGAAAGGCATCTCCATGCCGTTGTCGAGAAAGACCAGTGTACCGTTGGCGTAGTCCGCTGCCGAGGCCTCCGGCGCGAACTCCTCGACGGGATCCGAGTAGAAATACGTGCAGAGGTGCTCCACCACCGAGGCTTCGCTCGTGGGGAGTCGATGGCCGTTGAGGACGACCAATACGGCGGGAACACTGCGCGAGAGGCTGGTCCAGAGTCGGCAGAGCGTGTCGTTATAGAGCTTGCCACCGACGGTCAGGAAGAAGCCACTCTGGGTCTTGTCGCGTGCAGACGAGACGAATTCGAATAAGTGCTGGGCGTCTTCGCTGAGCTTGCCTCGTTGCTCGACCTCCTCGACATAGCTGTAGAGTATGTCGACGAAGGTATCACCGGTCCCGCCGACTCCGGTCGGGTCCAGCGTAAACAATGGAATATTTGCCTGGGCGAGACGACTTCTGAGTTCCGGAAGGTCGCGATGGAGGTGAGATAGCGTGAGGCCCTCGAGCACGAACACCTGGCCAGCAGATGAATCTTCTGCCAGGTGCTCGCCGAATGTCTCGGCGTCCCACTGCCTCAATTCGGGACTTTCTTCGAGTGGAGTCTCAGACATCTAAATCCCTTGATCCATGCTACAACCCGTAAGCACGCCGCGTCGGCTAACTGCACACACCCCGAGAGTCACCCATTCTACCGACCCCGGCCCGTCGGCTCGTCCGTATTTGCCAGGACGACGCCAGACGGCAGGACTCCCGTACTACACGACACAATGCCGTTGAATTATATGCATTTAGCGCCTTATTACAACTCCCCTTTCACACAGTGTCCTACATCTGTACACGTCATCGATGCAGGTCTGCTGCGCAACGAGCGCCCGACCCGACACGCCTGGAATCAGTTGCTGTGACGCGAGGTCCGACATCTGAATTGGAGAACCGTCGTATACACAGTTATAGTGATGAGCAGCGCCCCTCTTGGGTTTCAACTTAGAGCTGTGTTAAACCGCGCTTCGCTCGACCGGCTGTGCTGCGCGATGCTCCAGGCGCCGGCGACTTAACTAAAGGATGGATCATCATGGAACGTTCAGCTGTTGTCTTTTTGGCGGTCATCTCGATGTTCGCCCTCGCCTGTGGCTTCCTCAACGAGGACGGTGACGTCACCTTTACGCCCGGTATCCCGGTCGAATTTACGGTCGACGCCAATGAGCTCTGCCCCGAGGGCCAGGATTGCTCCGAAGAACAGACCGCAGCGCCGATGGACCAGGAGCTCGCCGAGATCGAGACCGACGTCGATGTCGACGTCGTCGAGCAAACCGGCAACGAGAAGCTCAGCCAGTACGCGGGCAACTTCAAGTCCATCGAAATCGTCGCTATCGAATACGAAGTCAAGAACAACGATTTGACCTTCGACCTCCCCGAGAGTGACCTCTACATCGGCCCCATCCCGGCAGAAACGACCGAAGATGAGGGCGTCGCGAAGCTCGCCACGATCCCCACGGTGGCCGCCGGCACAAACCCGTCCGGCACCGCGGAAGTCGCCCAGGCCGGCCGTGAAGTCTCGAGCGAGCAGCTCAAGCAGCTCAAGCTCTCCGCCATCCTCCAGGCCACGCCCGTCGTCAAAGAAGGCCAGCCGTTTCCGCCCTCTGGTTCCGCCGACGTCAAGCTGACCATCAAGGTCAAGTTCGTCGCCAACCCCATCGAATAGAAAGCCGAGTTCCGAATATGCAAGCGGTCATCCCCCGATACTCCGCCATTTCGATCGCCCTGTTCGCGCTCCTCATCTCGGGGAGCGCGTGGGCGGACACGCCCGACGAGTCCGGCGACACGGCCGAAGAGCCGACCCCCAGTGAGGCTCGAGAGACCTCTTCGTCGGGCGTCAACGACCCGATCGTCGTGGACTACACCGGGCGGATTCAGGACGAAAAGAGCAACCCGGTCAGTGGCGTATTTAAGCTTCGCTTTAAGCTGCTCAAGACCGAGAAGTCGGCGAACCCCACGTGGGCGGAGACGCGTTACGTGGCAGTCGTGGACGGAGACTATCGGGTCGGCCTCGGTCAGCGCCGCAAGCTGCGAAAGCGCCAGATCCCCGATTCCGCCTGGATCGGCGTAGAGTTGGTCGGTGAGGGGGAGATCGTTCGAGATCGCTTCGACGTCGACTCCCGGTCCCCGGACAAAAAGCCCGACAAGGCTTCCTCCGCCGGCATCACCCAGGAGACCAAAGATCTCCTCGAGAAGGCCGCCAACGACAACTCGATCGCCTTCGCGGACGTCGCGCAGCGCGCTGTCACAGCCGACACCGCGACGACCGCCGACAAGGCCAACGCAATCGGGGACTTGAGCGCCCAGGAGCTCAAGGACCTGTCGAACGTCGCCCTCGAGCGACTCGGGGAGCATATCGCAGACCCTACCGCGCACGAGGCCGCGGGCGGTATTCGCATCGGAAACGAGCGACAAATCACAGAGTCAGCCGGGGGATCGGGTGGCAAGAATTACGAACTCAAGTGCCCCAGCGGTTACGTCGTGACGGGTATCCGGGGGGGCGCGGGACGACTCGTCGACAGCATAAGCCTCATCTGTCAGCCACTTCGATAGGACCGCAAGGAGGCTTCGTATGGCCCGAATCCCAACGCCATCGCCCGCTGTGCTGACCGCCTCGATAGCGGCCGTGATCGCCTTTGCCACGCTCGGTTGCGACTCCAAGCAGCGCGGCGAGCAACAGACACCGGCCAGCTCCGACGGTACGCCCGTGGATGAAAAGGCCGAAGGCGCTGCCGAAGAGGTCGAGCCGCCCCAGAAATCGGATCTGGAACGATTCACGAAAGACATCGACGGCGACGGACCACTCTACGCCGTCATCAAGACTTCCGCGGGCGATATTCGCTGTGACCTACACGCCGAGAGGGCCCCGCTCACTGTCACCAACTTTGTTGGACTTGCGCTCGGCGCGAAGACCTGGCGCAACCCCGAAACCGGCCAGATCGAGCAGGACGAGCCGTACTACGACTCTGTGACCTTCCATCGAGTCATCCCCAACTTTCTGATCCAGGCAGGCGATCGAAGCGGCAAAGGCACGAAGGGACCGGGCTATACCATTCCGGACGAATTCCACCCCGAGCTCGAACACGACAAAGCCGGAGTTCTGAGCATGGCCAACCGCGGAGAGCCCGACTCTGGGGGCGCACAGTGGTTCATCCTCGAGATGCCTGCTCCGCACCTGGATGAACGCCACTCGGTATTTGGACAGTGCCAGGACCTGGACGTCGTCCGAAAGATCTCGCGCACGCCGACCGGGCCCGACAACCGACCGCAAACCCCGCCAGTCATCGAGTCTATCGAGATCGAACGCGCCGATGGCGCCGCGGACGCACCAAACGAAGGGGTCGATGCGACGCCCGACGAGCAAAAGCCAAATGAGAAATAGACGAGGCTCGAGTAGGTAGGAGAACCGACGAACTACTGTCGGTCAGGGTCGTCTTCAGAGCTTTCTTCTTCGTCCTCGGGGTCGCGTCTGCGTCGAAAGGACCAACGTCGCCTCGAAGCCGGTTTGTCGTCTTCGTCTTCGTCCGACGCCTTTTGCTTTTCCGCTTCCTTCTCCGCGCGCTTAACGCGGACTTTTCCCTTTGCGCTCGGCCGGACAGCCTCCTCGTTGGCCTTGAAGCGAACTTCCATCCGCAGCTCGAGCGCCAGGCTCGTGAGGATCTTCGCGAGCTCTCCGCCCAGGTCCAGATCTTCGAGGAAGATTCGGACCTCGCGCGAGATGATACGCACGACTTCTCGCTTGGTCGCGTCGACCTGCCCCAGCAGGAATGTGACGACTTCTTTGGGCAACTTGCGATCGGACAACAGTGCCCGAAGCTCCTCGCTGGATCCGACGCTACCCACACCCGCGTTGATGGTCTTGCGGACGACCTCAGGCACGAGGCCCTCGAGCGACTTCAGGAGCGCCTTTGCTGCGTCGGGGTCGCGGGGGATGCTCCAACCCTCGGCCTCGAATTCAGTTTCGTCGAAGAGGTGCTCGTCAGTGAACTCCTCGTCGAAGTCGCGGTCGTCATCGAAGAGGGAGTCGCGTTCATCGCGTGCGCCCTCTCCTTTTTTGTCGTCGTCGGCCATCAGGCGTGTCCAGGGTTAACGGTAGATATTCTCGACCACGATGGTTTCGGCGCGCTTTGGCCCGACTGACACCAGGACAATCGGTACCTCCAACAGGGTATTCAGGCGGCTCAGCAGGTGACGCGCTTCTGCAGGGAGCTCGTCCAAGACGCGGATGCCAGTGATATCCTCGTCCCAGCCCGAGACCTCTTCGTAGACGGGCTCGAGCTGTTCCAAGAGCTCCGGATCCATCGGCGGCTCATCGTATTCTTCGCCGTTCGGCCCTCGATAGCCGACACCGATCTTGACCTTATTCATGCCCGACAGGACGTCGAGCTTGGTCACAGCGAGCCCGGTAAATCCATTGACCCGGCAGGCGTAGCGAAGCGCCGCCGCATCGATCCAGCCGCAGCGCCGGGGTCGACCCGTCGTGCTGCCGAATTCTTTGCCGGTCTCGCGTAGATGGCGGCCGACGTCGTCGTGGAGCTCGGTCGGGAATGGCCCGGCGCCCACGCGCGTGCAATACGCCTTGGTGATGCCGACGACGCCATCGATCTTACCGGGCGCGATGCCGGTCCCCACGCAGACGCCGCCGCTGGTCGTGTGCGAAGATGTCACAAAGGGATACGTCCCCAGACTGATGTCCAAGAGCGTGCCCTGCGCGCCCTCGAAGAGCACGTTGCGGCCATGGGAGACTTGTTGGTGCACGTAGCGACCTGCGTTCCCGACGAAGGGCGCCAGCTTCTGACCGTACTCGAGGAAGTCAGTGTAGAGCTCCTCGATCTCGAAGGTGTCCGCCCCGAGCCACTCCAGTAGCTTGTTCTTCTCCGGCAGGTTGTCTTCGAGCTTTCCCCTGAGCCGGTCAGCATCGAGCAAGTCACGCACGAAAATCGAACGCCGTGCTACCTTGTCTTCGTAGCAAGGCCCGATGCCGCGCCCCGTCGTACCGATCTTGTCGTCGCCTCGCGCGGCCTCCCGGGCCACGTCCAGCGCTTGATGGTAAGGCATGATGACGCTCGCGTCGTCGGCGATCAGCAACTGCTCATCGTCCTCGAGATGACCGCGCTGTCGCAGCGCAGAGACTTCTTCGAGCAAGACAGCCGGATCGAGCACCACGCCATTTCCGATGACGCAGCGCTTCCCCTCGTGGAGAATTCCGCTGGGGATCAGGTGCAAGACGGTCTTGTGGACCTGACCGTCACGCTCGACGACCAGGGTATGCCCCGCATTGTTGCCCCCCTGAAACCGGACGACAATGTCGGCGAATTCCGTGAAGAGGTCGACGACTTTGCCTTTGCCTTCATCGCCCCACTGGGCGCCAATTACAACGTTTGCAGACATATCGAGACGAACCTATGCAGAAAGGGAGGACTTCGAGAAGACGTCCTGGGCGGCAGCCATGCCGGTCCCAGGTTCGACATCGTAACCGAGGTCACGAAGCGTCAATTCGAGCGAGCTGATAGCCATCAAGATATCGGGGCGCTCGAAAAATCCGATGTGGCCGAGTCGGAACAGGCGCGGCTTCAGGTGCGCCTGACCGCCGGCGATAATCGAGTTGTACTCATCGCGCATCACGCGCACGATGTCGGGCCCCGAGACGCCCTCGGGCGAGAGGACCGCTGTCACAGAGTTCACGGGACGCTCGGCGAGGAGCTCGAGGCCCATCGCTGAGACCGCCGCGCGGGTAGCCTCGGCGAGCACGCGATGGCGCTCGATGATTCCCTCGCGCGTCTCTTCGCGCATCATGCGCAAGACTTCGAGCGCGGCGACAATCTGCGAAATGCCGGGCGTGTAAGCGGTCTGATCGCCGAGCTGGCGATTGCGCTCACGCTCCAGGTCGAAATAGAACTTCGGGTGCGTCGTGTCCGCCTGTCGGCGCCATGCTTCATCGCTCGCGGCCACGAAGCCGATGCCGGGCGGGAGCCCAAACGCCTTCTGAGAGCCAGCGACTAACACGTCGATACCCAACGCATCCATCGGGACGTCGTGTACGCCAACGGCTGTGATGCCATCGACGGCAAACAGGGCATTCGAGTCGCCAACGACGTCAGCAACCTCTTCAATTGGATGGAGCACGCCTGTCGAGGTCTCGCTGGCAGTCAGCGTGACCATCGAACAGTCCGGATGTGCTTCGAGTGCCTCGGCAACAGCATCGGGTTCGACGGCCTCACCCCACTCGACATCGATCTCGACGACATCCATGTCGAAGGCCGCGGCCATCTTACCCCAGCGCTCACCGAATTTACCGCCACCGATGGAGATGACCGTATCACCCGGCGAGGTGAAGTTAACCAACGCCGCTTCGAAGGTACCGGTGCCGCTGGCCGTGATCGTCAACACGCGCTGCTCAGTCTGGAAGAGCCAGGCCAGATGCTCACTGACTTCCGCGAAGAGCTCCTTGAACTCGGGGCCTCGGTGATGGATGAGGCTCTTCGCCATCGCGAGGCGAGCTCTCTCCGGTACCGGTGTCGGTCCGGGTGCCAACAGGAACTGTTTGTGCATGCTTTTCCTCCGCGACGAGGCGGTGAATGTTGCCGAGTTCGTGGGTACATCCGGCGCGGGCGCGTGTCAACGCATTCGCTCGCGGCGGCTGAGTCGTGGTTGACCACGAACTCCACAGGGCCCTGCCCGACCGACTAGTTTGTCAGCCTGTATGCGTTCTTCCCGGGTACCTTCTCGAGGATGCCGACGAGCTCGAGCTCGAGCAGCGCAGTATCCAAGCCCGCCGCTGCCGTCCCCGACTCCCGGCGAAGGGAGTCGAGGTGTAGTGTCACACCGCGCCCGGCATCCTCGAACGATTCGAGCACATTCCGAGCGCCCTCGCCCAGGCGAGCCCGGAGGTCTGGATCGATGCGTACCTCGGGGACTTTCTGGGACGCGCGGGTCTCGTCGCGCGGCGCCTCGCGACTGGGCTTTTGTCTTTCGATGAGCTCCTTGTCGACCCGCCCACGAGAGTCCTTACTATCGCGTTTGAGGAGCCGAAGGACATCATCGCAATCGCGAACGCACGCCGCCCCCGCGGCCATGAGCTTCACGCAGCCAGCGAATCGCGAGTCGCCCATGTCTCCGGCCATCGTCATGGTCGGCCGCTCCAGTTCGGCAGCCGCACGCGCGGTGATCATCGTGCCGCTGTTCTCGCCCGCCCGGACGACGAGGAGCCAATCGCCGAGCGCCGCGATGAGCCGGTTGCGTCGATGAAAGTGGTACCGCCGAACACCCGTGCCCGGCGGATACTCGCTGACCAAGCAGCCACGCTCCAGCGCCGCGTGAAAGATACGGCTGTTCTTGGCTGGCTTGGGCCTGTCCACGGCGCCCGGGAGAACCGCAACTGTCTGCGCGTCTCCCTTGATCGCCCCACGGTGCGCTGCCGCGTCCACGCCAATCGCGCCGCCGCTGACGATGATGCCCCCGGCACGACCGACCGCCTCTGCAATGCCCCGGGTCTGCCGGATCGCTTCCACACGGGCGTTTCGGCTTCCGACGATCGAGAGCGTGGACTCGCCGTGCAGGGCCCCGATATGGCCGCGTACGTACAGAAAGCGCGGCGGGGCCCCCAACAGGCTCAGTCGCGCTGGATAATCGGCGTCCCCGGCATGCAAGATGCGTGTCCGCAGCGGCAGCGCCGCTCGCTCTTGCTCCATCCGCTCCGGGGCCCGCCTGAGCTTCGCAGGGTCGATCTTCGCGCGAACATTCGACTTGACGGATAGCTCGGCCAGCAACGCCTGCAACGAGTCCGCCGATTCATCCATCAGCCGCTCGAACCGACCATCTACGGCCTCGTCCAACCGCTCCATCGTCGCGTCTCCGACACCCTTCAGCTGCCATATCCACCACTCGATCGACCGCCCCACTTCATCGTGTTCAGACATATAAAATCGCCTCCTCCAGAGTCTCACCATCCCGAGGAGACGACTCTGTCTCCCCTATAATGGTTTTCGACGGGAGGAGCCGAATCGTTGCGTAAAAAAGAAAAAATCGGCCTCTCACGGGGCCGATTCGGGGGTCTGTCTGTTTGTGGTTTGTGCCGACTACTCGCTGACTCTCGCCACGACGACCGTAATATTATCGGCGCCGCCGTTTTCGTTGGCACGAGCCACGAGGGTCTTGCAGAGGTTCTCGAGATCGTCTTCCTCTTCGAGCAATTCCTCGAGCGCGCCGTCCCGAACCATGTCGGTGAGTCCATCCGTACAGAAAAGATAGAGATCGCCGACTTCCAGGTCCCTGGAGCCGACGTCGACCTCGACCTCATCGGTCAGGCCACAGGCACGCGTGATGACATTTTTATAGGGGAAGTACTCGACTTCTTCGTCCGACAGAATGCCCATTCGGACGTATTCGTTGGCCAGCGAGTGGTCTTCGGTGCACTGCGCGAGTTCACCGTCGCGGTAGCGGTAAGCCCGTGAATCACCGATATGGGCCAAATAGAGCGTACCCTCGGTGAAATAGCCCGAGACGATGGTCGTTCCCATGCCACGGTAGAGTTCGGACTGCGACGCGGCCTTAAAGACGGACTTATTCGCAGCCTGCACAGCCTGTTGTAGCCGACGTTCGTTGATCTCGGCTTCGGCCTGTTCCGTTTCCGACTCGGCCTCATCATCGTCGTCGGTCATCGTCTCGCGGTAATACTCCACGATGGCTTTGATAGCCATTGCACTCGCGACCTCGCCGGAGCGATGGCCACCCATTCCATCCGCGACGATACAGAGCGCCTCCCGACCATCCGAAAGGTAGAAGTCGTCCTCGTTGTGTTCACGAGTTCTACCGACGTCGGTCATGCCAGCACAAATTAGCTTCATGCGCGAGTCCTACTTAGTCCCTCAGAAAAATAAGGAAACTGCCGGGTGCAGTATACGCTTAACATTTAGGCCCGTAAAGAAAGTCGTTTACACCGTGCGAACCATGGGCGCAACCAAAAACAATGCGGGCAGTGGCCGACGCGCGGAAGCAGTGATGGATGCAAGACGAGCGATTACCCACACTTAGCAGAGGCGCCCGGCCCGCCATCAATTGTTATCGAGGCGTGCCGGACGGTGACCTGGGCCCGGCCTCGAATACACGCGGTCGAATCCGGTCCTTTGTTCAAAGGTTGTCCGTTTGTGAATCGATACGCTCAGCGCTCCAGGTCGCGTCGATGGGCGAGCCCTGGCCGCTGGTGTTGGAGTCTGTGCTCTGCATGTAGCCGTTGTAGGTTCCGTCTTCCATCAGGTCGACGAAGCCATCGGAGGTGGTCTCGATCATCGTGGCCTCGCCGCCGATGCGCATGCCCAGGTCGAACTCCAGGTTGTTCACGATGAGGTCGGCGAAGCCGAAGACCGTCGAGACAGCATTGCTGCAAAAGTTCTCGATCTGGTCGTCGGTGATCGTCGCCCCGAGCGCCCCGACCTCACCATCGCTTCCCGTGATACTGCGGGCGAGGTCGCCACAACCGATCCAATAGGCAAAGGCGTCCGACATCGAGTTTGCGTTGCCGTCGGTCAACTCGGGTATGATGACATCGTTGAGGATGTACATGATGAGTCGTCCGTAGCGCAGCGTCTGCGGGTGCTGGTCGATCTGGAGTTGATTATACGCGGCGACGCGCCCGGTCCACTCCGAGCTGACGACGCCCAGGCTGCCGAGTTGACCGTTGGCGTCGGCGACAATATCGATGGCGCCGCAATCGGCCGGCGAGTTGCTGTCGCAATTCCAGCGCCAGTAGAGCGTCACGCCGAGCCAGTTGTCGGTCCCTCGGAATTCATAGTCCGAGCCCAACTTGCCGATGGTCAACTCCGAGTGCACCTCGAGATCGGCGACGACGTCGCGCAGGTCCCGACCAGCGTCGCGAATATTGCGAAGCGCATCGTTATTCTCGATGAAGGTGTTGATCATATTCTCGAACTGGTCGTCGAGACCCGTCAGATCGAGGAAGCTATCGATCGTGCCGCTGATAATGCCGCCAACCGCTGCCTGGACCAGGTTGATAATCTCGTCATAGATGGCGCGACCGGGGTTTTCGAAGATATTCAGGATGCGAACGATGGTCTGGCCGACGACGCCGGACTCCTCGAGCGCCTGGGTGAAGTCCCAATTCGACGTGACGTCGTAGCGCCCGGCCGGGTTGAGCGGCACGAGTTGGAGTAAGAGTTCCTTCTCGGTGGTCTGATCCTGCGTCAACGAGATGTCCTCGACACATCCGCCTGCTGCGATCTGGCCCCGATCGCCCATGCCGACAGCCGTAACCAGGTAGCGGTTGTTGGCGCTGAGCCCCTCGAACTCGGCGGTCTGGGAAGTATTCGGGACGACGCTGTTCATCAGATCGCCGGCTTCCCTCTGGCGAAGCGGACGAAACTCCGAGCAACTATACTCCCTGTTTCGATAGACGCGGACATCGATGTCCTGCAGCTGCAGGACCGCGCCGCCGGTGTTGACGAGGGTGACATCGAGGTCGCCGGTCGCCATGGGCGTGACGTCGACGGTGAAGTCGACCGCGTTCGAGTCTTCGTGTTGCGCTCGGACTTTGACCTGACCCTCAGCCGCGCCGAGGCGCAGGTCGACAGTCGATTTGCCCGACGTATTCGTAAAGGAATTCAGCGCCGAGAGGCTCGGGTTTTGACCGTCCTCGGACTCGAGGACCTCGAACGAAATACTCTTGTCCGACGCGGGCTCCTGAGTGCCGACGTGGTAGAGTAGGACCTTGATTCCCACCGATTCGGTGACGTTGCCGCGCAACTCCGTATCACCGGCCGGCACGAGCAGATACTCGTTCGAGCCCGGATTCGAGTCGTTGTTCTGGCCCGTTCGGGAGTCATCGAACCCCGAACTGTTGACGGAAGAATCTCCACAGCCCAGCGCGAGCAGGCCAAATAGGATCGCCAGTACACTGACCTGCGATAAACGGCGGATAGTCGAACTCATGGCTTCCTCGCCAGACGCGTCATTCAATTAGATGTTCACCAAAAATGTCGGTTGAGACGTCATAAAGTTAGCAGCACCGCGTTCTCAGATCAATCGAGCGGTCGAGATTATCGAGCGGGGTTCGGAATAAAAAAGCGCGGCGCCCGTCAGGGGTCGCCGCGCCTCTAAATCCAACTTTTCGTTGTTCAGATCAGTTCTGGAAGCCTTCACTGTCCGGCGCGAGGAC
This sequence comes from Myxococcota bacterium, assembly GCA_051747295.1. Classification (GTDB taxonomy): domain Bacteria; phylum Myxococcota_A; class Bradymonadia; order Bradymonadales; family Bradymonadaceae; genus JBNJFZ01. Next base: position 12,626 of record JBNJFZ010000037.1, read on the forward strand.
GCTGATCGCGATGAACGATCCGATCGCGACCGCGCTGACGCCGACAATCGTCGCCGTGGTCTTCCATGTGCTGAACTGCTGGACCTCCGCTCCTTCGACCTGGTTGAGCGAGAGCAGCAAATCGTACTCCGGCGAGACCAGCTGTGACTGGCTCATCATGAAGTTGAATGGGGTCACGCGGTACTCCGTGCCACCGTCCGTGAGCACGGTCACCGGGTTCGCCGTGGAGACCGGGACGGACGTGCATCCGGCGCGGCCGGTGGCCTCGGTTTCCTCGGTCGCGGTCGCGTCAGTGGCGGTCTCGTCCGGAGCAGCTTCTTCAGCCTGAGCCCAGACAGTGCCCTCGAGCTGATCGCCGTTCGACGCCGATGCGCCGGTGCAGTCTGCCTGGACCGTCACGACCTCTTTTTGCTCGACCTCACTCTCGAGCTTTTCGAGCTCACTCTTATCGATGAAGTAGGTATTGTAACATGCAGCCTGCGTCAGGCTGGCGATTGCCAGCAATGCAACGAGCTGCGTCTTCCTGCGTGTCATCGATGACCTCTTCTTCGATCGATTGCGTTAAATCGATCTGCTGTTCCAGATTGAAAATCGAGCAAATCGCGCTGCATCCTAAGGTAGAATCGAACCCAGCGCAACTCCTTGGACGAACAGCTTCTACCACAGTTGCTCGGTCGAGTGAATCAGATTGACATCCGGGGGCGCCAAAGCGGCGCCAAAACCGTTGCGGTCGGGGCGTCTTCATGTACACTCGACACGAGATCGAACCCACCAAACCGCGCCGGAAGCCCCGTCTTGCTGAGACCCTCTTTCTTCATCGTGATCGCCGTCATCTGTGCGAGCCTCCCGCTGACTGTACTTGCACAGGAGTCGGAGGAACGCGAGAAACAAGCTTATAGTGACCAATTCACCGGCGCCTTTCAGGAATACTCGATTCGCGGTGCCTGGAGCGACGGGCCGGCGACTGCCTACGAAGGATGGAGCCTGGACGCCGGATTTCGTCATTCGTTTCCGATGCTCCTCGGTGACACCCGGCTGTCCTACCGCTTCGACTCGCTCCGCCCCGAAGATCAGGATCTCCCGGCTAAACTCGAGCGCCACGCGGTCGGCGTGCACGTCGCGTTTCATCCGCTCTACCTCGCCCTGCTCGGCAGCGACTGGCTCGGCTATACAATTGCCTCGCTGTATTTCGAGATCGGAGGCGGCGCCCACTACGGAATCCTCGACGCGCGACAGACCCGCGGCGAATACGAACGGGACTTCGGGTTGTTTGCTAGTCTGGGGGCCGGAATCGACTTTCCACTCTGGGATCCGGATGTCGGCTTCGCCCCCTGGCTCAACGCGGTTTACCGCTTTCAATACAGTGACTTCGACCGCCCTGACGACGACTCGCTGGTGCTAAGACGCCATGAATTTTTTGTCGGCCTCGGCTGGCGTATCAACGGATTGCTCTTCTGAGACGTCGAACCCGAGGTGACACGTCGAGCGAGCTACGTGCTGACTTCTCTCCTTCACATCAAGCGACATATGCCTCGACGCGCAGCGTTTTTTATCATCTTCGTCTTACTCTCGGGCCCCACGACGACACTCGGACAGGGGATCGAGACGGCGATGCCACCGGCCTTCTGCGCAAACGCCGAATGCGCCAGAGCGGCCCAGCATGAAGCCGCCGGCGAGTTCGTCGAGGCCGCCAAGGCATGGGAGCGGGCGATCCCGAAGACCCGCAGCCCGCAAAACGAGGTCTGGCAGCTGCGCGTCGATCTCCTGACGAAGGCTGCGACGGCCTGGGAACGTGCGGGCCGTGATCGAGCAGCCGGCGCGACCTACTGGAAGGCCAGCCGCGCCGCCGACACGCTCCAGCCCTTTCTGGCGTTCAAGGCCGCCGAGAGCTTCGCGAGGCAAAGCGCAGAGGACGAGGAGCTGATGCGCGCGGCCCTGGAGTCGAGCGGCTTCGAGCACCCGTTCCCCCGCCGCGCCCTCGTCGAGGCGAGGCTGCGATCGACGCTCGAAGGCGACCTGCCTGAGGTCGAGGTCGCCGACACAGCATTGCTGTCGGCCGAGACCAATGAGGAGGCATGCGAATGGCTCTCGACGCTGGTTGCCGACGCCGAAGCCTCCAAGCGACGCACGACGCTCGCGAATCTCGTCTACGGCCGCTGCCTTCCGGAACTGATCGCCGACGACTTCCGGGTCAAACCGAACGATCTTGCTCGCTTTCGCCGCGCCGCCCAGTGGTACGGCGCCGTTCGGTTCCCGGAGTCGCGCGAAGAGCTCTCCAAGGTCGACTTCGACAAGCTCGACGCGACAAATAAGTGCGATGCGCGCTTCTTGCTGGGGCGAACGCTCTATCGGTTGCGCAAGCGTAACGAGGCGCTCCAGACCTATGTCCGTGTCATCGACGAATGCTCCGCTGAGGTCGCTGAGGACTCGCGCGTCAGGAGCCTGTACGCCGCGGGCAAGCGCTACTACCGGCTCAACCGATACGACAAAGCGCACGAATACTACGAGCAGTTGCTCGAGGAATTTCCCGACCGCTCACACGCAGACGACGCCATCCTCTATCTCGCGCGCGTAGCTCGAGCGAAGGGACAACGAGACGAACAAAAGGCACTGCTCGATCGCGCGCTCCAGGAGTACTCCGACGGTGACATGGTCCATGAAATCGCCTGGGAATACGTCGAACCGACCGTCAAAAAGCAGGACTGGAAGACCCTCCTCACCGAACTCGAGTCGCTCGACCTTCCCGACCACGACGACCAATATTTCAGTCAGGGACGACTCGGCTACCTCGAGGGCCTGGCCCACTCGGAGCTCGGCCACAAAAAGAAGGCTGTCGCGGCATGGCAGCGAACGTGGGCGCGATACCCATTTAGCTTCTACGGCTATGCCTCACACCAACGAGTCATCGACCACGGCGAGTCACCGCAGTCGCTCGACGTCGGAGACGAGGGTTGGGTCGCGGACTGGTTTTCAGATGAGCCGTGGACGCGCTCGGCGCCCGGACGGCTCGCTCGCCTGGGCCTCTTCACACATGCAGCGGACGCCCAGGAAGCGCGCGGCACCGACAGCGCTGAGGACGCCTGGCGACTGGCGTACCTCGAGCACCGCTCGGGGCGCTATGAACTCAGCCACAATATCATCCGGCGAGGTATAGAGGGCCGCCCGTGGACGGGCCGTGCCCGCGGACGCCTCCTGCGGTGGACGATTGCGTGGCCGAACCCGTTCGCCGAGCAGATCGGAAACGCGGTCGAACTCGAGCGCCGTCAGGCCGACGACGAGTACGTCCATCCCGGTCTCGCCGCGGCGATCATGCGCGAGGAGTCGAGCTTCATCGAGGACGTCGAGTCGTGGGCCGGCGCCCTCGGGTTGATGCAGCTGATGCCAGCAACCGCGCTCGACCACGACGCGGATATCGAGGGCGAGGCGACGCCCGACAAGCTCAAGACCGCCGAGGTCAACGTGCGCGTTGGCGTGGACCACATCTACTCGTTGGCCCGACGGTTCGACAGCCATCCGGTCGTGATGGTCGCTGCCTACAACGCGGGTGGAGGCGCGGCATCCAGCTGGCTCGACGGTGATGAAGACATCGCGCTGTGGGTCGAGGACATCCCCTACGATCAGACACGAAACTACACCAAGCGCGTCATCGGCAGCTACGCGGCCTACCAGTGGTTGAGCGGTCTACGGGAGCTGGACGAGCGAGTCGGGGACGCTCCCCCGGCTCGATGACCGGC
>JBNJFZ010000037.1:16459-26267 GCA_051747295.1 Myxococcota bacterium
CCGGCTCGATGACCGGCCTGTCGACTGGCGTTCAAAAGAACTGGCCGCCTCCGAAGCTCAATGGATTGGGGGCGCGGCCATACAGCGGAAACGCGTAGTCGATCCGGGCGTTGAACCCATCGATCTTCGGGATAATGATGCGAACACCGAGGCCGACGCTCGCTCCGCTCAGGCCAAAATAACCGTCGGCGTCCTGACTGACGTGCGCGACGTCGATGAACGCCACGTGCTGGAGGACGAACCATCGGTAGTCGAACGAAGGGATCCGATACTCTGCATTGGCCAACCAATATTGCTCCCCTCGAAAGCGGTCGTGGCGAAATCCGCGAATCGCATCGAGCCCACCCAGAAAATAGCGATGCTCGATGAGCTCGGAGCTCGCAAAGCCCGTCGCTGCGCGCACGCCGAAGTTGCTCTTCAAGGGGAGCTCGCGAAAGAGCGCCCCGGAGACATCGAAGCGAATGACATCGTGCGTGGAGCCCAGCGCCGAACTCGCCACATCGAGCCCCATGCCGAAGCGCTGGCCGTCGTAGACATAGTTGTCCTCGTTGATGCGGCCCACCGTGCCACCGACCTCGAAGAGCAACGTGCGATTGTCGGGGGGAACGCCCCGATCACGCTGCAGCGCAGCGATATCGTCACTGATGAAGTCGAGCGACATCGTGTCCATCAGGAACGAGATGCCGAAGGATGTCTCGAGCCACCAGACCCATTCGCGGCTGACGTAGGCGCCGGCGTCGAAACGGCGCATCAAGAACCCGCCCTCGAACTCGCCCTGGTCGTCGTAGAGTGTGTAGATGCGGTTGGATGTACCGGCATTTACGCCAACTGTGAGCCGCTCGCCCAGAAAACGCGGGTCGTAGGCCCAGAACAGAAAGGAGTTCGTCGGTCCGAAGCGCTCGTATCGCCCTCCAACGCCGAGGTATCGCCCCAGAAAATTGATATCCAGGGCCCCGAGTGTCAGTCGGAACGTGCCCCCACCGCGATTCAAGGCGAAGATCGGTCGTAAGGTCCAACGCTCATCGACCGTGATCTCGAGGCGCACGGGCCGGGGCTCTGCATCCCGCTCATCGTCGACGGGAAGCAGCTCGAACTCGACCTTCCGGAAAATATGGGTATTCCTGATGCGCCGAATGCTCTCGACGACCTCGGCGTAAGTTGCGGCCTCACCCTCCTCGAAGAGAATTTCGCGGTCAACGACGTAGGCCTTGGTCCAGTTGAGGCCATCGACGTCGATCTTGGTGACCTCGAAGCGCGGGCAATCGGTCTGGTTGAGCTTCTCGCAGCGCTCGGAAACCTCGATCGGTTGCGGCTCGTCCGGTGATTCGACCGATTCACCCTCGTCGGGAGCCTCTTGCTGCCCGTCGGACTCACCATCTTGCGGCCAGACCGGCGACGGTGAGGCTACGGTGCCGAAGCAGACGACGAGGGCAAAGAGAACGCCGAGCCGGTCACGGATCCGCGCACTGAAGTATCGAAGACTACTCGTCACGGAAGCGCTCGAGGTCGTATTGTGAGACTTTGCGGATGAGGTTGCGGCGGCTCACGCCCAGATCCCGCGCGGTCTGCGACTTGTTCCACCCAGTCTGACGCAACTGCCGCAAGATCATCGTGCGCTCGAGTTGCTCGACCGCGTCCGGTAGCTGCATGTCTTGCGCGACGGGGAACGTGGGCTCCGCATTCTCTGGAACGATACGCGTGGACAGGCTCTCGGGGGCGATCTCCGCCTCGCCGCCGGACATGAGGACAAGCCGCTCGATTTCGTTTTCGAGCTCCCGCACGTTGCCCGGCCACTCGTAGGCCTTCATCGCATCGAGCGTCTCGGGCAACAACTGCTTCTTGTCGCGCCCCAGCCTCCGAACAGCGCGATTCAGGAAGTACTCGGCGAGCAATGCAATATCCCCGCGGCGCTCACGTAGCGGAGGTGCATGCAGGCTGATGACGTTGATGCGAAAGAACAGATCCTTGCGGAACTTCTGTTCTCGCACGAGCTTTCCCAGGTCCTGGTTCGTCGCGCAGACCACACGCACATCGACCCGCTTGACGGTGTTGTCGCCGACCCGGGAGAACGTCCCTTCCTGCAGGAAGCGAAGCAACTTCACCTGCAGGTGCAGGTCCATGTCCCCGATCTCGTCCAGAAATAGCGTGCCCTCATCGGCCTCCTCGATCAGTCCCTGACGGTCTTTATGCGCACCGGAGAAGGCGCCGCGCTTGTGGCCGAATAGCTCGCTGGCGATGAGCTCACCGGGGATCGCCGCGCAGTTCAACGCCACGAACGAGCGCTCCGAGCGCCCGCTTTCCTGGTGGAGCGCCTGCGCGATCAGCTCTTTGCCCGTACCGTTCTCGCCCTGGACCAACACGGTCGACACGCCCGAGGCCACCCGACGGATGGTCTCGAAGAGTGACTGCATCTTGGGTGTACCGCCGATCATGCCCCGGAACTTATGCCCCTTGACTGTGTAGGTCTCGGACGAGGACTCGTGGGTCAGCCGGCGATACTCGTCGGCGATCGCCTCGCAGAGCGCCTCCATGAATCGACGCTCGCGTCGCTCTGGGCGCGGCACGCGATCGACGAGGTCATCGAGCGCGTCCGTGAGATCTTCTTCGATGAGTTCGTCTTCGAGCAGCGCCGAGCGAACCCGGTCCAGGCGCTCGTGAGATCGCTCACTGGGAACCCAACCCGAGGCGTACAGGATGCCCGCGAAGTCGCCGCTTGCCCGCTCGAGCCGGTAGACGAAGGACGAGAAGCCGGCGTGACAGGTCAGCTCGACCATCGGCGCATCGGCGTCCCGAGCGCCCTCGATCCACGCCTCGACCGACTCTCCGCATGTCTCGTGACCGTCGCGGCGATTCGCCAGCGCTGAGCGCGCTTTGAACTTGTTACAGGCTGGCTTGGGAGGGGCGTTGGCATCCGCGGCGATCGGAACCACCGTGCCGTCTGGCTCCACAAAGCCGACCCAGACGCCAAAATGCTGCCGCAAAACTTCCCCCAGGCGCCTGATGGACGGCTCGAGGGCCACGCGATTCCAGTCGTTCATACCGAGTGCTTCGTTGGCAGTGCTACTTGCTGACGTCGAGGCCAACGTACGCGATTCCACGTTGAGTCGCCAGCCCTCCATGCGGTACACATGAGGCAGGCACAATCACATGCACACCGGAGGCTCCATGGCCGCAGGTCAGGCGCAGAGCAAAGCTTCGAGCGGATGCAGTATTCTCGTCGTCGCCGTGATCACCGCACTCAGCGGGGTCCTCGGCCTCATCGCGGGGGCTGGCGCGCTCTACGGTTATATTTACTCGACCGACGACGCGCTCGAGCGCCTCGGACTCGCCGAAGCCGCGCCGGCCGAAACCACGCAACCGGAGGCGCAGGCCGAACCAGCCCAGAAAGTGCCTGCCGAGGAGGTCTATCCCCTCGCCTACCCGATCCAGGAGACGCTGCGCATTCAGGGCGATATCGACAAGCAGATGCTCATCGACAAGGTCGCCGACGAACGCTTCGACCTCGCGGCCTGCTACAAGACAGAAATTGCGAAGAACCCCAAGACCAAAGGCGAGATGTCGCTGCAAATGACCATCGCCCATCGCTCGGGGAAGGTGATGGCCGCGGTCGCCCGCGAGAATCTGACGGGCAGCAAGTCTCTGGAGAAATGCATCCTCCAGGAGATGAAGGGCTGGTCATTCGACGCCGAGAAAGTCAAGAACGGGCTGGCTGTCGTTCGGTTCGATGCCCTCTTCATTCCACTGACGAGCGAAAACGCGCCACGGCCGTAATCTTAAAGCTTTACCTCAGGTATTTCTGAATCGCGCGCAGGTGTTCTCGATAGGTCTCCGAGAAGTAGTGCGTATTCGACCCGTCGCGCCGCGCCACGAAGAACAGGTACTTCTTCGCATCGTCACCCTCGGCGGGATCGATGGCGGCTTCGAGGCTGTCGCGGCCCGGGTTCGAGATGGGACCAGGCGGAAGGCCCTCGATGACATAGGTCGAGTAGCGGTTCATCTTATCCTTACAATACGCCGGGCTCGGCACTTCGAGATACGTATCCTCGCCGTAGACACAGGTAGGGTCGGTCTGCAGGCGCATATTGCGCTCAATTCGGTTCAAAAACACCCTGGCGATCAGCCCTCGCTCGCTATTCGCTGAACTTTCCTTCTCGACGATACTCGCGAGCGTAACGACGTCGTGGCGGTCGAACTTAAAGTTCTCCTTTAGCTTCTCGAGCTCCTCGCCGTGCTCGCCTTCGAGCTCGTCCCAGACGTCTCTCCACCGCTCGTGCATACGTGCGACGATCTTTTCGGGCGGCGTCCCCTTGAGAAACCGATAGGTGTCCGGAAATAGATACCCCTCGAAGCTCTCTCCATCGATCCCAGCGTCCTCGAGCAGTTCCTCATCCCGCGACACCCGCAAGAACGCGGCTCGGTCGGCGAGCCCGGCTTTCTCCACGCGGTCGGCGATGTGAAAAATCGTGAAGCCCTCGGGAAACGTCAGCCGAACCTCTTCGACCTCACCGCCTTCCTCGAGTGCGTCGGCGAGTCCTTCGATAGTCATCGGTCCTTCGAGCTCGTAGACGCCGGCCTTCGCATGGGCCGGCAGCTCACGGGAGCGGGTCCAGTACTCGAAATAGGGTTTGTTTTTGACGAGATTCGCCGCCTCGAGTCGGCTTACCAGATCCGGCCAATGCGTGCCCTCCGGAATCACGAGCGTGACGCTCTCCCCATCGTCGAGAAGAGGAGCCTGAACAAAGGCTTTGTAGTGCGCCCACAGAAAGCCGGCGCCGCCCATAATTAAGACCAGGACCACAGCAGCCAGGCGCAGCCATAGTGCCGCAGTGCTCGACTCCGCTTTCGAGCCACCGAGATGTTTGGACTTCTTCGAACCCATGGATCAGTTTAGCGAGTCGAGGTAACCCTTCAAAATATGCGAGGCCGCGATCTGGTCGACGACTTCCTTTCGACGGCGTCGACGCACGTCCGCGCCGATTAGAAATGACTCGGCCGCGGTAGTCGTCAGGCGCTCATCCCACTTCACCACATCGGGCATCGGCTCGTCATCTCGCTCGAACGCCTCCCGTAGGTGCTCCAGAAACGTGCGGACACGATCGACCGCTCGGCCCTCCTCTCCGTCGAGGGTCAGCGGCCAGCCTACCACGATAGTATGTGTGTTCATCTCCAAGGCGAGGGCCTTGATGTAGCCGGCCGCTTTTCTGGTGCTGCGGGCATCGACGGTCTCCTTGGGAAACGCGAAGCTGCATCCGACATCGGAGGTCGCGAGGCCGATTCGCCTGGATCCGACGTCGACGCCGAGATATGGGCTCTGAGCTTCACTCATCGCAGGGAACACGCCTCTTTCGGAAATTCAAACGCACTTCAGACCTTGTTTGGACCATCAAAACGTGCGAACCGTTCACTCGGGTCTGTTTTTGCACGGGTAGTTTCGATGTACGCATGGCTCGCCGACAAAATTCTCGAGAATCGCAAGTGGGTTCTCGGCTTTCTCCTCGTGATCGCCGCGATCTGCGGCGCCGCCGTCCCGTTCCTCGGGTTCGACTTTACACCGCAACAGCTATTCGAATCGACGACCGACGCGAGCGAGTACCGCGATAAATTCGCGGAGCGCTTCGGTCGCGAAGACAACCTGATGGTCATCATGATCGAGGGCGGTGATGTCTTCAAACCCACAGTCCTCGAGACCATGCGCGATGTTACCCTCGAGCTACGCGCTGTCGACACCATCAGCGGCGCCGACAGTGTGGCGACATTCGAGATACCGCGCTCGGGCGATGCGCCCGGTACGATGTCGGCCGAGCCGGTCTTAGAACAACCCGGTCCCGACGGCGAGGTCGGTGATATCACGCAAGCACGGGCGGATAAACTGCGCAATGTCGCCCTCTCCGAACCACTGGTCGCCAGCCGGCTCGTTAGCGCAGACGGTGACCTCGGGGTCGTGCTCGCCTGGCTCGACCGCGACATCCAAGATGCCGAGCTCATCAAGGGTAACGTCGACGAGGTCGAGCGCATTCTCGAAAGCCACCCTTTGCCCGATGGTTACTCCTACGAGATCGGCGGGATTCCGGGCCTCCGCGCCAATATCATGGAGAGCCTGAAGACCGAGCAGCTGACCTTCCTGCCGATCACCGGGCTTATCTTTATCATCGTGCTCTCGTGGCTGTTCCGACGGACTTCGGGCGTCGTCTTGCCCATGGGTACGGTGTTGCTCGCCGTGCTCGGGACCGTCGCATTATTGGTCGCGACCGACCACTCGATCAACATCGTCAACAACGTCTTACCGAGCCTGATCTTTGTGATCGGGATCAGCGACAGCATCCACATGCTGACGCGTGATGCAGAGGAGATCGAGGCGGGAAAGAGCCGAGCGGACGCGGTCAAGGCCACGATACGACACACGGGCCTGGCCTGTCTGTTGACCAGCACGACGACCTCGGTCGGGTTCTTCAGCCTGCTGGCTGCCGACACCGAAATTCTGAAGGATTTCGGATGGCAAGCCGGCGCTGGAGTGATGTTCGCCTACGTCGGTACGCTCTTCTTCATCCCGGCGGCGCTGTCGTATCTCAAACCCGTCAAGCGCCGGGCGACCGCCGAGAGCAAGGACGATGAGGAGCCGTTTCTCGAGGGCTTCCTCGTACACACCGGCGAGCGCCTGCTGCGCCACCCGTATATCGTCATCGCCGGCTCGCTTCTGTTCCTGGGCGGATTTGTCTTCATGTCCACGAAGGTCGAGATCGACACCACGCTCCTGGAAGTCTACGAGGAATCGCACCCCTACTACGCGACCACGAAGACGCTCGAGAAGGAACTCGGTGGATTTTTGCCCATCGAGGTGAGCCTGGAGGCCGAATCTCAGGACCGCTTCAAGGACCCCGAGACGTACGCGAAGCTCCAGGAGCTCCAGGCATTCGCGCAGCAGCAGCCCGCTGTCATCTCCACGCAGAGTTTTGTGGACTTCCACCAGTCCGCCCGCGCGGCCCTGCTCGGCGACCCGGACGAGCGGGAGACGATGCCCGAGTCGCGTGCGCAGATCGAGCAACTGCACCTGCTCATCGCCGGCGCCCCCGATGAACCGGTGGGCACGAACAAATTTGTCACCGGAGATTTCAAGAACGCCCGCGTCTTGCTGCGGGTCAAAGACGTCGGCGCGAAGCGGCAGATGAAGCTCGGCGACAAGCTCGAGGACAAGCTCTCGGAGCTGTTTCCCGAGGGCAGCGGGGTCGACTATCGGCTCACCGGAGACGCATACGTCGCATCTGTCGCACTCGACTCGTTCATCCGCGACCTGTTCTACAGCCTGCTGCTCGCGATCGTGATCATCTTCGGGATGATGACCTTCGTGTTTCGGTCACTCAAGATCGGCATTATCAGCATGTTGCCCAATACGATTCCACTGGTCATGACCTTCGGATATATGGGCTGGCAGGGGATCAACCTGAACACGACCACGATCATCATCTTCGCCATCTCTCTGGGCCTGGCTGTCGACGATACGATCCACTTCCTGGCGCGCTTTCGCGAGGAGTTGGACCGTTGCGAGACGGTCCGAGAGGCGATCCTGGCGAGCTATTTCGGCGCCGGACGCGCGATTTTGCTCACGAGCGTGCTGCTCGCCCTCGGGCTCGCCGTTCTATTGACCAGCAGCTTTGTCCCGACGCGTCAATTCGGCATCCTGACCGGCATCACGATCTTCGGCGCGGTCTTCGCGGACCTGATCCTGCTGCCGTCACTACTGTACCTGACTTATAAAGAGGGCGACCGGGCCGAGCACGTAAGTGGCTCAGAGCTCTAAGCGCGGGAAGTCGAGCACGATCTGGCGAGGGACCTCGCGCTGCTCATTGTCTGGAAAGTCCAGCGTCAAGTCGACGCCGACGGATGTGTACCGGTCGGCGCTCATCTCCTGGTACACGTCGATGCGTCCAGAGGCCGCGTCCGGCTGCAAGCCGTCCCGGGCTGGCCAGTCCTCGTCGGGGCAGCCCTCGGGTCGGGCGACGATGCTCTCGACACCCCATTGTTCGGGCATGCGCACATTTTCGTAGACATCTAGCCGACCGGGCGAGACTAACACGACAAACACGCAAAGAGAGCTATGTTGGTCGCGTGCGACGACCGCAACCCGCTCCAGCGCCGTTGCAAGCAGGCGCGCCTCTCCGATGAACTCCGGGCCCATCGGACCACTGTCCTCGGCAGAGTCGTCAGATACGCCCGAATCGCCGTCGTTCGAGATCGACCACGGGCCACCTCGACTATCGTCGGAGCAGCCCGTGAACAGGGTCAGCATGCAAATCATGGTCAGGAAGCGTCGCACGTCGAAGTCCTCGTAAGATGGCAGCCATCGCTGGCAGTTTAACCATCCCGCGCGCCGACTTCTACCCGTAGCGTTACTCACTTGGGCTCGATGCGCCCAATCCCGTGCATATAGGGGCGCAGAACCTCCGGAACCGTGACCGAGCCGTCTTCGTGCTGGTAGTTCTCGAGCAGTGGAATCAGGATCCGCGGGCTTGCAGCTGCGGTATTATTGAGCGTGTAGCAGTGGCGGATATTTCCGTCGTCGTCGCGGTAGCGAATCTGCGAGCGGCGCGCCTGGTAGTCGTACAGGCTCGAGCAGGAGTGCGTCTCGCTATAGGAGTTGCGAGAGGGCATCCACGTCTCGATCTCGTGCTTGAGCACCTGCCCTAGGCCGATTTCCCCGGTGCACGCGTACGCGACGCGGTAAGGCAGGTCGAGCGCCTGCATGATCTTCTCGGAGTTCGACAGCAGCCGCTCGTGAATCTCGCGCGACAACTCGGGGTCGTCGGGGATGATGGCGACCTGCTCGACCTTCTGAAACTGGTGGACGCGATAGACGCCGCGGGTATCGGCGCCGGCGCTTCCAGCTTCGCGCCGAAAGCACGGGGACAGGCCGGTGTACATGATCGGAAGGTCGTCCTTATCGAGGATTTCGTCGCGGTGGGTGCTGACCAGGTAGACTTCGCTGGTGCCGACGAGCCACTTGTCGTCGCGCTCGAGGTGGTACGTATCCTCGCGGCCGTAGGGGAAAAAGCCCGTGCCCGTGAGCGCGTCCTCGTTGACCATGACCGGGCCGATGATGGGTGTGAACCCGTCTTCGATCATCACGTCCATGGCCAGACGCATGACGGCCATCTCGAGCATCGCCCCCGCCCCCTTGAGCAGGTAGGCGCGCGAGCCAGCGAACTTGATGGCGCGTTCTTTGTCGATGATGTCGAGCATCTGGCCGAGTTCTTCGTGGTCGCGCGGCTCGAAGTCGAACTCGGGGGGCTCGCCGTAGCTTCGGACTTCGACGTTGTCCTCGTCCGTCTCGCCGACGGGGACTTCGTCGAGCGGGACGTTGGGGACCATCAGGAGCAGGTTCTGGTACTCCGCTTTGACCTGGTCGAGCTCAGGTTCGATCGCCTTCTCGCGCTGCTTCAGGCGCTTGCCTTCCTCGATGAGCTCGGGGCGCTCCTCGTTGGAGGCGTTCGGGATCTCGTCGGAGACCTCATTTCGCTTCTGGCGGACCTCCTCGACCTCCTGGATGAGCTCACGGCGGCGCTCGTCGAGCTCCAAGAGGCGGTCGATATCGACGTCGAAGCCCTTCTTTTCGGCGCCCTCCTTGACCAGGTCGGGATTCTCTCGAACGAAGTTGATATCCAGCATGGAAGTCTCCCATCAAAAGGGTGGATGCGCGGCTCCGTTGAGCCGCCCAGTACAGCACATACAATCCGTCTAGCAACTACGGCGCTTCGTGACAACGCGTATCGCTGCGCTCGCTGTGTCGCATGCCTGCGGCATGCTCGCTGTATCG
>JBNJFZ010000037.1:26367-37931 GCA_051747295.1 Myxococcota bacterium
AGCGAGCGATACCGCGAGGCTGCGCCAGCAGCCGATACTGCGAGCGAGCCCCAGCGAGCGATACCGCGAGGCTGCGCCAGCAGCCGATACTGCGAGCGAGCCCCAGCGAGCGATACCGCAGTGGCCTGGCGATGCGGCTTTATGTAGGATGTCCCCCGGTCATTCGACCACGAACGATTATCGCAGGAGCCGAATTTTTATGCGCTTCGACGCCCGCGTCATACAACCGCTGCTACTCGCCCTGGTGCTATCGCTCGCCGCCATCCTGTCGAGTGCGTGCTCGGACGACGGCGGCGAAAACGGGGATGTGGGGCTGTCTGACACGGCCGGCGAGGACGCGAGCGAAGATGCAACCGGCGACGCCTCGACCGATGCAGACTCTGGACCACTCGAGATCGGCGAAACCTGTACGAGACCAGGGACCTGCGTCGACGGTGCCGCATGCGTAGGTGACGAGCGCGGAGATGATTTCCAGTGCATGAAGATCTGCAGTGAGGCTGGCCGCGTGTGCGAGGACGGCAGTTTCTGCACTGCTCGGCTCAACGCACCGCCAGTATGCTACACACTGGGAGACGTCGCCGAGGGCGAGGCGTGCTCGGTCAACCTCGAATGCGAGTCGGGCAGCCTGTGTTTTGGCGCGGAGCCCGAACAATACTGCATCCGCGGGTGTCACGTCCTCGACGACGTCTGCGCCGAAGGGGAATTCTGCGACACCAAGGACCAACGAGGCCCATGCCGCTCGATCATCGGGGCCGACTGCGACGCGAACGATGACTGCCAGGACGGCCTGACCTGCACGTCGACGCTCGCCGAACCACTGGGCTCGACCTTCCCGAAGGGCTACTGCACCGAGACTGGATGCACCAGCGACGACGACTGCCCGTACACGAGCGTCTGCCGCACGCCTCCCGGCACCGAAACTGCCATCTGCATGCAACCGTGCGAATTCGAATCCGATTGCCGCTTCAACCACGACTACACCTGCCTCGGCCCGACCGGGTGTGCGGACACAAATGACCGTGATGCCTGCGGTGCATTCGTCGGCAACCAGAAGCTCTGCGTCCCCGACGCCTTCAAGGCGCAGTTTTGACCACGCGTTCGACTCCACGACCGCGGTTTCGACCCCCACCCTGCCCTGTTGCGTCACAAACACCTTAATGTTAGGAGTCTGGCGCGCAAGCAGTCCACTCAAACGGGCTGAAAGCGCTGACATCGAGTCACAACGATTCGCACGTCAGCCGCGCTCTTCGCCACAAGTCACTGGAACCGCTAAACGTCCGTTCTCGCAGCGAAAAGCACGCGTCTCGGACACTGATCATCGGGACACTCCATGAAGATTTTCATCGATAGCGCGAACGTCGATGACATTCGCGAGGCCGCGAGCCTGGGCATTGTCGACGGCGTCACCACGAACCCGAGCCTCGTCGCCAAAGAGGGCCGCGATTTCCGCGAAGTCATCGAGGAGATCTGCACGCTCGTCGACGGTCCGGTCAGCGCTGAAGTCACCGCGACCGATTTCGAGGGCATGGTCGCCGAAGGCCGTGAGTACGCGGCCTGGGCCGACAACGTCATTATCAAGGTTCCCTTGATCCGTGAGGGCCTCAAGGCCTGCAAGGCGCTCTCGTCCGACGGCATCGGCGTCAACGTGACGCTGTGTTTCTCGGCGAACCAGGCGCTGCTGGCCGCGAAGGCCGGCGCGACCTATATCAGCCCCTTTATCGGGCGGATCGACGACATCGGCCACGACGGTATGGATGTGATCGCCGAGATCGCCGCTATCTACTCGAACTACGAAGAACTCGAGACCGAGATCCTCGCCGCTTCGATTCGTCACCCGCGTCACGTCACCGAGGCTGCAATGCTCGGTGCTGACGTCGCCACGATCCCGTTCGGCGTCATCGACAAGATGCTGCTCCACCCCAAGACTGACTCCGGACTGGAGCGCTTCCTCGCCGATTGGAAGAAGGCGAATTCCTGAGGTAGCCCCGCTTGCTGGCCAGACTCTTAATACTCTTTACCATCGTCCCGATGGTCGAGTTGGCGATTCTCATCCCGCTCGGCCAATGGATGGGCCTCTGGCCAACGCTGGCGCTCATCCTGGTGACCGGCGTCGTCGGCGCGTGGCTCGGAAAACGGCAGGGACTCCGCGCGTGGGGTCGAATCACCGATGATCTGAGCAGCGGCAAGCTCCCGAGCGACTCGTTGCTCGACGGGCTGGCCGTCCTTATCGCCTGCGCGTTTCTGGTCACGCCGGGCGTGCTCACAGACGTCGCCGGTATGCTCTTGTTGATTCCAACGGCTAGAAAGCCGCTCAAGGGGTACATCAAGAAGCGCTTTCAGAAGTCGATCGAGGGCGGCGGCGTCACCTTCGTGAGCTTCGACGACATGGACCCATTCGGCGGCGAAGGCCCGGGTCCGACACCGGGCGGCTCCCGAGACGACGTCATCGACGTCACCCCCGAGGTCGTCGACCCAGACGCCGACGACGCCGACGTGGACAAGAAACCAGAAGTTATCGAACTAAAAGAAGACAGATAATTCGCCGCGAACGCGGCCCGAAGGAGTTCATTTATGCTCGTCGACATGCACGCCAAGACGTCCGTCTCAAAGGGCGTCTCCGTTTCACTCGAAGATGTCTTGCAAAATGCGGCCAACGCCGGTCTCGAAGGCGTGGCCTTCTGCGAGCATCTCTCAACCTTTCTGTGCGAAGACGCCATCGAGATGGGACGCTCGATGGACATCACCGTGTTTATCGGCATCGAGATTCCGACCGACAAGGGGCTGCTGCTGGGATTCACACCCGAGGTCGACAGCTTCTACCTCGCCGAGGAATGGAGGCGCCTGACCGACGCGACAACCCCGCCAGCCGAAGCGGTCTTCGACCTCTTCGACGAGCGCGACGGCGCGGTCATCGCGGCGCGTCCGTACGACCTCGAGATTCCGTTCAACATGGGCGACCACATCTTCACCCTGGACAAGCTCAACGGTGTGGAGGCCTTCAACTCCCGCGTCGGCCAGATCCAGCGCGACTTCGCGCTCGAGGCCGCCTCGTTCATGGGCGTCTCCACCACCGGCGGTAGCGACCCGACCAACTCGGTGGAGCCCGTCGGACAATACGCGACGTTCTTCGAGGACGAGCTGACCACCCAGCGTGACCTGGTCGATGCGCTCCGCGAGAGCGACTACCACGCGGTCGAGATCGGCGAGCCGAAGACCGAGAAATCGAGTCGCTCGCGTGCGTCGCGTGGTAGTCGACGTTAGATAAGGGGGAAAAGGAGATGTGGGAGATTTGGGGGAGTAGGTAATTGCAGGACACGCCTCCAGACTCGAGGCGCCCCTGACTCCACGTTTCGACCCGTCCATGCCTCGGGGCTCCACGCCTCGGGGCTTCCGTACTTCAAGGCTTCCACGCCCTCCGCGGCTCCACGCTTCCACTCACTCCGTTTCCAAGCATCTTCCGTACCCTCCACTCATCCACGCGTTCTTCTGCGTCTCCACGTTTCCAAGTTTCAACGCATCCGTACTCCCACACGCCCAGTAGCTCACCAGGGGGGGGGGATTATGTCGACATTTGAAATGGAGGACGAGACAGATGACGCCTTTAGTACGCTGAGCGGCGCGTTCGCCCGGCTGCTAGACCTTATCCTCGATACGTCTCACGCATGGCCGCGAGGACGTTGGGTCGACAGCGTTCTGACAGGCGATGCCCGCTTAGAAAACGGCACGCTCGTCGTCGTTGGAACCGCCAACTTCGATGCCCCCGAGCCGAACTGGAATATCGAGTTGTTCAACAATCCCGAAGCAACGTTCTGAAACGAACGCTACCCTTCCATCGCGGCTTCCACTGCCGCGATCTCCGGAATCGGCCCGCGACCGCCGATATCTACGCAGGACAGCGCAGCAGCGGTATTCGCAAAGCGCATGGCGCGCTCGAATTCGAAGTCGTGGATCATCGCGTACGTCATGGCCCCGAGGAACACATCCCCGGCCCCGGTCGTATCGAAGACGTCCACGGGATGAGGCTCGACGCGAATCACTTTGTTGTCGTCCCTGTTCATCCCGACGACGCCCTCATCCCCGAGCGTCACGACCGCGCAACCCGGACCGCGCTCAAGGAAGACCTCACAGATGCGCTCGAGCCGCCCGACACCCGTGAACTGGCTAGCGAAGCGCTCGGACGCGATGATGAGGTCGCAGTTTTCGACGAGCTCTCCGGTACCGGTCTCGATGGAGCTGGCGTCGAAGATGACCGTGATATCTCGCTGACGCGCGGCCTTCGACAACGCCAGTTGCGCGTCGGGCTGTTGGCCGTCGACGAGCAGGTAGTCGACGTCGTCGAGCACCGATTCGTCGATCTCGTCGGCGCGTAACTCGGAGACATTGCCCCTGGTAAAGACGGTCTTCTTGCGACCCGTTCCATCTTCGACGGTGATAAAGGAGAACTGACTGATGGCGCCGTCCTCGACGACCATGTGTTCACAGTCGACGTCCTCTCCGGTCAGCGTCGCGATGATCTGGTCGCCTCGTGCGTCGGAGCCGACCTTCCCGATAAACTCGGAGTCCACGCCCCAGCGAGAGAGGGTCGTGATGGCGGTCGCGGCCGATCCGCCGCCCTGAACGCTGAACTTCGACATCTCCATCTTGAAGTCGGGCTCGAGAAAACGCTCCACGACCGCGAAGTGATCCAGTGTACAGTAACCGACGCTCAGAACTCTCATGGCGCTCCAGTGCTCAGGTAATCCGTCCGCAAAACGCGTATTCGAGCACGGCGAGATTACAGCGATAAACCATCAATTTGCAAGCGAACCTACTCGCAGGCAAATCGCATCCTATTGCTCCCCACCCGGGGCCCCACGCCAGATTTTCGATTCAAGCCTTCCGTATTCGAGCGATAACTTCGCGCGCCGCTCTCTGACCCGCTTGCAAGGCGCCTTCTAGATAGCCGCACCACTCAGTGGCGGTTTCGGTGCCGGCCCAGTGTATTCTGCCAGACGGCGCGCGCAGCGCATCGCCGAGCGATGTCAGAACGCCAGGCGGACAGAACCCGACATAGCACCCACGTGAGAATTCCTCGGCCAGCCAGTCCTGTTCGACGAATGCGATCGCCTCGAGCGCTCTGGGCCCAAAACACCGCGCGAATGAACCGAGCACCGCGCGCTTTCGCTCGTCCGCGGCACGGCGGGTCCATTTACGCGCCTGATCGCCGAGGATGAACCCGACCAGCGCGTGCATCCCACCGTCATGCGCCGAGTCATCGAAGCCCAGCGCGACCGGACCGACCTTACTGATGATCTCCCCCGACATGCCCGCCTCTCGCCAGAACGGCGTCTCGTAGACCGCGATAGCCTTGATGACCGATCCCATCGGCATACGCTGGGTGAGTTGGACGCGCCGGCCGCCGAGTACGGGCGCATAGTCGATTTTGCCGGCGAGCGCCGGCGCGATGGCCACGATGCAGCGGGTTGCTTCGATGCTCATGTCGGGGCTGTGTACCACGACGCCATCTCGGCTTTGCTCGATGGCTCGCACCGGCTGCTCCAGCACGACGCGGCCCTCGAGCAAGTCGGCGAGCTGCTGGCTGAGCTGCTGTGCGCCTCCGACGAGTCGCTCCTGCTGGGCCCCGCCATCCACGCTCGCGAGCTTCATAAACCCGCCCGCTGCCCGCACGTAGAACAAAAAGTACAACAGCGAGACCTCGTTTGGCTCGGCCGCCAAGATGCTCTGCACCGCCAGATCAAAGGTCACACGCGCGTCGTGGGTTCGGATATGCTGATCCGCCCAGCCCGCGACCGTCAGGCCGTCCCATTGTTTTCCGCGAGGCGCATCTTTTGGACTGGTCGCAGGGACCTTTTTGGCCATGCGATCGATCTTGCTCATCGCCCACTGAAGATCGACGAGGCTCCAGATGGGCAGCGACGGTATCGTATGTCGGTAGGTCCGAACGTCATCGGCCCCCATGACCAGGCATTTCTCGCCCTCGTCGAACTGGCGAAACCGCTCGACGCCGAGCTCGTCGCAAAGCGCCAGCACCCGATCCTGCGTCGGTCCGACCCATTGGCCGCCGAGGTCGACCAGATGATTACCAATGACCGGCTTGCTGAGCGTGCGACCGCCTACACGGTCGCGTGCCTCCAACACGACGACATCGAGTCCACGTTGCCGCAGCTCGCGCGCCGCGCTCAGGCCCGAGAGGCCTGCGCCAACGACCACGGCGTCCGGAGAATGTTCTGGCATTTCAAAGCGTTTCGTCATCGTCATCTCATTATTGTAGCGACCGCAAATCAGCCGCGCGGCTGTGTTGTGAATGGCTTTTCACTGCGTTACAGTGCGCTCGTTTACAAATCCGACCCACCAGTAGGTTATGAGGGCGACCCATGGATACCGACAAGCTCGACCAGAAACTAGAGCGGCTCGACGCGAAGAAGCAGGAGTGGGCAGACCTGGCGATTGAAGACAAGATCGCGATGGCACGCCGGCTCAAAGAGCGTACCGTCGAAGTCGGCGAAGGACAGGTCCAAGAGGCGCTCGAGGCCAAAGGCATCCCGGTCGACTCACCGCACGTCGGTGAGGAGTGGCTCGGCGGTGTGATGGCGACCGTTCGCAACCTGCGTCTTCTCATTGGCACCCTCGAAGACATCCGCCGGCACGGCGAGCCTGATATCGACAAATCCGACGTGCGCGAGCGTTCCAACGGAAAGATCGCCGTCGACGTCTTCCCCAAGAGCATCTGGGACAAGCTGATGTATACCGGCTTTACGGCCGAAGTGTACCAGCAAGAAGGCGTCACGCGTGACAACTTGTACGAGCACATGGCCAGTTTTTACCTGCAGGAGGACCCTGTCGGCAAGGTTTCCCTGGTCCTCGGAGCGGGCAACGTCAACAGCATCCCACCGCTCGACTGCATCTACAAGCTCTTCGCCGAGGGCGAGGTCTGCATCCTCAAGCTCAACCCCGTCAATGACTATATCGGCCCGTATATCGAGGAGTCGTTTCGCGAGTTCATCGACGCCGGCTACATGGAAGTCGTCTACGGCGGCGTCAACGTCGGCGAGTACCTCGTCCACCACGATCTCGTCGACACCATCCACATCACGGGCAGCGATAAGAGCCACGACGCCATCGTCTACGGCACCGGCGAGGAAGGAGATCGCCGCAAGGACGAGGACGATCCGGTCATCGACAAGACCATCACCAGCGAGTTGGGCAATGTCAGCCCGGTAATCGTCTTCCCGGGTAACTGGACCGACAAAGAACTCGACTTCCAGGCACAGAATATCGCCTCACAACTGGTCAATAACGCCGGCTTCAACTGCAACGCTGTGCGAGTCGTCATCACCTGGGAGGATTGGCCGCAGCGCGACGATCTGATGGACCGAGTTGTAAAAATCCTCGAGGAGGTCGGCCCGCGCGCGGCTTATTATCCTGGCGCCCGTGACCGCTACGAAGCGTTCATCGACCAACACGACGAGAGGACCGATCAGGCCGGCGAGCATCGCGAAGAACATCTGCCGTACGCGGTGATTCGGGACGTCGACTCATCTCACGAAGACGATATCTGCTTCCAGCGCGAGGCGTGGTGCACGGTCATGTCCGAGACCGCCCTGCCCGGCAGCGACCCGGCCGAGTACCTGCAAAAGGCCGTCGAATTCGCCAACGATGTCCTCTGGGGAACGCTGAGCGCGTCGATCTACATCGACCCGCGCTCACAGAAAGAGTACGAAGACGAGATCGAGCAAGCCATCGAAGACCTCGAGTACGGCAGCGTGGTCATCAACCACTGGCCCGCACTGGCATACGCGCTCGGATCGACGACGTGGGGCGCATACCCCGGACACACGCGTCAGGATATCCAGTCGGGCATCGGCGTGGTTCACAACACCTTCTTGTTCGACAAGCCCGAAAAGTCGGTCATCCGCGGGCCGTTTGTGGTCATGCCCAAGCCGCCGTGGTTCGCCACGAATAAGAAGACTCACGAAATCGCGCCGCGTCTGGTGGACTTCGAGGAGGACCCGAGCGTCCTCAAATTCGTCAAGATTCTGTGGCCTGCCCTGCGCGGCTAGACCAGTACGGCCAGCCAGCCTGCAGCATCGTGTTGCATTTGCGCCGATAAGTTGTAATCCGGTCACACAGACAGGACACCTTTGACACAACGGGAACGACATGGGCAGCGTGACTTTCGGAACACCTCGCAGCATCAACGCCACCAGGCTCCTCCTGCTTGGTTCCGGCGAACTCGGCAAGGAATTCGTGCTCGAGGCCCAACGGCTGGGCGTGGATGTGCTCGCCGTGGACAGCTATGAGGGCGCACCGGCCATGCAGGTCGCGCACCGATCGCGCGTGATGGATATGCAGGACGGTGAAGCGCTCTATGCACTGGTCGAGGAGGAAGACCCGGACTTCATCGTCCCCGAGGTCGAGGCCATCGCCACGAGCACGCTCGAAGACCTCGAGGTCGAGGGATTCAACGTCATCCCTACAGCGCGCGCCACGCGACTGACGATGGACCGCGAGTATATCCGTCGGCTGGTCGCCGAAGAACTCGAGCTGCGCACCTCGCCGTACGCCTTCGCCTCCGACGAGGAGCAATTCATGGACGCGGTCGCCGACATCGGCGTGCCGTGCGTGGTCAAACCGGTCATGTCGTCCAGCGGAAAGGGACAGTCGATGATTCGCGAAGGCGATGATCCAATGGACGCCTGGAATTACGCGATGGCGGGCAGTCGCGGCCGCTCCAGCCGCGTGATCATCGAGGGATTCGTCGATTTCGACACCGAGATCACGCTGATGACCGTGCGCCACGCCGATGGCACCAGCTTCTGCCAGCCCATCGGTCATACCCAGGAAGGCGGCGACTACCGCGAGTCCTGGCAACCCGAGCCACTGAGTCAGACGGTCCTCCACACCTGCCAGGAGATGGCCGATGACGTCACGCGCGCACTCGGCGGATACGGCATCTTCGGCGTCGAGTTCTTCATCGAGGACGAAACCGTCTACTTCAGCGAGTTGTCGCCGCGGCCCCACGATACGGGCATGGTCACGATGGTCACCCAGGACTTGAGCGAGTTCGCCCTGCACGTGCGCGCCATCCTCGGCCTGCCCGTCCCGCGCACCATCAAGCTCAATACGCCCGGCGCCAGCGCGGTCGTGCTGGCGGACGGGCACGGCAAGAACCCACAATTCACGGTCGACGACGCGCCATTGCGAGTCCCCGGAACCGAGCTGCGGCTGTTCGGCAAGCCCACGACTCGGCCTGGACGGCGCATGGGCGTCGGCCTCGCCCGCGGCAAGGACATCCAGGAGGCGCGCCAGCGCGCACGCGGCGTCGCCGACGGCGTGACCGTGCAGTACGAACCGACCGACACTCGACGCACCCTAGAAAAAAAGCCGGCCGGGGATTAACCCGGCCGGCTCGGATGCGTGTGCCTGCAGCAAGCACCGCAGACACTCATGTCATGAGTGAATCACCGCACGAGTTGCTCGGCGACCGCCTCGTTAACCGATCCATCCGCGTTGAGCAGGCCGTTCTCGATGAGCATGGCCCGGATCTCCGGGTTGTTGCGCATCTCTTCGGCGAAGGCGGCGAAGTCTTCGTCTGGGAGGAAGTGCGTATTCGGCTCGACGACCGGACGGTCTTCGAAGTGCTTGCGCACACCGTTGACGGTGTAGTCGAACTCGACGTCCTCATCTCCGAAGCGATCGTCGACAGCGACGACGAGCTCGGTCGGAGTGACTTCTTCGACGTACAGCGGAGCCCAGCCTCCCTTGAGCGTCAGGTTGGTCGTCAACTCCTTCGGGCTTGCGACGACCCGAAAATGTTCGGGCAAGTCGATGACTGCGCGGCCGTTCGTCGTACGAGCGCTTCCGCGCGTGTAGACACCGGTCTCACCGCCCTCGAGTGACGTGTAGCGAATCTGCTTGGTGGGGTCCTCGCTGTGCGGTTGGATGAAGTTTTTGGTGCCACTCGCGCCGGTGTCGCCGCCAACATAAAACTCGCTGATGCCGTCGAACCGAGCCCGATTGTCAGATGCACGGTGGTACATCCGCGGTCCGGTCGAGCCTTCACCGTCGGCAAAGTAAAGGTAGCTGAGGCCCGGGCTCGTATCGTCGTTGATGGTAATATTGCCGTCAGCGATAATGTCGCCACCAGCTTCGAACTGACCTTCAATATCAAATCCACCGGCCGCGCCTCGCATGTAGAACGTGTCGAGGCCACCAGAATAATACCAACGCGGTCCACTTCCAGGTGCTCCAGTGTCGTCCCAGAAGAGATACGACGTGCCCGCCGAACCATCGGCGTCCGTGCGCAGGTGGCCATTTGCCTCGACATCGCCATCGACGACTCCGCCTGTGAGCGGATAGTAGTTTCCGTCGAAGTAGGTGTCGTCGGCCGAGAAGGTCGTGCCGTTGAGGGCGAGTCCGTTGCCAGCGTCGTAGGTGGTGTCGGTGTCCTGGTCGGCGGCACACATGACGGTGCCGTCCTGGTTGATACCGGTGATGTACTCACCAGTGCCGCACGAATCGGCAACGCGACTCTGGATCTGGCTGTAGTCGGCCGAAAAGTCCGAACCGGACAATGAAAGGCCATCGCCAGCAGCATAAGTCGCATTCTCATCGGCGGCGCATGCCCACGCGGAGCCGTCCCATTTGAGAATTTCATCGCTTGCGCAGCTTGCGTCGAGGCCGGCAGGCTTGTTCTCGACCTCGCTCCAGTCGGGCTGATAGTCCGAGGGGGCGAAGTCCGACGAACTCATCCCGTCGAGGGTGGCTGCGTCCGCGGCGGTACCCGCCACAGCAGCGTAGGGAACCGTCGCCATCTGCAGGCGCGGGCTCATTTCACTTCCTCCGTCCACGGCCAGGCCCAGATACAGCTCCTGATTGTCCTGGAAAATGCTCAGATCGGGAGTGATATAGGCGGTGAATGCGCCGGCGTCGGCGTCGAGGGTGACTTCTTCGTTGTGCAACTCGTTGCCGCCGACTGCGTCGTCGTAGATGCCAAAGCGCACCGTGACGGTGCCGTCGACAGGCACGCCGTTGTCATCGGCCAGGAACGCCTGGATGGGTACTTCTGCGGGCACTTGTTGTGCGCTGGCCATCTGGGGGATGGTCAGCATCAGGGCGACTGCCAGAATAAATAATGCTCTCGTCTTCATCTCTATACCTTCGATAATGCTAGCTTAATCAAGAATTTGCTATCGTTCTCTTCGCCGTCGAGACGGATCGTTCCGACCTATTACGGGCTCACCGGACCAAGGCGAATGCGGTAGCCATCGCCGGATGCTTCGCCGCGCGGGATGGGGGCGCCGATACCGATGACGGCTCGATAGCCTCCACCCTCGGTCGACCCACCACCTGAGGCGGTCTGGTAAAAGGAAGGGACCGGATCGGGACCGGTGTCAGGGCCGGTGTCAGAACTGGTATCAGAGCTGGTGTCAGAACTGGTATCAGAGCTGGTGTCAGAGCTGGTATCAGCACTGGTGTCAGAGCTCGTGTCAGCACTGGTGTCAGAGCTCGTGTCAAAACCAGTGTCAGAACTGGTGTCAGCTCCGCCATTGTTGTCAGACCCG
>JBNJFZ010000038.1:0-23690 GCA_051747295.1 Myxococcota bacterium
ACTATGCCTCGAGGCAATGGCGTACGACAAGACGCAGAGGGTCGAGAGTGCGAAGCTCCTGCAGGACCGCCTCGAGGATTGGATCGAGGGCATTCAGCCCCGCGAGGCCGAGGCGAGAGTATCCGCGGGGCGAGAGGCGGCGCGTGAATACCACGAATTACGCGAGGCATCGCAAGAATACGTGGACAAGGCACGAGAACTCGCCTCCGAGATCGAGCAGTGGGAGCCGATCCTCAGAAAGCGCGAGCTCTGGAAGCTCGAGGACAAGCGCGACGCGCTCGAGACCGAGGCGATCAAGGCCTTTGGTACGGCCGTCTCCTCGTTCACCCAGGCGTTGGCCTACGAACCGGAGAACTCCGAAGCGGCCGAGGGCCTGGCCGATCTGTACTTCGCCCGATTCGAGTCCGCCGAGCAGCGCGGTGACGAATTCGACGCGATTCACTACCGGGCGCTCGTCGAGCAATACGACACCGGCACCTACGCTCATCGACTTCGAGGCGTCGGCTCGCTCGTGATCGAGTCGCAACCGGCCGACACCAGCGCGACGCTCTTTTGCTTCCAGGAAGTCGACCGCCGCATGGTCGCGGCCGATGAAATGGAGCTCGATGCCCTGCCGACCCAATTCGATACACTCGATGTGGGCAGCTACCTCTTGACCCTCGAGCACCCGGACTGCGTGAGCGCGCGGGTGCCGGTGGCGGTCAGGCGCGCGGAGGCCACGAAGATCTCGGTCTCGCTCCCGGAGCAGTCGCGTGCCGAGGATGGGTTCCTGTTCATCGATGGTGGCGAGTATATCGCCGGTGGTGATCCCGAAGCGTTCGACCCGCGGCCGGCCCAGCGGGTGCACGTCGACTCGTTCTTCTGTGCGGAACTCCCGGTGACGTTCCGAGAGTACCTCGTCTACTTCAACGAGCTCTATGAGACACTCGGGGACCGGGCGCTGTCGCGCGCACCTCAGACGCGCGACTCGGACGGCATGCTCATTCGATACGACGAAGAGCAGGAACTGTGGGTGCCCGACGAGATCCTCATCGAGGGTTCGGCGCGGGACATGTACCCCGTCGGCGAGGGACACGAGTTCGATATTCCCGTGGTCGGTGTGCGGCCCGAAGATGCCGACGCTTATTGTGAGTGGCTCAGCCAGCGCGAGGGTGTCGACTACCGCCTTCCAACCGAAGACGAGCTGGAGAAGGCCGGTCGTGGCGTCGACGGTCGCTACTTTCCCTGGGGCAACCGGTTCGATGCAACCTTTTGCAAGATGCGCTTTTCGCGTTCCGAGAATCCCCAGCTCGAGCCGGTAGGCGTCTTCGTCGACGACGTCAGCCCGTACGGCGTTCGCGACCTCGGGGGCGGCGTCCAGGAATGGTGCCAGCCGGCGGATGGCAACGACGTCGAGCGCCCTTGCCGCGGCGGTGCCTGGAATCAGGACATGCGCGCCAGTCGCCTCGCCGGCCGCATCTCATTGCTCGCCGAGGCCCGGTCCGCGGGTGTCGGGTTCCGGGCTGTCTACAGCGCGTAGATCGCTCCCAGCTGGCAGCCCGGTCCAGTTGCGAATGGCGGCGCTTCCGCAAATATCGTCGGTTTGAAGTCCACCTCCGACTCGTGGTAGCTAGATCGGTCCGCGCGTTCGAACTTTCTGAAGACGACGCGTTTTTGTGAACTATTTTTGGATAGGGAAGATAACCAATGAAGAGATTGAGCTATGTGCTTGTCGTGTTCCTCGCTGCCGGTGCGTTTGTCGGCTGCGGGCCCGACGACGAAAATAACGGCAATAATGACAACAACCAGACCGACACGGGCGTCGAAGCTGATGCCGACGCCGGGACGGATACGGAAACGGAGACGGATACCGGTACCGATGCCGATGTGAGTGACTTCGAGGGCGTCACCGAAGAAGAGCCCAATAACGAATTCGCCGAGGGCACCGCGTTCTCGCCGGGTGATAGTCTGGCGGGCAATATCGCCGCGGGCTCCGGAGAGACCAGCGACCTCGACTACTTCACGTTTACCGGCACGGCTGGAACCGTCGTCGAGTTCGGCTTTGCGTCGACCGGCGCTGGCTTCGAGGCCGACGGTACGAATAACGCAGTGATGTTCCTGACCGACGAGGCAGGTTCAATCTCGCGCGTGCTCGCCGCAGTCGAAGGCGATTCGCGACAGGCGTTCATCCCCGCAGACGGGAACTACGCGCTTGTGGTCGCCGATGAGCGTGGACTGGGCGAGGAAGCCATCGATAACGGCGGTCCGGACGCGACGTACGAGGTATTCACCTCGGAGACCGATCTGACCACGACCGATGTGGACCTGGGCACAGCGCAGTCCGACGACCTCAATGACGGAGCCGTCGACGGGTACGCATTCACCGCCGACTCGGACGGCCTGTACGAAGCGGAAGTCGTCGCCGGTCGTGACCCGGTCGGAAGCTCGCTGGATTCGGTCCTTTACATCTGGGATGCAGATGCAGGCGCTGTCGTGAAGGTCAACGACGATATCGACGCGCAGAACCAGAACTTCGATTCCCTGGCTCGCTTCCAGGCAGACTCCGGCACGAACTACGTGGCGGTCGTCGACGCATACAGCTACACCGCCGATGCGGCCTACGAGTTCACCGTCAGCGAGTCCGACCTGGACGACGCTCCCGATGCTCGTCGTGATCTGTCGGCCGGAGACACGGTGTCCGACGAAATTTCGGATCGCGGCCAGGACGACTTCGATACCGACTACTTCAACATCACGCTGCAGCCTGGCGACACGGTGCGCATCGCCGCAACGGCGACGGACGCGGATCTTCAGCCGCACGTCGCAGTGTTGGTCAACACCGCGTTCGGCCAGTTTCCGGTCGCGATCGGGCGCCCGGTCGACGGAGCAGCCGCGGTGGAGTTCGCGCATCCTGCGAGCGCTGAAGACCCGCAGACCTACGCCGTCAATATCGATGACCTGCGCAATGTCCCCGAAGACGAGAACGATACGCCCGAGAATGTCGGTGGGTCGACCTTCGGATATGATCTCGAGGCGTCCGATATCACCTGGACGACAGCGAGCGCGACGCTGCCGCTGTCCGAGTCGGGCTCGATCGCCGATGTTGGAAACACAGCCTTCTACGAGTTCGACGTCACCGCCGACACGATGCTGGCATACGACGTCGAGACCAGTGCAACCGACTTCGAGCCGGTCTTCGGCTTCCTCTCGGACGGCACGTTCGGTGCTGCTGGCGCAGCCGGTGCTGTCCTTTACTCGGCCGACGAAACGGTCGTCGCGGGTGTGCGTGACTCGTTCTTCCGCGGAGGAACCGGCTACGACTTCACCGCGAACGCCACGAGCCTGACGATTCCGGACACGTTTACCGACGTGACCGAGTCGGAAGGCAATGATGATATCGCGAATGCGAACGACGTCACCGGCGATCTGCCCGTGGCGTTCGGCGGCACGATCGAGAACGCGACTGCCAGCGACCTGCAGCCCGACTACGTGCAGGTCACGCTTTCGTCGGGTGATACCCTCGGCGCCTTCACCGAAGGTGATGGTGATGGCGACGCCGACAACAACGCCGACACGGTGCTTCGACTCGTCGACAGCAATGGCGACGAGATTCTGAGCAACGACGACTACCCGAACCAGCCGCAGGGCGAGTACTTCAGCGCCCTCGCCACCACCGTCGACGCGGATGGCGACTACTACCTCGTGGTAGAGCCGTACTGCGGTGAAAGCGGCGAATGCAGTGGTGTTGGCAACTACACCCTGAAGGCGTTCGTCGAGTAATCAGCCGTAACCAGCGGTATCCGAGCCCCGGTGCCTCTTTGGGCACCGGGGCTTCTTTTATGCAGCACGCGCCGAGCCGAGGTCGCGGTCGAGCGTGCGGTACTGCACGGCCTCGGAGATGTGGCCGACGTCGATGCGGTCGCAGCCGTCCAGGTCGGCGATGGTGCGAGAGACCTTGAGGATGCGGTCGTAGGCCCGCGCGCTCATGCCGAGCTTGTCGACCACCGTCTCCATCAACTCGTGCCCGTCCTCGTCGATGTCGCAGTGCTTTCGGAGGTCGGCGGGGCGCATCTGCGCATTGCAGTGAACATCGGTGTCGTCGAATCGCTCGGATTGCGTGTCGCGGGCGATCTGGACGCGTGCTCGGACCTCGCGGGACGTCTCGCCGCGTCGGGCGCCCTTGAGCTTGCGGTATGGCACCGGTGAGACCTCGACGTGGATGTCGATTCGGTCCAGCAGGGGGCCGGAGATGCGGTTTCGGTAGTCGCGGACCCGGTCGAACGAACAATCGCAGCGCTTGTTTTCGGAGCCGAAGTACCCGCACGGGCACGGGTTCATGGCCGCGATGAGCATGATGTCGGCAGGGTAGGTCAGCGTCGTGAGGCTGCGGCTGATGGTGACGTTTCCGTCCTCGAGTGGCTGGCGCATGACCTCGAGGACGTTGCGCCGGAATTCGGGGAGTTCGTCCAGGAACAAGACGCCGTTGTGGGCCAGGCTTACCTCGCCGGGGCGAGGGACACCGGAGCCGCCGCCGATGATGCCGACGTCGGAGACCGTATGGTGCGGTGCACGAAACGGCCGGCGTCGAACCAGGCCCACGTCGGAGGGGAGTTGGCCGGTGATGCTGTAGATCTTGGTGGTCTCCAGCGACTCCTCGAACCGCATGCGTGGGAGGATCGTCGGGATGCGCTTGGCCAGCATGGACTTACCGGAGCCGGGCGGGCCGATGAGCAGGACGTTGTGGCCGCCGGCCGCGGCGACCTCGAGTGCTCGCTTGACCGATTCCTGGCCGGCGACCTCGTTGAAGTCGACGCGATAGCGCTGCTCGATCTCCTCGGCGGTCGCACACTCGGCGACGATCGGCTCGATGGGGGCGTCGCCGCGGATGTGGCTTGCGACCTCGGAGAGGTGGGCGACCGGGATGACCTCGATGCCCGAGACGACGGCGGCCTCCTGGGCGTTCTCGTCGGGTAATACGATTCCCTGGTAGCCCTGGTCGCGGGCCATGACCGCCAGCGGGAGCGCCCCGCGCACCGCGCGTACTTCGCCGTTGAGGTTCAACTCGCCGACGAACAGGTAGTCGCTGACATCGAAGCCATCGCGAGAGGCCGGCAGGGATCCCCGGGCGGTGAGGATGCCGATCGCCATCGGGAGATCGAAGGCGGTGCCGTCTTTTTTGATGTCGGCGGGCGCCAGGTTGATGGTGATCTTCTTACAAGGTGCCTCGAATCCGCCGTTCTCCAGCGCCGACGGGATGCGTAGGCGTGACTCGCGGACCGCACCATCGGGGAGCCCGACGATGCGAAACGAGTCGATTCCATAGGTGATGTCGACCTCGACCTCCACGAGGTAGGCGTCGATACCGAGTACGGCTCCAGCGGCGATTCGGGCGAGCATGGCGTCTCCTTGGCTCCAGGTGGCAAAAACTCATGGGGGAGGGACGCGTCGCCCCTCCATCATTGGTTTTCGACCGACCCCACCGAATCGTTGCGTAAAAAAGTTGGGTCTGAGTGCCGTTTGTCTGGTTTTGGGTGCGTCGTTTCTTGTTTGTATTCAGGGTTTTAGCTGTTATCTAGGCTTTCGATCTCGGTCGGCACGGACCATGTCTGCGTGTGTTCGAAGATAAGCGAGGTCTCCAGGTGTTCGACCTCGGGTCGGGTGGTGAATGCATCGAGGGCGAGGTCGCGGAGTTCGTCGGCATTCCGCACCGCGACATGGACGAGATAGTCGTATTCGCCGGCGACGTGAAAGATGGACAGGACGCGGGGCAGCGAGCGCACGTGCTCCTCGAAGGTCTCCACGAGCTCACGAGAGTGCTTCTGCAGGCGGACGGCGACCATCGCCTGCAGGTTGACGCCGAGCGAGCGCAGGTCGATCTCGGCGTGGACGCCGCGGATCACGCCCTTGTCCTCGAGCTTGCGAACGCGTCGCAGAGTCGTTGATTCGGCCAGGTCGATGCGGGCGGCGAGCTCCTTGTTCGAGAGCGTTCCGTCGTCGCTGAGTGCTTCGAGGATGGCGAAGTCGATTCGGTCCAAGTCCATGTTATTGCCTCTTATTGCAATTTAATTCGAATGACAATTGTAACCTTAGAATATAATATTATGTATATGGGGTGAAGGGGTTTAAAATTCGATCATGCCGAGGGAGGCCGAGATGAGCGACCGCATCGATACCAAGACAGTGCACGCCGGACGCGGAGATCTCCGAGAGTTGGGCGTACACGCGCCACCGCTGGACCTGTCGACGACCTATCCGGTCGGTGACCTCGATCGGGCCACGGCCAGCATCGACAGGCAGATGGAGGGTAAGCGGCCGGACGGTGATCCGATCTATGCGCGGCTGCACAACCCGACGGTCGCGCGCTTCGAGGACGGCGTGGCGGAGCTCGAGGGCGCTGAAACGGCGGTAGGCTTCGCCAGCGGCATGGCGGCGATGACGGCGTGCCTGGCGGACGCACGCAGTCGCGGCGCGCACGTCGTGGCGTTGCGTCCGATCTACGGCGGGACCGACGCGCTGCTCTCGAGCGACGTGACCGGGCTGGACGTCACGTGGGCCGAGGCCGACAAGGTCGCCGAGGCGATCCGCCCGGAGACATCATTGGTCATCGCGGAGACGCCGGCGAATCCAACCATAGGCCTCGTCGATATCGCGTCCGTCGTCGAACAAGCGGGTGGCGTGCCGGTGCTCGTCGACTCGACGTTCGCGACGCCGGTGTTGCAGCGCCCGCTGGAGCACGGCGCGAGCTACGTGCTGCACAGCGCGTCGAAGTATATCGGCGGTCACGGGGACGTCATCGCCGGCGTCGTGGCGACCAGCGAAGACAGGGCGCGCGGGCTGCGCGTCATGCGGAGTCTGACGGGCGGCATCCTTCATCCGGAGGCGGCGTGGCGTCTGCACAAGGGGCTGCAGACGCTGGCTATTCGCGTACGGCACGCGCAACAGGGCGCTCGCCACCTTGCTCGCCGACTGTATGAGCACGAAGCGGTCACGCGGGTCTATTACCCCGAGTTTCCCGAGTGCGACCCTCACGGCCTCGTCGGCCGCCAGATGGACGGGCCCGGCGCCATGCTCGCCTTCGAGCTCGCCGGCGGGCTGGAGGCTGGCCGCCGCGTGATGGAGTCGGTGCGCCTGATGACGCCCGCCGTGAGCCTGGGCTCGACCGACACCCTCATACAGCACCCCGCGGGCCTGACGCACCGCAAGGTCGATCCCGAGGTCCGCGCCGCACTCGGCATCACCGACGGGATGATGCGCATCTCGGTCGGCCTGGAAGACCCGGACGATCTCTGGGCCGATTTGCGCAGCGCGATGGGGCATAGGTCATAGGTCATAGGTCCATAGGTCATAGGTCATAGGTTGGCGTGCGGCAGGGCCGCACGCCGGTTGAGCGGTTGCACAGCGGTTCGACCCGCCTTCCAAGCTCCAAGCTCCAAGAACCTATGACCTCGCGAGCGCCGCGGGCGCGAGCGAAACCTATGCCCTATGTCGACGCCGCCCTCCAAGCTCCAAGAACCTATGACCTCGCGAGCGCCCCTGGCGCGAGCGAAACCTATGACCTATGCCGCAAGACCGATTGACAATCGGTTCTTTGGATCGGTACCGTCACGGCAGTGAAATAGGTCTGTGGAGACACGATGAAGGCGGATATCTCAAATCTGGGTGAGCTGGAGATGGCGGTGCTCGAGTACGTGTGGGAGCACGGCGACAGCGACGTGAAGACGGCGCACCGCAACGTGGGTGTCGAGCGCGGGATCACCCACAACACCGTCCAGTCGACCTTCAAGCGCCTCTGGGAAAAAGGCCTGCTCGCCCGCACGAAGGACGGGCATGCTTATGTTTACGCCCCGAAGGTCTCGCGAAAGCAGCTGACCGAGTTGATGGTCGGGGACCTGGTCGCCCAGGTCGCCGGAGCCGACGTCAAGGTCGCCCTCGAGGCGTTCGTCAACCTCGCCGACAGGGCCGGCGACGAAACGCTCGAGGCGCTCGAACGCCTGGTCGCGGCGCGACGCAAGGCGCAGGACAAGTGATATGACTGTCGTCTTTGGTTGGCTACAGATTGCAGTGATCATCGTCGCTGCCGGTGTGCTCTCGGGCGCGGTGGTCTCGGCGCTTGTGACCTCGGCGTGGATGGACCGCATCCGTGCGGTCGCGCCCCGAGCGCGATTCGCGCTCCTCGTCGGGCTCGCGCTGCTTCCAGTCGTGCTCGGCGCGGCGTTCTTGCTGGTCATCTTCGCGCCCTCGGTGCTGGATGCTGCCGGACTCGTCCAGGACCACTGTGCGGCTCATTCACACCACGCTTTTCACCTGTGCTTCGTCCACGACAAGCCGCCAGCGATGTCCCCGCTGATACTCGGAACCGGCATCATCATCGGGCTCTGGCTAGCTGCGGGCTGGTCGCAGAACCTCGGCCGCCTGCGGTCGTCGAACTCCATCGAGCGAGCGCTGCGTGACATCACCGAATACGATGCCGACACCGATAGCTGGCAGATCGACTCGGAGCGTCCCGTGGCGATGACGCTGGGCATCTTGAACCCGCGCGTCTACGTCTCCGATCGGCTAAGAGGCCTCCTGACGTCCGACCAGCTCGACGCGGTGGTGGCCCACGAGCAAGCGCACGCACGCCACTTCGACGCGCTGGTCAAATACATGGCAGCGCTCGGAGCCGACCTCCAGCTCCCGCACGTAGCCAGGTTGCTGCTCGAAGAGATCGACATCGCCTGCGAACAGGCCTGCGACGCGGCGGCGGCTGACGCGGTCGGGGACCGACTCACGGTGGCCGAGACGATCCTCGCGGTCGAGCGTGCGGCTGGTGATGCGGAGCGCCCGACGCTCGGCCTTGGCTTTGCGGGCGAGGCGATTGAAGCCCGGGTCAGAGGCTTGCTGGAGCCGGCCTGGACCTCACTGCACTGGAGCGTCGTAGTCGGCACCGCCGCGCTTATCTCAGGCTCGACGGTCTTGTTCTACGACAGCGTTCACCACGCGGCCGAGACCCTCCTGTCTTACGTGCTGTAAGCACGCCGAATCTCCCGAATCCAAGTTCAGTCCATGTCTATCCCCATCTCACATCAGCCGCGCCCAGCCGGTGCTGAAAAACCGACCGGCGGTCGTATTTTTGCCATCGTCGGCGCGCTTTTTCTGTCATTCGGGCTCTGCATCCACGATGCGGGCGCGCAGGAGGCGGAGCGCGACGATCTGCGGCTCACCGAGAAGCAAGCGGTACAGCGGGCGCTGGAGCAATCCGACCTGACGCGAGCGTGGGGGGCGAGCGTGACCGAAGCGCGCGCGAGAGCTGTCAGCGAGGGCGCCTGGCCCAATCCGAGCGTCTCCTACACCCACGAGCAGTCCTACGAGCAGCCCGATGCGGTCGGCGAAGACTTCATCTTGATCGAACAAGAGTTGCCCCTTTCGGGGGAAAGAGGGCTGCGCTCGGATGCAGCCAATGCCGACGCCGATGCCCGGCGTCACGAGGTGACCGCCGAGATGGCGCGCGCGGCCGCCGAAGCTCGAACCGTCTACTACGCGGTGCTCCACCTCCGGCAGCGAATCGAGGTCAGGACCGCCTGGCTCGACGACATGCGCGAGTTCGAGAACGTCCTCGCCCGGCGAGTCGATGCCGGTGAGAGCTCGACGTACGACCTCGAGCGCCTCAGACAGGAGATGGCGGAGATCGCCGCAGACATCGAGTTCGACCGCGCGGCACTCGCGAAGCAACAATCAACATTGCGCGGGATACTGTATCTGTCAGATCGAGACGGGACCGTCGTGCCGACCGGCGAGTTGATGCCGGGAGAGATTCCGGGAAATAGCGCATTGCGCGAGGCGGTCGACGCGCGGCCCGAGGTCGCTGCGGCTTCGAGTCGCGTCGAGGCGGCCGAATACTCGAAGCGGGCGGCGTCGCGCTGGTGGGTGCCCGGGCCAACCGTGACCGCCGGATACCGTGGCGCCAGCGTGGCCGGAGAGCATTATCCCGGATTTGTGGCAGGTCTGAGCCTGTCGCTGCCCCTCTTTAACCAGAGCGGCGGCGAGCGGCTCGCGGCGCAGGCGAAGTTGGAGCGCGCGAAGAGCCGCAGGGCGTTGCTCCGGCGAAAGTACGCCGCAGAGGTCATCGGGCTCGCCGAACAAACGCGCCGCTTGCGGGCCGCAGCCGCGACGTATCGGCAACAAGGGCTCGACCGCGCTGAGCGCGTCGTAGAGGTGGCGCGATCGGGGTACGACGCCGCAGAGATCGGCATGCTCGAGCTTCTCGATGCCTACCGCGGATTGGTCGATGCGCGGCTGCGAGCGCTCACACTGGCGAAATCAGCGCGGGAGCATGAAATCGAGCTTCGTCGAAATCTCGGACAGCCCAATCCGGACGTGCAGCGTCCCTCGGAGCGATCAGATGAATAGATCTTTGAGTTATCTGACAGTGATGGCCACATTGCTCGCATTTGCGGGCGTGGTCGCGCCGGCTTGTGAGGGCGACCACGAGCACGAGCACGCCGATGAAGGGCACAGCCACGGTGAGCCTGCTCACGATGATCATGGCGACGATCAAGGCGGCGATCACGGTGACGATCACGGGCACGACCACGGATCGAGTCGGCCCGCCGAGGTGGTCACGATGGCGGGGGAACACAGCGAGTTATTCGTCGAATACCCGCTGCTCGTCGCCGGCCAGGACTCCGAATTCGCCGCGCACTACACGAAGCTCGACGCCTACAAGCCGGTCGAGGAGGGTGAGTTGACCGTGGTGCTCACCAGCGACGACAAACCAGGCGAGCGATGGGAGGCCTCCGAACCGTCGCGCACCGGTATCTTCACGCCGACGGTCACACCGAAGTACCCGGGCGAGCGCCGACTGATGCTCATCCTGAAGACCGACGGCTTCACCGAGCGGCTGGACCTGGGCACCGTGACGGTGTTCGAGAGCGAAGAAGACGCGAACGAGGCTGCGCCGGACGAACCCTACGGCGACATCTCGTTCCTCAAGGAGCAGCAGTGGAAGGTCGACTTCGGCGTGGTCGAGGCCGCCAGACGAAGCGTTCGACCGTCGGTCCCGGTCAACGCCACAATCCGCGCGGCATCCGACGGGGAGTCGATGGTGACCTCGCCGTTCGACGGGCGGATTTCGGCGCCGTCGGGCGGCCTGCCGCGGATCGGGCAGCGCGTCGAGGCGGGCGACGTCGTCGCATATGTCGTGCCGAGCTTGAGCGCCGGCGAGATCTCGCAGTTGCGCTCCGAGGTCCGCAAGGCGAAGGCCGAACTCGCCCGTGCTGAACAGGATCTCGAGCGGGTCGAAGGCCTCGTCGAATCGGGCGCATTGCCCGGAAAGCGCCTCAACGACGCGCAGACGCAACAGGAATTGGCGCGCGCGGACATCCAGCAGGCCCAGCGTCGGCTCCGACAGTATCGCGACCTGCAAACGCGGGGTGGGGCGGGCAGCGCTCGCGTCGCGATTCGCGCTCCGATCAATGGTTCAGTCGCACAGCGCATGGTCACCGACGGCGGCTTCGTGGCTGGCGGAGACCAGCTTCTGCGCATCGTCGACCGGTCGCAGTTGTGGCTCGAGGCCAACGTGCCCGAGGCCGACCTGCCTCGAATCGGGCAGCCCACGGGGGCGTGGTTCGAGCCCGCCACGGGTGATGCCATCGAGATCGACGTCAATGACAGCGGCGAGCTCGTGAGCTTCGGCGAGGTCGTCGATCCGAGAACTCGCACGGTGCCGCTGACCTTTGCGCTGGACCCGTCTGAGCCGCGCCCGGACCTGCTCCTCGGCAGCTTCGTGCGCGCCCACGTCTACAGCGGTGAACCGCGCGAAGTCGTGGCGATTCCACAGTCAGCCGTGCTCGACGAAAAGGGCATGGACGTCGTGTTCGTGATGACCTCCGGCGAGTCGTTCGAGCGACGCACGGTGCAACTGGGCGCCAGAGACCGGCAGTTGGTCGAGGTGCTCGAGGGTATCGAGCCCGGCGAGCGCGTCGTCAGTCAGGGCGCCTACTACGTGAAGCTCGCAGGCACATCGACTGGTTCGGTCGGCCACGGCCATTCCCACTGAGGCGACGCCATGATCGACGGAATTATCAAATGGTCACTCGAGAACCGCTTCTTCGTGGTCCTCATCGCGGTGGTGCTCTTTATCTGGGGCTCCTGGCAGGCCGCGACGATGCCGGTGGACGTGTTCCCGAACCTGACCGCACCGAGTGTGACCGTGGTGGTCGAGGCGCACGGCAAGGCGCCCGAAGAGGTCGAGAGCCAGATCACGTACCCGATCGAGACGGCGCTCAACGGGGCGACCGGCGTACGGCGCGTACGCTCGAATACCGGCATCGGAAACGCGGTCATCAACGTGGACTTCGACTGGGGCACCGATATCTATCGGGCGCGTCAGATCGTCTCGGAGAAGCTCCAGCTCGTGCGCTCCCAGTTGCCTCCGGACATCGAGCCGCCCACGATGGGGCCGATCTCGTCGGTGATGGGCGAGATCATGTTCGTCGCGCTGACGTCCGAGGTGCATACACCTGTCGAGTTGCGCACCGAGGCCGACTGGGTCGTTCGACGCCGGCTGCTCGCCGTGCCGGGTGTCTCGCAGGTCATCCCGATCGGTGGTGGCGTCAAGCAATACCAGGTCCACGCCGACCCCCAGAAGCTCGCTGCCTACGATGTCGGGCTCAACGAGGTCGGCGACGCGCTGCGGGAGACCAACGAGAATACGTCGGCGGGATTCTACCGGGAAAATGGCCGTGAGCACCTGATCTATGGGCTGGGTCGCGTCGAAGATGTCGAGGATATCAGCGAGACACGACTGGTGGTCCGAGACGGGCAGGCGATTACGGTCTCGGACGTCGCCGAGGTCAAGATCGCGCCGGCGCTCAAGCGCGGGGACGGATCCTTCAACGGGAAGGACGCGGTCATCATCGGGATCCAGAAGCAACCCGACGCCAATACGCTGGCGCTCACGGAGCGACTCGACGCGGTGCTGGGCGACCTCGAGGGCTCGTTGCCCGAGGGCATGGAGCTGCACCAGCACATCTTTCGACAGGCCGACTTCATCGACCTCGCCGTCCAGAACGTGGTGCACGCGCTCCGAGACGGCGCGATCCTGGTCGTGCTCATCATCCTGCTCTTTCTGGCGAATATCCGCGCCACGGCCATCACCGCCGCTGCGATTCCGCTATCGTTGCTCGCGGCCGTGATGGTGCTCAATTACTTCGGCGGAACGATCAACACGATGACGTTGGGAGGGATGGCGATCGCGGTCGGCGCGCTCGTCGATGATGCGATCGTCGATGTCGAGAATATCGTGCGAAGGCTGCGGCTGGAGGCAAAGAAACCGCCAGACGAACAGAGACCGACCATCGATGTGGTGTACGAGGCGAGTCGCGAGGTTCGATCAGCGATTGTCTTCGCCACGCTGGTGATCGTCCTGGTATTCCTGCCACTGTTCTTCCTGACGGGGGTCGAGGGTCGCCTGCTCGAGCCGCTCGGAATCGCGTATGTGGTCTCGCTGACGGCCTCGCTGGTCGTGGCGCTGACCGTGACGCCCGCGCTCTGTTACTATCTGCTGCCGGGAACCGACGCGATCGAGGAGCAGGGCGAGGGCCGAGTGATGACCTGGCTCAAGCGCGGCTACAAGCCGGTGCTCGAGAAGACCTTGCCGCACTGGAAGCTCATCGTCGCCGCATCGCTCGTGGCGCTGGCGGTTGCGGGCTGGGGCCTGTTTCGGGCGGGGCAGTCGTTCTTGCCACAATTCAACGAGGGGACGCTGACCGTCAGCGCGGTGACGCTGCCCGGCACGTCCCTGGAGATGTCCGGCGAGCTGGGCGAGCGCGTCGAGGAGATCATGCTCGGCCATCCCGAGGTGGTCTCGACGTCGAGGCGCACCGGGCGCGCCGAGCTCGACGAACACGCGCAGGGCGTCAACGCCTCCGAGATCGACGTGAACCTCGAGATGCAGGACCGCAGCGAGGAGGCGTTCCTGGAGGCGCTTCGGGCGGACCTGTCGCAGCTGCCCGGGATGAATATCACGATCGGCCAGCCCATCAGCCACCGTATCGACCATATGCTCTCGGGCACGCGGGCCAATATCGCGGTGAAGATTTTCGGGCCGGATCTATACGAGCTTCGGCAGGTCGCCGCGGACGTCAGCCGCGAGATCGAGGGAGTCGACGGCGTCGTCGACCTGAATGTCGAGCAGCAAACGGATATCCCGTTCTTGCTGGTCGACTTCGACCGCCAGTCGATTGCTCGTCATGGTCTGACGGTGCGCGAGGTCGCCGAGACCATCGAGACGGCGTTCCGTGGGCACGAGGTCTCGCGCGTCATCGAAGGGCAACGTGGGTTCGACTTGCTCGTGCGCTATCCGGAGTCGGCGAAGCAGAGCGTCGATGAGGTGCGGGGTACGCTGGTGCGAACACCGACGGGGGCTCGAGTGCCCCTGCATGCGCTCGCAGACGTTCGTCGTGATCTGCGCCCCAATCGTATCAGTCGGGAGAACGTACAGCGCAAGATCGTGGTATCCTGCAACGTCGCGGATGCGAACCTGGTCGGCGTGGTCGACGCGATCCGCGGCCGCATCGACGAGAATATCGACATGCCAGAGGGCTTTCACGTCGAGTATGGCGGGCAATTCGAGAGCGCGACCGAGGCCTCGCAGCGGCTGACGGTGCTGACCGGCGTGGTGATCATCGGCATCTTCTTGCTGCTGTTCATCTCGCTGAGCTCGATTCGCGACGCGCTCCTGGTGATGGCCAACCTGCCTCTGGCGCTCATCGGTGGAGTCGTCGGCGTGTATATGCTCGATGGCGTCTTGTCCGTGGCGTCGCTGATCGGATTTATCACGCTCTTTGGCATCGCGACGCGAAACGGGTTGCTGATGGTCTCGCATATCCGCCACCTCTACTTCGAGGAGGGCATCTCGGACGTATGGAAGGCGGTTCAGCAGGGGGCGATGGAGCGGCTCGCGCCCATCTTGATGACGGCGCTGGCGAGTGGGCTCGGCCTGATTCCGCTG
Organism: Myxococcota bacterium; assembly: GCA_051747295.1. GTDB lineage: Bacteria > Myxococcota_A > Bradymonadia > Bradymonadales > Bradymonadaceae > JBNJFZ01. Next base: position 14,972 of record JBNJFZ010000038.1, read on the forward strand.
GCGCTGAAAGCTGGCGAGCCGGGCAGCGAGATCCAGGCGCCGATGGCCATCGTCATCCTCTTTGGGCTCGTCTCGTCAACCGCGCTCAATATGATCGTGGTCCCAGCATTGTACCTTCGTTTCGGCGACATTTCATCGAATCACGAATCCGGGCATGGAAGCCCGGCGGACACAACGTCCACCAGTTGAACCAACTGAATCAACGAATCTAGAAAGGAGTATGACATGAAAGCGCGTATTCTCATGATTGTTTGCCTCGCCCTGTCCGTGGCGGTTGTCGGTTGCGAAAAGAACGCCAGCGGCGACGCCAAAGATGACGAGGCGAAAGCCGAAGCACCGTCCGAGGAGGCCGATGACGAGGCTGCCGAGGCCGACGAGGAGGCGGCCGCTGAGGGCGAGGAGGAAGCCGAGGAAGAGGCGCCCGCCGAGAAGGTTGAAGTCGCGAAGGGCGGCACGGAGTTCGACCCGGCGGTCGAGCCCGAGCAGCTTCCCGATGGAGCGTATTATTGCGATATGGGAACCGTGCACTGGGCGAGCACGGAGAAGCCCGAGGACGGCAAGTGTCCGTTGTGCGGCATGAAGCTCAAGCAGTACGACGCTGCAGGGCATGCAAAAGCCAAGGAAGGCGCTGTGGAGGCCAAGGACGACCACGGCCACGACCATGAGGACGGCGACCACGCGCACGAAGGTGACGACCACCACGGCGATGAAGACCACGCGCACGAAGGTGACGACCACGGGCACGCGCACTGAGCAGCTAAGCGGCGAGCAGCAGAGCAGCTGAGCAGCAAAGCAGCTGAGCAGCAAAGCAGCTGAGCAGCAAAGCAGCTGAGCAGCTGAGCAGCAGAGCAGCAGAGCAGCAAAGCAGCAGAGCAGCAGAGCAGCAGAGCAGCAAAGCGGCTGAGCTAATCGCTGCTAAGCTAATCGCTGCTAAGCTAATCGCTGCTAAGCTAATCGCTGCTAAGCTAATCGCTGCTAAGCTAATCGCTGCTCAGCTAATCGCTGCTCAGCCAATCGCTGCTCAGCCAATCGCTGCTCAGCCAATCGCTGCTCAGCCAACCGCTGCTGAGCCAATCGCTGCTCAGCTAATCGCTGCTCAGCCAATCGCTGCTCAGCCAATCGCTGCTCAGCCATCCTCGAGCGGTACGACCACCGTGGTGCAGGGCATCGACTGCAGTAGCGTGTTGATGACGCTGCCGAGGATGGTGCCGACGAACTCGGACTGGCCGGAGCGGCCGACCAGGATGATGTCCTGGTCGTGATCGCTGGCGAAGCAGATGAGCCCGCGCGAGGGTGTGTCGTTGACCACGTGCGTGCGGTACTCGATGGGGGCGAGCGCATCACTGAGCCGCTCCTCGAGTGCCTGCATTTCCTCCTCGGCCCACGCTCGATGGTCCTCGTCGTCGGGCGCGCCCTGGATATCGGCTTCGTCGATGAAGTCGAGGTCCGGGGCGGTATCGGCGTGGACGATATCCAGAGACGAGTCGGTCGTCAGTGCCAGCTTTGCCGCGTACTTGATCGCGCGATCGCTGTTCTCGGAGAAGTCGCAGCCCACGGTCAACTTCGGCGGTTGATTGAACGTCTCGAAGTCCTGGTGGACAATGACGACCGGACAGGGCGGGTGCGAGGCGAGTGCCTGCGCGGTCGATCCGACGAGGAGTTTTTTGACCGAGCCCTTGCCGGACATGGAAGCCACGACCATCGTCGCGTCGTACTCCTCGACGGACTCTTTGAGCTGTGTCAGCGGGGTGCCGACGCGCAGGTCGACGCCGTCGGGCCGGACCCCGGTGTGTTCTTCGTACCATTCTTCGACGCGCTTTTCGGCGCGTTGAAAATTTGCCGGATCCTCGAGGATATCGTACGCTCCACTGGCCCAGTTCGAGACGCTGATGGCCACGACGTGCGTGACGACGACGTTCATATCGAAGGTCTGCGCGAGCTGGTGTCCCCAGCGTGCTGCCACGCTGGAGTTGTCCGACAGATCCGTTGCGATGATGATGTTAGCGCCCTTCATCTGGCCTCGATAAGGTTCGGGAAGCGTGCGTGACTTCGGATGCGAGCCGTGCTCGCCTGTGACTCTTAAAATCCTCGCTCGTTCTTTTACTTCAGGCTCATGAAAACGTCAAAGACTCAGGCTGTGAGCGTGCGGATAGCGGCACGGTTGTGCGTGTTGATGTGCGTCGCGTGCCTGTCGGGCTGTCTCCTTGGCTACCGCTATCAGGGCGTCTCCGACCAGGCCGTCAACGAGCTGTCGAAGACCGCCGACGTCGAGGCGACCGGCCACATGATCTACCTGGGGGTCACGCTGGACTTCCGTTTTCTTCGGGTCGGCACGCCGTCGATGGGCGGGAATTTCGAGGTGTCGGCGAGCAACGAAGGCGGCCGATACGGCGACGAGTACAATGTGCAGCTCAACGGTTTTCAGCTCGATGCACCGGTCGTCTCGCTGTGGAGCGAAGAAGAGGGTTTCGGCTACCCCGGTCTGCTCGAGCACCGACACAGCCTGGACTTCTGGCTCAGCGGAACCTTGATGCCGGTGAACCCGCCGCACTGGTGGGCCGACGCCAGCCTCGTCTACTACAACCACGACTTGCTCGCCGTGCGTGCGTTCGGTGGGTACGGTCGAATCCCCTTCGACGGGACCGTGAGCGGATACCTCAGCGGCGAGCGTTCGGCCGACATGTTCGAGACGACCGTCGGCGGGCCGACCTTCGGCGTCGAGCTCACCATCCTCGCCGGCGAGCAGGCGCTCGACTTCCTGAATTGGTTCGGGGATGCCCAGAACGCCGCCGCGGACGAGGCATCGGGTCGCCGACGCTGAACTGCGTCCAGCTTGACAGGGCTGTGCGAACGCCCCACGCTCTCCACCACGGTTGATCTACAAATGAGTTACTTATTTCCGTCGGGCGCACCCGTCGATGGCTGATGTGTATCGGGCGCGCGCCGCTGAGAGGCACATATGAATCGCGGTGAAGTACGCAATCCCATAACCGTTCTGCTGCTTACGTTCGTCAGTTGCGGGCTGTATGGCATCTACTGGTTCTTCCAGATCGTCGAGGACATCAACGGGGCACTGGGCGAGGAGCGGTTCAACCCGTTCAAGGAGCTCGTGCTCAGCGTGGTTACCTGTGGCGCATGGGGCCTCTGGCTGCAGTGGCGTCTGTCGGAGACGGCCGTCGAGCTGCAGCGCTCGCGAGGCATTCAGCCGAAGCTCGAGCCCTGGATGCTCTTTCTGACCGGCCTCGTCGGGCTGTTTCCATTCTTCATGCAGGCGATGCTCAACGAGACCTGGCAGCAGGCGGGCACATCTGTTGCTGGAGCCGGGGCAGCGACCTCGGGCGGCGGCGGTGGCGGCGCGCCAACGACCGAGCGCGACCCCGCTGAGATGTCGGACGACTGGGTCGATCGCTTCGAGGCGATGGTCGACGAGATGCGCGAGCATCCTCGCGTCGCTATCACTCACTACTGGGTGGGCGAACCCGCGACCGATGCAGATATCCAGGCCGTCGAAGAGGAGCTGGGCTTCGAGTTCGACGAGCGCATCAAGAGCTTCTACAAGCAGGCAAACGGCCTGCAGTTTCGCTGGATGGACAAGCTCGATTCGACCTACGTGGAGGAGCGCGATAGTCAAACCACGACCACCCGTGAGCGCCATATCTCTGGGGACAACGACGACGCGATGGGCGTCATCGACATCCTTCCGCTTCGCGAGACGTTCGTCGATACGGACTATGAGGATCGCATCTGGTTCGACTGGATGAACGACAGCGAGACCGAGTTTCGAGGAGACGAATGGAATCTTCTCGAATTTTCGAAGAATATTCGGCCATTTGACCCCTATAGCTTCTATAATTCGACAGCATTCTTCCTGGGCGACGGAGAACCGGGTACGACCGTGATCATGGGAGACGACCACGACGCGACGTTTACGGACTCGCGCATCACGGATCTTGCTTCGTATCTGGAGTTGGTGCTGGCCCACCGCGGAAGGCCGCAACCGCGCCGCGATGAATTTGGCGAGTATGCCGGCCACCGCAAGCCGCGGGTGGTCATCGAGGAGTCGGACTTCGACCAGAGTCCGCTGCCGCTCGACGAGGTGCTCCCCGATCGTTCCTATCTACTGACCGATGAGGACCTGCAAAGCGGTGAGCCCGTGCGCGTCTCGGCGAGGACGGGGAGCGGAGGCGGAGAGGTACGCGGCACCGTCCTGGGCGTCGAGGACGCTCCCACATCGCCGATGCATTGGTCGCAGCCCACCGAGTTTGTCGAGGTCGATTTCGATATGGGCCCGGTTGGTTACGTGGTTCGACCGAGCACACACGTGCTTCGGCGCGAAGACGTCTACGAACAGGCTGTTCAGGACCCAGCAGCGTTCTTGAAGGACATTGCCGGTGCCTCCAGCGAGGAGCGGGCCGAGAAGCTCGGTAAAATTGGAGCGGGTGATAATAGCTCGACCGGCTACCGAATCGAGACCGACGAGGGCGAGATCGATTTTCTCGTCAACTTTCACGCCAACCGTTACGTCGCGCTGCTCGGTGGGCTCGAGACCTCGGAGGCGGTCGATGCACTTCTCTCGGTGATCGAAGCGCTGATCGAGGATGGACTCGATACGTCGGTGTCGGTTAGTGGCCAGGACGATGCCTACGATCCCGAAGAGTTCGAGGGCGCCAAAACCGTCACCAATGGCAAGCTGGTGGGCACGCTCAACGGAGCGCTCGGCGTGTTGTTGATGGAGAGCTACAATGACGAGCCGTACGACAGTGTTCGTGCGAAGTTCGGGGACGGCATCGCCGACCGGCTCGCCGCAGTGGCCGACGCGCTCGAGGGGGAGAAGCTCAACTACAGCGACTTCCCCATGGTCGAGTTCTTCGCTGCGGCGGTGGACGACTTCCCAGGATCGACCGAGCTCCAGGTGCGCGATATCGGCACCGGCTACGACTCGGAGGACTTCGGGTTGGAACCCGGCCGGCCGATCTTGTCGGGCTGAAAACTCAGTAGCGAACAGCCTCGAGGGTGGCGCCCGGAAAGCGCGTGCCCTCGAGGTTAGCGTCGCGAAAGTCAGCGCCGGTGCAATCGGTGCACTCGAAGTCGGCGCCGTTCAAATCCGCGTTGCGAAAATCGGCGCCGACGAGCTTCGCGCCCGACAGGTCCACGTCGTGCATCCGGGCGCCCTGGAAGCTCGCTTCCTCGAACCAGGAGTCGATCAGGACCGAACCCGAGAGGTTCGCGCCGCTGAAGTCTGCGCCCGCAGCATATGCACCGGACATGTCCGCCCAGCTCAACCACGCGCCGCGGGCATCGACGCCGGCGACATTCTTCAGGCGTAGCACCGCTTGTTCACCGCGCCGTCCTTCGGCGCCGGTGTAGATGCACATCGGCAGCCCGGACACCGATAACAACTCCCAGCGTCCGCCCGTGCCGCCGCTCTCCAGGAATTTGGCGTGTGCATCGACCAGCCCGGACCATTGCTCGGCGTCCAACGGGTCCCTCGAGTCGGCGAGGTCGCGGACGAGATCGGCGTCCATCTCGCGGTTCGACGGCTCGGTGCTGAGGGGAAAGACGTCGCTTATCTGCCGCGTGTCGCGGCCCAGCCCCGCCTGCGCGAGCTGCCAGAGTCCTTCAAAAAATGCTCGGAGTTTGGACATGGGCTCACCACTCACTACTCAGCCGTCCCGCAGCTTCTCCCGCAGATCCGCGGGCATGCACAGACGTAGAATCTTGTAGGAATCGCGCCCCAGCAGGTGGACCATGTCGCTGGTGCGCTCGATGGGCATCGCTGTGCCGTCGGGACCGATAATCGGGATGTGCGCGCCGATGTCGCCGTGCTCTGGATCGTAGGGCGAGTAGGGCGTGTCGGATGCGCGATCGGTGAGGACCGTGTAGGCCGGGTCGCGGCCCTCGTCCTTGGCGAGCTGCCGGGCGCGATCGATGGTGCGCGCGATGTCGACCGGGTCACGGTGGTCGAGGTCGACAGTCTTGTAGAGTCGTCGGTCGAGGAGTCCGCCGGCGAGCTCCGAGAGCACCGGGTCGTCCTCGTTTCGCCACTGCTTGAGCGAGATCCATACGTCCGTATCGTCCATCGAGACGTACTCATCGGTGCTCAGGCGCTCGCCGGACAAGAGTTTGGCCAGGCGCTTGCTGGGTGTGCCACTGAATTCGTAATCGGATTGATGCAGCTCGAGCGCGCGTTGAAGCACCGCTTCGAGCATCTTCTCGGCGGCGCGAACTGCTTTGTGCAGGTAGACCTGCTTGAACATGTGAAAGCGCGCGATGAGGTAGCCTTCGACGGCTTCCCGAGCACGGTAGCCGACCGCGAGTCGGCGACTCGGTTGTCCGTCGGCGCGCTTGCTGGTGTACGGCTCGAGCATCGTCAGGATGCGCTCGAAGTCGTAGACGCCGATCTTGACGCCGGTTGCGAGGCCATCGCGCAGGATATAGTCGAGCCGGTCCGCGTCGAGTTGGCTGCTGACCATGTCCAAAAACACCTGTCGGTCCGATGGAAAGGCCGAACGCGGACCGAAGTAGCGCGCAACGCGGTCGGGCAGCGTCGGGTCGACGTCGCTGAGCACCTCGTAGATCTCACTGTCGGGGTCGCGCACGATCTGCGCGCTGTAATCCTCGTGGTGAATCTTGGTGACTTTTTCGATGGCGTGGCTGAATGGGCCGTGTCCGATATCATGGAGCAGCGCGGCGCAGAGGACTTCCGTGCGTTCCTCTTGCGTGAAAGAAAATTCCGGCGCCAGGGCATCGAGCATGCGGCGGGCGACGTGAGCGACCCCCAGGCTGTGGACGAAGCGGGTGTGCTCGGCGCCGTGGTAGACCAGGTTGGCGAAGCCGAGCTGGCGCACGCGGCGCAGCCGCTGGAACGGCCTCGTCTGGACGAGGCGGAATAAAACCGCCTCCGCAGAGTCGTTCAGGTCAAAGGCGATGATGTTGTGGACCGGATCTCGAAAGAGCTTTGGCTTCATATCCCGGCTCGCGGCAGAACAACGCAGGGCACATCGAGACGTTGGCATGTTTTTGGCGGTCTGCAAAGACCCGCGTACGCCTGCATGTCGTGCGGGACGGGGCCGAACGACGGTTCGCACCGCGTGACCCAGTTGAGAGCCCGCGCCTCGCCGTGGTACAACCCGCAGTAGCAGATATATTCAACCTTTACTCTCGAAAATTCGAGCGCGTACATGGAAAAGTTCGTCATCCAAGGTGGGCACCCACTCAGCGGCACCATCACTCCGAGCGGCAGCAAGAACGAGGCGCTCCCGTGCCTCGCAGCGACTCTCATGACCGATGAGCCGGTCACGCTCAAGAACGTGCCGCGCATCGCCGACGTCGAGGTGATGCTACAGGTCATCGCCGAGCTCGGTGGGACCTACGAGTGGCTCGAGGAGAATGTGGTCCGGGTGCACACCGCCGAGGTCGAGACGACATCGCTCGACGAGGAACTGTGTAAGAAGGTCCGCGCCTCGATCCTCTTCGCCGGTGCGATGTTGGCGCGCAGCGGAGGATGCAAACTGCCTCCTCCCGGCGGCGACGTCATCGGCCGGCGCCGACTGGATAGCCACTTTCTGGCGCTCGAGGCGCTCGGCGCCCGTATCGAGGTCGGTGAGTCGGCGTATCAATTCAGCTCGAATGGGCTCGTCGGAACCGAGATCTTCATGGATGAGGCCTCGGTGACCGGCACCGAGAACGCGATCATGGCGTCGGCGGTTGCCAAGGGCGACACCACGATCCGCAACGCTGCGTGTGAGCCGCACGTCCAGGGCCTGTGTCGCATGCTGGTCAAGATGGGCGCGCGCATCGAGGGCATCGGCACGAATATCCTGCACTTCAAGGGCACCAAGGGCCTCTGGGGCTGTGAGCACACCATCGGTCCCGACTACCTCGAGATCGGCAGCTTCGCCGGACTCGCCGCTGCGACCGGGGGCGAGCTCGAGATCAAGGAGGTCGTGCCCGAGGACCTGCGCATGATTCGGCTGGTCTTCGAGAAATTGGGTGTGACGACGAAGCTCGAGGGGGGATCGCTGATCGTCCCGGGCAACCAGGAGATGAAGGTCAAGCGCGACCTGGGCGGGGCTATCCCCAAGATCGACGACGCGCCGTGGCCGGCGTTTCCGACCGACATGATGTCGATCGTGATCACCCTGGCGACGCAGTGCGACGGGACGTGCCTGTTCTTCGAGAAGATGTTCGAAGGGCGCATGTTCTTCGTCGACAACCTCATCGGCATGGGCGCCGACATCGTCTTCTGCGACCCGCATCGTGTGGTCGTGGTCGGGCCCAGCCAGATGTACGGCGCGACGCTCGAATCACCCGACATCCGCGCCGGTATGGCCCTGCTCATCGCCGCGTTCGCGGCGAAGGGAGAGTCCACCATCTACAACATCCGCCAGATCGACCGCGGCTACGACAGCATCGACGAGAAGCTCGAGGCCATCGGCGCCCAATTCGAGCGCCTGCGCGTCGACGGTGAGACCGAGGACGAGGCGGCGGAGTAGGGTCGCGGCTGCGCCGCAGTGATTAAGTGACTAAGTGATTGGTCGCATGATTGTAGCCGGAGTCTCCACAGACCTCGTCGCGTTGCAGAAATCACTCAATCACTCAATCACTCAATCACTGACCTTATGACCTCGCGAGCGCCACCGGCGCGAGCGAAACCTATGACCTACGCCGCCCTCTGGATTTCCGCAGCATTTTAAGTACCATGCCGCGTAGTTAGTGC
>JBNJFZ010000038.1:23790-37722 GCA_051747295.1 Myxococcota bacterium
TATGACCTCGCGAGCGCCACCGGCGCGAGCGAAACCTATGACCTACGCCGCCCTCTGGATTTCCGCAGCATTTTAAGTACCATGCCGCGTAGTTAGTGCTTACTTACAAGCGGCGCGGGAAAGAGATATGCGATTCTGGACGGTAGTGTGCGTGATTGCGCTCGTGGCGAGCGCGTGTGGGCCCGATGAGAAGGTGGAGCCCGACGCAGGAAGCGATGTCGCGGTCGACGTGTCGAGTGACGCCGACGCGGCTGACAGCGCGTGCGCCGACTCCGACAAGGACGGGTTGTGCGACGAGGACGAGGCCGCGCTCGGCACCGATCCCGAAAACGAAGACACCGACGGCGACGGCTATTGGGACGGATGGGAGCACGCCGCCGGCACCGACCCGAACGATCCAGAAGACCATCCCGATTACGAGCTTCCACCAGGCGACGGCTACGCGCTGCGCGTGACGTCTTTTAGTGAGCCTTCGGCGCTGGAGGACCTTGTCGGCGACCGGCTCGACCAGGCGCCGCCGGTGTTGCTGTTCGTCGACGGCCTCAGCGACGGCGCGAGCGACGAGCCGGTGTATCTGCAGGGAGGGCTCGGCGAGGAGGTCAGCCTCGGCAACGACGACACGCCCAATACCCGCGACGACGTCTTCGCGATGACCCGCTACTCCATCGATCAGACCAGTGGCGACTACATCATCGACCTGGAAGGCAGCGTCGTCAGCCGCGAGCTCATCTCCACCGCCGATATCGTGCGACTCAACCTGTCCGGCTTTTCGGACGCCACCAAAGGCCTGAGCCTGCGCGTCGACGACGTCGAGGTGACGGGCACCTTCAACGACACGCTCGAGCGTTTTGAAGACGTCAAATTGATCGGCCAGGTCAGCGATGAGGGCCTCGACGAGCTCCTCGAGGCGACCCAGGAGATCTTGCCCATCTCGAAAGAGCAGGCGCTCAATATCCTCGATCCGGATATGGATGGCGTGATTCCCGTCGAGCTGGGCCTGGACGGCCGCCGCGCCGTGATCGAGGGGTTCATCGACCCATCTGACGACGTTCAGGCACCGCCCCGCGAGCCCGGCGAATGTTGCCCGGCCGACCTCGCCGTCGGCGACCCGATCTACGGGCACCTCAGCTGGGAGGACCAGGGCATTCAGGCCGACGAAGAAGATGCCTACACGCTGGTCTATCAGGCACTGCAGGTCGATCCCGATGTCCTGATGTTCGCGACGGTTCGCCGCGAACTCGCCTCGGGCGACCTGATTTACACCGTCGCGGAGGGCGGGGCGCTCGCCTCCGACGGCAGCATTTCGTTCCGACGCGTGGCCGGGCAGGGCGGCGAGGAAGAGACGTTCGAGCTCATCGCCGAGAACGGGCCGAACCCATTGGCGAACGTCGACCCGACCGCGATTGGCACATACGAGGCACTGCTCCAACTCGGCGCGAACCCGGCGTCGACGACGTACGACTCGAAGGGCTACGCCTCGGGGGATGAGCGACTGGCGTTCATCCCGGTCGAAGACATGCACTACGGATACGCGTTCGAGCGGCTGACCGCGTCCTTCGACGACCCGCGAGCCGGGGATGTGATGGTGCTGCCGGCGTCGTGGGCGACCGGCGGCTTCGGCAACCACGGGCACCTCAGCAACGTCCAATCCCGCTCGCCGCTCATGCTCGCCGGGCCTGGCATTCGCTCGCACAGCGATGGTGAAGACGCTGGTTCCACAGTCGCAACGCTGCGCGACGGGCGCTCGACGCTGATGGTCGATGACGCCGTTCGGGCGGTCGACATCGCGCCGACGGTCGCCGCAGCGCTCGGCGTCGCGCCGACCACGGGCGTCGGCCCGGACGGACGCCTTCGCGATGACGTCCTCTTGAGCTGGCAGGACGGTCGCGTGCTCGACGAGGTCTTCACCGCCGACGCGCTCACCAAGATTCAGAACGGTGAGCCGGTCGCCAAGCACGCCGTGATCATCATCAACGACGGACTGACCAGCACCGAGATCCTCTACCAGGCGCTCGAAGACGGCACATCCGAGGCTTTCGACATCAACAACTACCGTGACCTGATGGAGCGCGGCATCACCTACCGGTACGGCTCGATTACGAACTTTCCGTCGAATACGTACCCGAGCCACAATGTCATCGGCTCCGGCGCATGGTCCGGACACCACGGCATCCTGGACAACTACTTCTGGGAGCGCGGCGTCGCCGGTGAGGAGCGGCCGATTCAGGACGTGTACCGGACCGAACGATTGCTCGGCAGCGCGCACGCCAACCTGCCGGTCGAGACGCTCCACGAGGCGGTCGCGCGAACCTTTGGCACCGAGTCCGAGCCTGCGATGACGGCGAGTATCAACGACCCGTCGAGCCGCGGCGCGCCGCTTGCGACGCTGGAGCGTCGGTTCCCGGACGGCTTCTCGCTGCCCGAGGCGCAGGACACGCTCACCATCGGCGGCACCGACTACACGCTGCCGAGCGTCGACATCGACGACTACGCGGGCGTATTAGACAATGCCAGCGCACAGACATTCGCGGACTTCTACCTCGACGAAAGCCAGCCCTTGCCGGCGTACACCATCGTGAACTTCGGCTCGACGGACACTGCGGGACACACGTTCGGGCCGCACGGAGACCAGGAGCGCGACGTGGTCATCAGCCGGGTCAATCAGCGCCTCGAGGTGCTCTTCGCGACGCTCCAGGAGGCGGGTATTTTGGATGACACGCTTGTCGTATTGACGAGCGACCACGGTATGGAGCTGCAAGATGAGGCTCGTATGGGCTCGTTGGTCGACGAGATTTCGGCGCAGACGACGCCCGTTCGATTCCGCAAGGTCGGGAAATTCCTCTACTTCAAGACGCTCGCCGTCGAGGTGACCGACAATCAACTCGCCGCCGGATCGAATAGCTCGGTCAGCGTGAAGGTCACTGACAGCGATACGCGCTGGGGCCCGACGAAGCTCCCCGTCGAAGGCGTGACGATCTCAGTGGTGGAGGGGGGCACGGCGAGCCAGGTGGCAACGGCCGAGAACGGTCGCGCGACGTTAGATATCGACGTCGATGCGGGTGCGACGGACGTCTTGTTGGAGTTCACGCACGACGAGTGGACCGTGGAGCGCGTGCGGCTCGCCGCGGAGTAGGTCATAGGTTTCCGCTCGCGGTGCTCGCGGAGGTCATAGGTTGCGTGAATGTGCTGCGTCCCTCTGGGGCGCGGCGACGTCGTTCGAAAGAGCATGCGGCCAAGATAGCCGCATGACGGCGCGCTCCAAGTTCCACGCTCCAAGAACCTATGACCTCGCGAGCGCCACCGGCGCGAGCGAAATCTATGACCTATGCCACGTCCATCGGCGCTTCCCAGTCCGCTTCCGCGGGCAGTTCGAGCTCCGTGACGTCGAAATCCCGCTCCAGAAATGCTTCGAAGTGGCCAACGAAGCGGTCGCGGAAATCCTCGAGCGTGAGGTCTTCTTCCAGGTAGTCCACGAGGCGAGCCATCGGGGCGTTTGGCATGCCGCACGGCACGATCATCGAGAACGGGATCATGTCGTTGACCAGGTTGATCGCTGCGCCATGCGTTGTGACGCCGCCCTGAACCCGCATGCCGACGCTGGCGACCTTTCGGTGCGGCTCCTCGTCCTGAGTCCAGACGCCCGGATGGTCGGGGTCGTACGCGGCCTCGATGCCAAATTCCGCGAGCGTAGAGCCCAGAGAGCCGGCGAGCCCGCGAATCAGATCGACCACGCCCATGCCCAGCCGCTCGAGCTTGATAATTGGATAGACAATGAGCTGTCCGGGCCCGTGATACGTGGCTTCCCCACCGCGATTGACGCGATAGACCTCGACGCCTTTTTCTTTGATCCAGTGGCGGTTGACCAGGTGCTCGGGCTTGCCGCGCTTGCCCAGGGTGATCGTCGGCGGGTGCTCCAGGCAAAGCACGTACCCCATGAATTCGTCGCTCGACTCGCGTAGCTGCTCGCGCAGAGCGTATTGGAGGGCGAGCGCCTGCCCGTAGGGTACGACGCCGAGGGGGACGAGTCCGATTTTCGAGGTCATGTCGATTTTCTTTGTCCGGTTGCAGAGGAAAACAAGGGGGCCGGAGCCCCCTTCATTCCCACTCGATCTTTGTATTTACCTCGATAGTTGGACTCGTGCGGATTAAGTCGGACCGAGTCAGGCGTAGATGATTTTTGCGAGGTCGAAGTCGTTCGAAGCAGGCGATGCCGGAGGCATCGTCGATGCAGAACGACACAGAGCTCGTGAAAATCAGCTCGTCTGACGACGTGGAGACTTAGTCCGCACGAGTCATAGCTTCAAAGCCTCGATGAACTCCGAGTCGACCATCGTGATCGGCGTGGTGTAGGTGCGCACGCCGATGCCGTGGCGAATCAGAAGCTCCACGAAGGTCTCCCGGTCGATGAGCGTGATGGGCTCGACGCTCTCTTCGCGGGATTCGTTGACCGCCTTCGGCTCGATCCTGCCAAGGTGGATGATGACACCCTCGGCCGCCGAGTAGTGATGCAGCGTGCCCCGCAGCGAGGAGACCTCCGACTGCGTCAGATCGTCGCTGCCGTCCGAGACGACCTGGATGCACACGCGGACGTCCGAGAGCCCCTGGCGCCAATCGGCCGTGAAGTACACGTCGCCCTCGGAGGAGCGCTTCGAGACCTTGATATTGCGGTAGCCAAGGCGCTCGAGAAGCGTCAGCGCGATCTGCTCGAGGGCCTCGGTCTGTACGTCGATGAGTGCCTGGCCGAGCTGGTGGATGGACTCCTGGCGGATCTCCTCGGAGAGGCTCAGGATGGTCTGTTCCTTGCGGACCGACTCACTCGAGAGTGCCCATTCGCTCAGGCCCCAGCGCTCGCGGTCGAGGCGCACGAAAAGCTGGCGGTGCCCCCGCTGCGAGCGAATCTGGTTGTCGTTGGCCATGGCCGCCTGGACCGTGGCGTTCTCGTCGTGGGTGTGGAATTTGACGAGCTTCCGACCGAAGACCTCTTCGGCCAGCGACTCGATGTCCATGGCTTCACCCTCGTCGCCGAGTACCTTGTAGGCGGCCTCGGCGATGCCGTTGAGCCGGACCGGGCCTTCCTCGAGGTGTCGGGTGTGGGAGCCGGGGACGGCCGGACTGGTGGTCTCGGCGCCCGACTTCGAGGAGCGTCGGTTCGACTTATTCGACGATCGCCTCTTCGACTTTGACTTGGAGGAGCCACCGCTGCCGCGGCGATTCGAGCCGCTCTTCTTGCCGCTCTTGCCGCCACGGCTTCGCGAGCGCGACTTGCTCTTCTTCCGGTCGTTCGAGCCTCCTTTGGAGCCGCCCTTGTCTCCGCCGCGGCTGGAGCGACGACGGCGCCGGCGTTTCTTATCGCCATCTTCGGAGCTACCGCGGGCCTGCTGGCGGCCGCCGGACTTCTTGTTGGAGCCACCGCCGGATTTGGTGGACTGCTTTTGCTTGCGCTGATTGCCGGATTGCTTCTCGTCTTTGTCGTCCTTCTCATCGGCGTCCGCGTGACGCGTGCGCTTTTGCTGCTGTTCTTTGATCTTCTTTTCTTGCTCGACCCGCTTTTCGGCCTCGGCGTTTACGCGCTCCATCGCGCCGTCGCGGATGGTGTAGACGCCGGGACGGGTCTGGACGATGACCGACTCTTTTTGCTTCTGGACCTCCTGATTGAGGCGGTCGTTCATCACATTTTCGGGCTCTTTGCCGACATGCGACAACAACGAGTCGCGCATGGCGACCTCGGTGATCTTCTTGTAGTGGAGGGGACGGCCATTGCGGCGAAGGACTTCGACTGCTGCTTCGAAAAACGTCATGTTAGCTCCTCGTGGATGCGAGGAACTCTTCGGTCCGTGGGTATCAATGCTCACAACTGAGGGGCGAAAACCCGGTCGCGCGACACGTGGTCGCGCTGGGGGTGTCCCCGGCACGTGAGCATCGAATAATCAATGGAGGAAGGGGCACGGATCCGTCCTGGGGGTGATACAGGTATTCACTGCGGCGTCGAACGCTCGCAGACGACCCATTTCGGGTCGATCGGACGTAGTTCGCGTGGTCTTGCAACTCCAGAATCCCTTACACCGACGTGAAAGAGCGACGGCCGGCGGTTGCAGCGACTGTGTTTCCGTCGATGCTCCCGCGCGTGACGCCTCTGCTCCACGAGGTACGGACTGAAAAGTCCTCTGGTGAAAAATTCGTGTATGTATTGACGCCCCACGAGCACCTGCCCGAGTGGACGCGACTAAAACGAAAATAAAAATGGTGTCGCACGGTCAGCGGAAGGCTCGAGCCAGGCGAACCGTCCGGGCCGAGCGGCCCTTGTGATGGGGCAACGCTCGATGCGGGGCGATTCATTCCGCGAACCTGATCGACGACATATACCTACCATCGAACGCCTGCTGATGCAATTCTTCGAGGGCGCCGCGCTACGGGCATTCACCGATGGCGTCCTCGGTTCGTTGGACCGTATATTTGTCGCTGAGTCGGTAATTGAACCACTTCATCTGACCATCCGTCCACTTGTCGGCACGGTAGACGGCCGTCCGTCCACCTTTTTCTAACTCGAGGTAGATATTGCGGCCCTCGAGCCGCCACGTGAACGGATTAGCGCCGCGTTGGCCCGTCACGCGCACCGTCTGGTCATACACGCCGGTGCCATCGGGGCGGAACGTCCACGCGATGTCAGCGTACTCGACAGGGTCCCCATCGATGTGCGTGTGCTTCCACTTTCCGAGCAACGTGCACTGCAGGTCTTGTTGCTCGGCTTCCGGCAACGGCTCGTCCTGGACAGGCGTCGAGTTCGAGCATGCACTCACACACAATGCGAGGGCGAGGACGGCACAAACAGTACTTAAAAGCTTCATCAGCGAGCTCCGCTTCGTCGATTCTCGAACCAAATATCTCTATCGGTGAGACATAGTGATACAACGTGATCGCGGCCTGCGCCAGTCGCGATGCGCCCGACGCTCCGAGCTTGCCGCCAACACGACTCGCCGGTAAGTGTGGAGGCACGCACGAGGTCGTTCCGATTCGCAGCATGGTCTGCACGATTGAAGAAGCTCAACTCCACCGTCTTCCGCATCCTGGGACTGCTCGTCCTCATCGGCGCGCTGTATGGTGTCGCTCACGCGATGGGCCTGACGCAGAATTTTACCGTCGACGGCGCTCGGCACCACATGGAGCAGGCGGGGGCGTGGGGCGTGCTCGTCTTCGTCGGATTGTTCATCGTCGGCGACTTGCTGCACGTGCCCGGGTTGATCTTCGTGGCCGGCGCGATTCTGGCGTACGGCACGCTCGAGGGCCTGGCCCTCGGGTACGTCGGTGCGTTGACCGGTCAATCGTTTAACTTCTGGCTGATTCGGCGCGTCGGCGGCCGCCCGCTGGCCGACATCGAGCGCCCACTTGTCAAGAAGGTGATGTCGAACCTCAGTGAGCACCCCATCCGCACCGTCATCTTTTTGCGGCTGGTGTTCGTCGTCACGCCCGCCGTCAACTACGGACTCGCGATGTCGCAGCTTCGATACCGCGACTATCTTTTGGCCTCAGCCATCGGCCTGATCCCGCCTATGTCGCTGTTTGCGTGGGGGCTGGGCTGGTTTATCTGACCCGGAACGGTCGAGGCGGGGATGGTCTTGCAATTCGAGCGGCCACACCTTATGGTTCCGCCCCTTGAAGAACTTGGCGACTTTGGATTTTACCCGTCGTCCGAGTCGAGGGCGACGAAATTCGAAAAAGATACTAGGAGAACGACATGAAAGCTGACACTCACCCGGAATATCATCCGGTCATCTTCAAGGACGGCGACGACGAGATCGTGACCCGTTCGACGATGACCTCGAAAAAGACGCGCGAAATCGACGGCGTCGAGCACTACGTCGTTCCCGTGGACATCAGCGCGTTCTCGCACCCGTTCTACACGGGTAAGCAGAAGCTCGTCGATACCGAGGGCCGCGTCGACCGCTTCATGAAGCGCTACAATCTTCAGACCGAAGAAGAGAAAGAGGCCGCCGGGGCGACCGACGGCGTCGAGAACGACGAAGAGGAAGCGACGGACGAGGAAGAGGCCGCCGAGGCAACCGACGGCGCCGAGACCGACGAAGAGTGAGCGGCATGCAGCGATCGACGGCCCGAGCGTGTCTCACGGACGCACTCGTATGGTCGATCTCGTGAGAGCTCGCCACTTCGGCGGGCTCTTCTGCTTTCTTGGAACGCAGAGGACTCCATGAGCGCTCACCCCCTCGACATTCAGCCCGCCGGTTGGGCGCCCGCGGTCTTCGAGCGGCTGCAGCGCGCGGCGGGTGAGCTCGTCGATGCCGACATCGACGCGCCCGTGGCGGTCTTCGACTTCGACAATACGTTGATTCGTGGGGATATCGGTGAGCTCTTCTCGCACTACCTCATCGACGAGGTCGCGTATCGGTATGACCTGGACGCGTTCTGGGCGCTGATCGACGAGGCCGATGGGCGCGGCCATATCCGCTCGCTGACCGAGCGACTCCTCTCGATGGACCCCACCGAGCGCCGGGCGACGCCCGACTATCGCCAGTACCTCGCCGAGATGGGCGCGGTGTATGGACGTAAATATGCCCGCGAGGGCAAGGCGGCCTGCTATCGGTGGGCTGTGCGGCTGCACGTCGGCCTGCGCCCCGCGGACATCCGCGAGCTCACGCATCGCGCCATCGACCGCGAGGTGGCGCGTGCACTGGAGGTCGAGGAGCGTACCACGACCCGTGGTGAGACGGTGCGAATCAGCCGGGGTATCCGACGCCACGCACAGATGCGCGAGCTGATCGATGCGCTCGAGCGTGTCGGGTTCGACGTCTGGGTCGTCTCTGCGACCAACCAGTGGTCGGTCGAAGCCTTCGCCGAGCGAGCCTTTGGGGTCCCCCGGGAGCGCGTGCTCGGAAACCGCGTCGCCGAGGCCGACGACGGCATCCTGACCGACCGGACCCTGCAACCCGTTCTCTTCGGCGACGGAAAGGTCGACATCATCGCCCAGGAGATCGGCCGGAGGCCCGCTCTGGTATTCGGCGACTCCACCACGGATCTGGAGATGATGCGCCACGCGAGCCATCTCGGGGTGCTCATCGACCGAGGTGAGCAGGCGATGCGAGACGCTGCCGAAGAATACGACTGGGCTGTACAGCCGCAGGATGCGTTCGAACACGAGCGGGGAATCTGAGATGGCGACCGACAAACCACAGGTCTGGGAGGTCGACGCCGTCGACCCCGACAGCGACATCATCGACCGCGCCGCCCGGGTGATTCGCGACGGTGGGCTGGTGGCATTTCCGACCGAGACGGTCTACGGACTCGGCGCCAACGCGCTGGACGCCGGTGCGGTCGAGAAGATCTTCGAGGCCAAACAGAGGCCGCCGAATAACCCGCTGATCGTCCACATCGCCGACACCGAGGATGCGCGGGACCTCGTCCGAGACTGGCCCGAGGATGCGCAGCGGCTCGCCGAGGCGTTCTGGCCGGGGCCGCTGAGCATGGTGCTGCCGCGAGCCGGTCGGGTTCCGAAGGTCGTCACTGCAGGTCTGGATACCGTCGGCGTGCGTCTGCCGGCTCATCCGGTCGCCCGGGCGCTGATTCGCGCCGCCGAGCGGCCTATTTCGGCGCCCAGCGCCAACCTCTATACCGGAGTGTCGCCGACCAGTGCACGGCACGTCGAGCGCGCGCTCGGCCCCGCCGTCGACGTCATCCTGGATGCGGGCCCGACACGCGTGGGTATCGAGTCCACGGTCGTGCGGCTGGACGACGGGGGCATCACGATTCTACGCCCGGGGATGGTCACCGCCGGGGACCTCGAGCGCGTGGTCGATCGCGTCGACTACCTCGACGAGGCCCTGGCGGCCGGGCGTCGGCGAGAGTCACCGGGACTTGCGCCGAAGCACTATTCGCCGTCGTGTGAATTGGTGCTGGCCGACGATGTGCGCGTGGCCCTCGAGGGCGATGCCGATGACGAGAAGGTCGGTTGGATGTTCGTGGTCGACCCCGGCGTGGAGACCGCGGGGCCGTCGTATGCGGTTGGTGAGACGCCCGAGCGCTACGCCGAGCGCCTGTATGCGGTTCTACATGATCTCGACCACCGCGGCGTACGCCGCATCATCGCCGAGCGTCCACCGACATCAGAGCCCTGGCGCGGCATCGCCGACCGGCTCAGCCGCGCGAGCGCTTAGACCGAGGTACTTAGTGAGCATGATGCAAGTGGTCGAGCACGCTTTCCTCGTTGTCGAGTTGCTCGACGAATTCCTGCTCGTTCATCTCCAGGGCGCTCTTTCCATCGACATATTGGAGCAGCCCGGCTTTGCCGTAGTGCTGGAGCATGCGCTCCGGTAGCAGGCCGATCTGGCGCAGGTTCGGGATGAGGCGGGAGAACATCACCGTCCGGAACTCGTTCATCCCGGGCATCTCGAGCACCAGATCTCGCCACTGTCGGCGCGACAATTTGTGCTCGAACCACTCTTCGTAGACCTCCCAGAGCATGAAGCGGTTCTGCATGAGCAGGGCGATCTCGAAGACCCACTCCTCGCGCTCTTGTCGCTCCTTGTCCGACAGGTTGTTCTTGATGTGGTCGCCGAGGGCGAGCACCCCGTAGTGCACGTGGCGGGCCTCGTCCTGGATGATGTAGCGGAGCATATTCTTGAGCAGCGGCTCCTTGGTGACCTTGTAGAGCATCCCGAAGGCACCGAGCGCCAGCCCCTCGACCATGATCTGCATGCCAAGGAACTTCATATCCCAGCGCGAGTCGGTGATGAGCGCGTCGATGATGGTGAAGAGGTTGTCGTTGATGACGTAGAGCTTCTCGAGCTTCTCGGTGATGTAGCGATGGAAGGCCTCGACGTGCCGGCCCTCGTCCATGACCTGGGTGGCGCCGTAGAGCTTGCCGTCGACCCACTCGATCGACTCGGTCACCTGCGCCGACGCGTACAGCGCGCCCTGCTCGCCGTGCAGAAATTGCGAGAGCATCCAGGCGGTGATGTGGTGGCGAAACTCGCGGTACTCCTTCGGCGAGAGCTTGACGTCGAAGTCGGCGGCCGCCTCGAGGCTGATGAAGCCCTCGGGGATCAGCGGGACCTCGGGGTTCATCGGGTCGACCGAGGTCTCCCAGTCGACGTCGAGCTCGGCATCCCACTGGTTTTGCTTGGCGCGGCTGTAAAGCTCGCGCATCTCGGGGAAGTCCGACTCGTAGTTCCAGTCGAAGTGGGCCGAGTGCCCGGACACCATCTTGGTGGGCTTGTCGCGACGGCCGAGCTGGAGCACGAACCCGCGCGCAAACGACGGCAGCATATTGCGGACCACGCTCGGGTTCTGGATCTCGCGGAGCATCCCGACGGCTTCCAGGACCGGCTCGAGCTTGCGTCGCATCGCGACCGGTAGAAGGTGAGTCATCTGTTCGATACGGTCTATCATGGCTGCTCCGTGCGGTCTTACTACTAGAAGCGCTCTGTCAGGATGAGCTCGCCGTCGGGGCGTCCGACGCACGCCAGGCACATGCCCGACTCGCGTTCCTCGTCCGTCAGGCACGTCGGGATGTCGTAGACGACCTCGCCCTCTACGATCTGGAGCGCGCAGGCGGCGCATCCTCCGACGGTGCAGCTAAATGCCAGGTCGAGGCCGGCTGCCCGGCCCGCGTCGAGGATCGACTCGTCGGGGCCCACGATGACTTCTTCGCCGAGGTGCTCGAAGACCACGCGATGGCTGGTCTGCGCGTCTTCGGAGATCTCCGGGGGCCCGGGCTCGGCGCCGTCTCGCGTCGGTGGCACCTGTTCGGGGAACGGATCGGGGTCGACCGGTGAGCGAGGGGTCCTGCTCGGACCGACTCGCGAAGTCGGACGCTTGGGGCTGCGTAACGCGGTCGTGACGTCCTCGATCACCTGCTCGAGGCGCTCGAGGCCGACGCGTGCACGTGTCGGGAGTAGTTGTCGCATCGAAACTCCAGTCTAGATGACTGACATCGCGGCGCGCTCGCGCCAGATGACACTTGGTACGACAGCCAGAAACATGTATCTTCCAATAGACGTGGGAATTATCTTCCAACATGTGTTGGAGGAAGTCAAATATCTGAAATTGTTCGGGTATCGAACTCGGCGCTGGAGCGCGAGATGGCGAAGAATACTGGTCGAAAACGAGCGGTTCGTGCCAACGGCATGGCCACGCGAGAGCGTATCATCGACTCTGCGACCAGGCTCTTCGCCGAGAGCGGGTACGAGGCGACGTCCCTGCGTCAGATCGCGATCATGGCCGATATCGACTCGGCGACGCTCAAATATCACTTCGGGGACAAGCCCAACCTCTTCGCGGAGGTCTACCGGCTCGGCCACGAGGAATTCCTGGAGGTACTCAGTCCTTTGGTTCAGAGCCTGCAGGGCGTGGAGTCGCGCCGGGAATTTCGCGACGTCCTCGAGGACTTCGTGGTGAATATGCACGATTTTATCGAGGAGGAGCTGCCTTTTGTGCGGCTGACCCTCTACAGGATGCTCGAGAACTCCGAGGACGTGATCGCTCTGGAAGAAGAGCTCCAGACGATCGCGATCGCGACCCTGGAGGCCACGTTCAACGAGCTCATCGAGCGCGGGATCGTACGTGAACTCGATGCGCGGGCGTTCGTCGTGTTTATCATTTCATCGTTCAGCACGTGGCATATCACCGGCCGCGTGAAGTCGCGCTGGCTGGGAAATCCGCCATTGAATAGCCTGGAAGGGCGCAATCGCTCCGAGGATTTCTTCATCGACTTGATGGAGAATTACTTGCTCGGGCCGGCGCTGAGCGAAGGTTGATGGTGTTGATGCACTGGTCAAACGTGTTATCATCCGGCGCGATGGTTGCATGACTGGTGAGTCACTTCGAGTTTGTCGAGCGTTCAAACACGTTTAACATCTCGTGTAGCGCCACTGCTTGACCGCATCTGTATTTCGTACGCACAAGGGTTTTTGAATGTCGACCACGTCTCCTGCCAATAGCGATTCTGAGAGTCGACTCTCTCACTGGATCAAAGTCGGGCGTTTCCTCTTCCTGCACTTACTCTGCTTCGCCGCCATCTGGACCGGTGTCGGGGTCGAAGCACTGATCATCTGCGGCGTGCTCTACGCGGCCCGCATGTTCGGTGTCACCGGTGGCTACCATCGTTATTTCGCCCACCGTACCTACAAGATGGGCCGGGTGATGCAGTTCCTCATGGCCTTCCTCGCGGAGACCTCCGCACAGAAGGGCGTTATCTGGTGGGCATCGCACCACAGGCACCACCACAAATACTCCGACGAGCCCGAAGACGTTCACTCGGCGCTCCAGGACGGCTTCTGGTGGTCTCACGTGGGCTGGATCTTCTCCGACAAGTGGACCGACACCGACGAGAAGCGTGTCAAAGACCTCATGCGCTACCCCGAGATCGTCTGGCTCGACCGCCTGCACTGGGTGCCGCCGACCCTCCTGGGTGTGGCGACATTCTTCTTCGGCAAGTGGATCGGCATCGGCGGCTGGGAAGCGCTGGTCGTGGGCTTCTTCTGGAGCACGGTGCTGTGCTGGCACGGCACCTTCACCATCAACTCGCTGTCCCACATGATCGGTGGGCGCCGCTACGAGACCGATGACGCCAGCCGCAACAACTGGGTCCTGGCGCTCATTACGTTCGGCGAGGGCTGGCACAACAACCACCACCACTATCAGGCGTCGACCAACCAGGGGTTCTTCTGGTGGGAGTTCGACATCACCTATTATATCCTGACCGCGATGAGCTGGGTCGGCCTGGTCAGCGACCTGCGCAAGCCGCCCGAGCACGTCATCCTCGACGAGCCGCACCCTCGCGCCAAAGAGCGCGCCCGCAAGAAAGCCGAGCGCGAAGCAGCAGCTGCGGCCGAGAAGAACGCCGCGCAGGAGCAATCCGCCGGCTGGCTCGGTGAATTCGAGCAGGCCGCGATGTGCCGCTACGTCGAGCTCAGTGAGGCCGCA
>JBNJFZ010000039.1:0-37177 GCA_051747295.1 Myxococcota bacterium
AAAGTAGACGCCGTTCGATTTCCAGTCGTGAAAGCCGGGCGTGATGTCCGGCGTATGCCAGGTGTCTGCGCGCGTCGATTCCAGCACGACAAACAGGATTGTTCTCGCCGCGTCGGCGGTCGAAGTCGCCGCGCGAGGCGGCGTCGGGCAGATACTCGTCGACGCGCGAAGCCGGGAGCGGCCCCATGACGCCCTCGAGGTCCAGTGCCTGCTCGAGCGCGGCCGAGAGCGGCAGGTTCGACGCCATTGCGCGCGGGGTGTGTCCGAAGCGCTTGACGTAGCGGAGCAGATCGGAGCGCTCGGTATAGGCAAACGCAGCGGCAGCGATGAGGGTCGCGCCGGTCGCGATCGCCGCCGCGCGAAGCGCCTGTCGCTCGAGCAGGGGCCAGACCAGCCAGGCCGCGAAGAGGCCGTTGAACGCTGCCAGAAAGCCGTGGAACTCGACGTATCTCGGGAGCACGGCCGCGTTCACGTAGACCGTGCCCGCCAGAATTGCGAAGAGCGGCAGGGTTCGAGAGTCGATCGACTCGCCTCGCTTCGGAAACCAGGCGAGGAATCCCGCGAAGCCTGCGCCGCCGAGCGTTGCGACAATGCCGGATACGACCCGAATTATCTCGTAGTTCGGCTGCGCGACTAGGCCGTCGCCGTGGATGATCGTCTCCTGCCACAAAAATCCGAATAGGCCGCCCAGGAGTACCAGGAACAGCCACCACGACGTCGTGCGTCGGTGCAAAATATGCCCCAGGACCACAGGGATGGCGGCGTTGAGCAGAAACACCACCGCGGAGACGGCCATCACACCGGCGATGAAGGTGAGCCGTCCGCGCTGGACAACGGCGGTCGGAAGTGACTCGAGAGCGATGGCAAAGTACGCCGTTTCGACCAGCCAGATGACCACGCAGCCGTAGAGAAGGGCCAGTCCCGACCTGATCAGAGTGGACGTCAGGGCCGTTGAATCGCTGGGTTCTGGGGTGTTGGGAGTTGCGTTCATCGGCCAACAAGATAGCGCAGGATGGGCCCTTGCGTCGATTCGGGGCGCATAAAAAAAGCCGCGGCGCCCTGAATGGGCACCGCGGCCAGATGCAGTAAGTTCGGCGTGTTCTAGACGGGGCGCACACCGGACTTGCGCCACGGGCGCTCGACCTTCTTGTTCTCGGCCAGCTTCAGACCCTTGAGGATGTAGTCGCGGGTCTCGCGCGGGTCGATGACCTCATCGACGAGCGCGCGACCGGCGACCTTGTAGATGTCGATGTAGGGCTTGATCGTGTCGACCAACTGCTGCTTGAGCTCGTCGGCCTCCGGGTTGCCCTGCAGCATCTTGCGGGCGAAGATCTCGACCATGCCCTCGGGTCCCATCACGCTGATCTCGGCGGTCGGCCAGGCGACGATAAGGTCGGGCTCGTAGGCCTTGCCGCACATCACGTAGTAGCCCGCGCCGTACGCCTTGCGTACCAGCACGGTGATCTTCGGAACGGTCGCCTTCGAGACCTCGAACAGCATCTTCGCGCCGTGGCGGATGATGCCCTTCTTCTCGACCTTGCTGCCGATGAGGAAGCCGGGGACGTCCTGGAAGAATACCAGCGGGATATTGAACGAGTCACACAGGTTGACGAAGCGCGCGGCTTTGTCGGCGGAGTCGTTGTCGAGCACACCACCGAGATATTTCGGGTTGCTGGCTACGATGCCCACGGTCTGACCGCCGATACGCCCGTAGGCCGTGATGACGTTGCGGGCGAACTTCGGCTTCATCTCGAAGAGCTCTCCACCATCGAAGACCTTCTCGAGCAGGTCGTGCATGTCGTAGGCACGTCGCGTGCTCTCCGGGAGCACGTCGAGTAGGGCCTCGCGCAGCTCGCCGCCTTCTTCGCGTTCGGCGTCCCCATCGAACTCGATGCGCTCGGGCGGCGCCTCACAATTCTGCGGGAAGTACGTCAGGTAGTCGCGAATCGCGTCGATGCATTCCTTGTCGTCCTTGTACATCTGGTCGGCGACGCCGGAGTGCTTGTTGTGGATCTTCGCGCCGCCGAGTTCTTCTTCCTCGACGTCTTCGCCCACCGCGGCTTTCACCAGCGGAGGGCCGCCGAGCGCCATGAAGCTATTGCCCTTCACCATCGGCACGAAGTCTGCCAGGCCGGGAATATAGGCGGTGCCGGCGGCGCCGGGGCCGACCATCGCGGCGACCTGCGGGACGACGCCCGACATCGTGACCTGCTCGCGGAACAAATATCCGGAATCCGCGAATAACGAGATCTGCTCGCCATTGATGCCCGAGCCGCCATGGACGCGAGCGCCGGCCGAGTCGATGAGCCAGACCATCGGGACGCGGTTTTGGAGCGCAAATTCACGGCAGCGCGTGACTTTCTTCTCGCTGATGTCGCCGATGGAGCCGCCGAGCACCGTGAAGTCATACGCGGCGCAGACGACGGTCTTCCCGTTGACCTCGCCCCAGCCAGTGATGACGCCGTCGGCCGGCGAGCGTACGTCGTCTTGCGGAACCGGCTCGCTGTTGGAGTGGAAGAACGCGTGCATGCCGAATTCGGTGAATGTGCCGTCATCGAAGAGGTGTTCGATGCGCTGGCGCGCATCCATCTTGCCCCTGTCGTGCTGGCGCTTCACTCGACGTTCACCGCCCATCTTCCGGGCGTCTTCGCGCTTTTCTTCGAGCTCGGCGACGAGCTCCCGCATCTTCTCGTTCTTCTTAGCCATTCGTGGTCCTCGAAGTTCTGGTCCATATGAACTATTCGGACTCTGTATAGCGCAATGAGTTAAGTTAGTAAACACTTACTTTACCCGTCGCGGCGCGTCGAAGATGTGCGTAGCGGGCGGTCTCGAGCTTCACGACTCGATGTATCGGCGTGCGTCCTCGACCTGGTCGCGGTCTCCGATCAGGATGAGCTCATCGCCATCCTGGAAGGTCCAATCGAGGTCGGGGTTGGTCTGCATCTGTTGGTTGCGATTGATGCCGATGACGGTCACGCCGAACTTCGCGCGGATGTCGGTGCTTCCCAGCGTCTCACCGATCAACGGGCTCGATGGTGGCACGCGCACGACCTCGACGTTCACGTCGTGGACGAGGTGCTCGAGCGTCGGCGAGTGTTCAGACGGGGTGGATTCACCAGGGCGGCGGAGCAGGTCGTAGGACTCTCGCCGAATCTCATCCTTCTCGCGCAGGATCGCCAGCGGAGCGACACCGTAGGTCTCGAGCACCGCGCCCACGAGGGCCAGGGAGGTCTCGAATTCCTCTGGGATCACCAGGTCGGCCCCGAGATTACGCAACTCGTCGACCTCATGTACGTATCGGGTGCGAACGATAATTGAGAGGTCTTCGGACGATCTTCGGGCGTGCGAGACGATACGCCGGGTGGTCGCGGCGTCGGCGATCGCTACGACGAGTGCACGGGCATCCGCGATGTTGAGGTGGTCGAGCACCGGCTTTCGCGCCGCGTCTCCGAAGTAAATGGGCTCGTCATCGCGGTGCTGACGAACAGTCTCCGGGTTCATCTCGACGACGACGTACGGCACGTCGATCCGCGACAAGACGCGAGCTGCGTTGCGGCCGTTGATGCCGTAACCGACGATGATGACGTGGTCTTCGTACGCCTGGTGGCCGTGCGTCTCGGCCGAATCGCCCACGTCTTCCGTCGGGGCTAGCCATCTCTCTATGCGGGATGGCCCGGCGCGGCCGACGCGCTGGGAGAGGCGGTGGGCGAGGGTAAAGAGCAGCGGCGTAAGGGCCATCGTCGTCACCGAAACGGCCATGAAGATCGAATAGTCCTGTTGCGAGAGCATGTCGAAGCGCATGCCTTCTTTTGCCAGGATGAACGAGAACTCACCGATCTGTGCCAGGCCCAGGCCGGTCAGGATACCGACGCGTAAGCCGTAGCCCATGCCGACGATGATGAGGGCGACGATGGTCGCTTTGACGACCATGACCGCCAGGATCAACCCGCCCAACTCGAGCGGCATGTCGAGGAAGACCGAGGGCCGAAAGAGCATGCCTACCGAGATGAAGAACAGGCTGTTAAAGACGTCCCGAAACGGGAGCACCTCGGTGAGAATCTGGTGAGAGTAGGGCGATTCGGAGATCAGCAGGCCCGCCAGGAAGGCCCCGAGCGCCAGCGAGAGTCCCGCGAGGCCGGACACATAGGCGGTCCCAAGGGCCAGGACAACGGTCATCAGGGTGAATAACTCCGATTGTTGGGTCTTGACGACGCGCTCGATAATCCAGGGGAAGACGTACGTCGCCGCAAGCCACAGCCCCACGACGACGAGGACAACCTTGGCCGCCGTCCACGCCAGTTGGCTTCCGCCCGGCATCTCCCCGGCGAGTATCGGGACCAGCAGGATGAGCGGCACGACCGCGATGTCCTGGAGGAGTAGAATCCCCAGCTTGGCCTGGCCGTGCACCGCTGACAGCTCCCCTGATTTCTGCAACAGGCTCAGTACGATGGCCGTCGAGCTCAAGCCGGCCAGGGCGCCTATAAAAATGGCTTGCCCGGTGGGGTACCCGAAGGCGCTGGCGACCCCGTACACCAGACCGGCAGTGAGGGTGAGCTGTAATCCCCCTGCGCCCAACACGAGCTTGCGGATGCGAATGAGGTCTTTGAGCGAGAACTCCAGGCCGATCGAGAAGAGGAGCAGGATGACGCCGATTTCGGCCAGTAGGTCGATGTCGGCGCGTTGACCGATAAGGCCGAGGCCTCCGGGTCCGATCAGCACGCCCGCGGCGAGAAACCCCACGAGCGATGGCAATTTGATGCGGTGGAACAGCCATACGACGACGATGGCGACCCCAAAGATCATCAAAAACTCGGCGAGGATGTGTAGGTCGTGCATTTCGGAGTACCGTAGTAGCCATCGGTGGGTGATATGCGACAGGCGCGTCGTACTTTAGACACTCGATCGGCATTTTGCGAGCCGCAACGCGCCTAACGTTTTAGCATCGTCATCTTCGTCGAGGCGCGCGCGTCCGAGCGATACCGTTCGTATGCGCGCTTGATCTTCGGCAGGTGGATATTGGCCAGGGAGCGCGCGCGTCGCTCGCAGCCCGCGCCGTAGAACGGCCGCATCGCGTCGGCCATATGCGGCTCCAGCTCGTCCAGCGTGGCCTGACCATTGCGTTCGACGGCGCGGAAGAGCTTGTCAGCCACGGCCGGGCCGGAGTTGTAGCCGACATACATCAGGTACAAGTTACCGTCGTACCGCTCGTCGAGGCGGTCGATGTACAGGCGACCTGCCTTCAGGCTTCGGCGAGGGTGGAATCGGGCGTCAGTCATGTCGCACGGGAAGGAGGTGACGGCCCGCTGCATGCCCTCGCTGCTGCCGGTCTCCAGGGCGCGGCTGGCCTCGCGCGGGACCTTGCAGTGCCCGTCGCACTTGCAGACGTAGACCTGGCCGGTTCCGAAGACGCGCCGATAGGGCCGGCTACGGGCGGTACCCGCGCAAAATTGCATCAGCCCGGAGCACCCAGTGCGGCTGACCGCGAACTGGCGTCCGGCCGACTCGACCCACATGAAGGCTTTGACTTTGGCGAACCTGTCCGGGTCCTGCTCGGCGATCTCCCAGACGAGTGGGTCCCAACGGTCCATCAGTGGCTGCTCGCCCGACGCGGCCGGTGGCGGCGCCATTGCTGCCTCGCCCGGGTCCGGCTCCTCGATGTCGACCCTTTCGTTTTCGGCGACCTGGTCGGCGGTGACGCCGCCGTGCGACTCGATCGGGTCCGCGTAGGCCTTTCGGTAGAGCCCCACGACCGAGTCGGCGAGGTATGTGCTCGCGGTCCCGTCGAGGAGGTTTGTGGCGCGCTGCGCCCACGAGTGAGAGGTCGTATAGCCGTCGACCATGGTTGGTTGGAGTACAAACGGGATCAGCAGTCCGGTCACCACGATCGAGAAGATGCCCTCGATGGCGAGCCCGACGCCCTCGTTCTCGCGCGTGGCTCGGTTGATCCACGTGATGATCGCATCGGCTGCGGCCTCGATCTTGTCTTTGAGCCAAAAAATCGGGGTCTGGAAGAGCCAGACGACGCCCGCGTGCAGCAAAAAGAAGCCCACCAGGCGCATTCCTATGCCCCACGGCCCCATTTTTGCGTCCATGAGGTCGTAGAGGACCGTCGCGGACTCGTATCCGGCAGCCTGGGCGGCCAGGCTCAGGCCGAGGTGGAAGACAAAGGCGAGCGTCGCGAAGAATACGACCCAGGCGAGCAGGTAGCTCGCCAGAATGTCGTAAACTCCTTTGAGAATGCGACCGATCGCCTTGACTGCCTTCATGACCTCTCCGTTGGTGGCTACACCCGCTTTATACGAACACGGTGCGGAAAGGATCTAATTTCATGGGGATCGTAGGGCCGATTTGGGAGGTTCCGCTACTCGGAGGCCTTCGAGTCGCCTTCGCGAGCGAGCTCGAGCGTCGCAGTTTCGCCGACCTCGAGTAAGACCTTTCCTGGCTCGCCGGCCGTGACGCCCTTGGCCTCGAAGGACGTGGCCGACAATGGGCCGGCCGGACGCATATCGACCAACGTCTTTGGGACGCTCTCGCGCTCGAGCACGCGTACGTGGAACGTGCGCGTGTCCTCGGGGCCCAGCTCATCGACGCTCCATTTGATGTACGCCGCGGCGCTGAGCGCGCCGTCATCCTCACGCCGAAATTTGATCTGTGGTTCCTCGGCTTTTGGTCGCTCGCCTTCGACCTCGAATTGCAGGCCATGCAGCATGCGCGGCATCCACTCGCGCCCGGCCAACTTGGCCTCACCGCCGGTGAGCTCGCCGTCACCGTCGATGTCGTACTTTTGAAAGAGCAGCATGACCGCGTCGCTCTTCGGTGTCTGGAAGACCAGCATCATCTCGACGGACTCCGCACCCACGTCGACGACGAGCTTGCGCTCGGTCGGCAGCTCGTGGGCGGCGGCCTGCCAGCAGAGCAGGGCGGCGGCGATCGTTAGCGAGATGGCGAGGAGTCGTTTCATATTGTGGTCGATTGTGATGCGCCCATCCTGGGCGCATCGAAAACCGTGCGGGCAAGCTGGCCGCACGACGTCATCAGTGCGCGTGTCCCCAGGCGTTGAAGAGCGTGCGCACGTCACGAGAATTACCCTTGATGCGGCTGAATGGGTGTCGGCCGTGTTTGATGTGGCCGGTGTCGATATTGACGGTGTCGAGGCGCTTCTTCACCGCATCTGAGTCGAGGTTCTCGAAGTTGCCGAGCTGGAATGCCTCGGAGTCGAACTCCGTGCAGCTCTGTGTGGGCGGCTGCGGTGGCGTGAACTCCCCGTCGCTGTCGCTGCCCTGGTCGTAGACAACCCAGATGGGGTTCGTGAAGCCGAAGGGCTTGACCTGGAAGGTCTCTTCGGGCCCCAGACCCTCGATGCCTCCCCCGAACCCGAAGGACCCGGCGAGGCTCCCGATAGCCTCCTCGAAGGACTGCGGTGGAATGTCCTGCGGCGTGTAGATCGGGAACATGCTCTGGTCGCCTTCGACCTCGACGACGAACCAGGTGTCCTTGTCGATCTCGACGTCGACGGTTGTCTCGAACTCACCGTTTTCGTCGAGCTCGAACTCGTAGAATGTCGGAGACTCGTCGTCGTCGACCTCGACCGGCTCACCATTGGCGATGAGGCGGAAGCGGTCGGCGCCGACCCAGTCGAGCGCGCGCACTTCGATCGTGACGGGGACCGTGCTCGAGTCGACCTGTGTGGTCTGCCCGACCTGCGCGTCACCGATTTGCATCTCGATGAACGGGCCGTTCGTCGCGATGACGCGATGTTGTTGCACGGCGTCTACCAGGCCTCTGGCGCCCATCTCGAGCGGATCATCTTTGTCGGGGCCGACCCAGAAGAAGTTTCGCGGATTTCCGGGCTCGTTGATCTCGGGCTTGCCCGCCTTGTGGCTGTCGGAGTTCGCGGTCGCCGTGTAGGTCTTGTAGACCGGCTCCGGGTCGCCGACATCGTCTCCGCGGACGTAACCTCGCGGGTAGTTGAGCAGGTTGTACCAGTCGTCGAGTCCGCCCTCGAAGGCGACTTCGCCATCGTCGCAGAGGATCTCCCCTTTGGGATAGGCCAGGTGGAGCTCGTCGCGGGTGAACGGGCACCAGTCGCCGTAGGAGATATTCTGGTTCTGCACGTTGCACTCGTCGTCGGGGATATTGTTGTCCGAGCAGTAGTTGTTCAGCTGGCCTTCGTACTGCTCGTCGCAGGTCTTTTGGACCAGGTTGCGCCCAATATCCTCGGGCCACTCTCCCTCACCGTACGGTATCCGGAAGTGGCGGAGCAGCTCGAGTCGCTTCCCGTTGAAGATCTCGATGGCATCGAAGTCCCAGCTAAACGTGGTCTCGAAGTCCTGATCGCCTCGACACTCGACGCCTTCCTCCTTGCATTGGCGCATGAACGCATTGCCCGAGGGGCTGGCGACGGCCGCAGTTGCACCATCGATGCCGCCGCCGGCGAGCAGGAACTCGGGGGTGACCTCGGTGGTGAACGGACTCATGTTGAATTGTGAGAAATAGCCCAAAATCGAGTCACGGGGGTGATTGACCTGGATGATGGTATCGTCGGGGCCGAGCTTTCCGTTGGCGCGCAGCTCATCGAAGATGGTCTGCGGCGGCACGCGCTGCCACGGCACCGAGCCTCGATTGACGCTGCCGACCTGATATTCGAGCGGGAACGCGTTGAAATGACCGAATTCGAATGTCGTGAGCTCGACGCCCACGATCGAGCGCAGGAACGGCTGGAGCGCGTTTCGATAGATGTAGGGGAGGTAGTCGGAGACGTAGTTGTGGTCGCTGGATACCACGACCTCGACGCCTTCTGCGGCAATACTGATGACGCGCTCGTTGTAGTCGAGTCCGCTGTCGATCGATCCGCGGGCGTGCATGTGGAAGTCACCGTTGAGATAGCCAGTGGTGTCGAGCTTGCGCTCGAGTGAGGCGTTGGCTCGGATCGTACCGCCGCCGTCGACGGAGACTTCACGCGTGACGACTTCGTATTCCGGTCCACGGCTGAAGTAGAGGGTGTAGTCGCCGGGGCGCACGTGTGTGAGCACGCGGCCGTCGGAGCTCGAGTAGGCGACGCGTTCGACGTAGCGGCGGGTGCTCGGGTCGCCTTCCTCGTCGGGAACCAGGTCCGAGGTTCGCCATTGTTGTCCAGACTCGAGGTCGTAGAGGTATTCGCGCTTGACCAGGTCGCCGCGGAATTCGTGCGTGCCGACCACGGTCAGCTTGGCGGGGATGGGCTGGCCGTCCCCGTCGACGATGCTCGCCTGGATGACGCCGGTCGAGCCGGCGGTCGTCTCGAAATAGACCGGTTCGTCGCCGACCTCGAAGTGCTCGTAGTCGGTGAGCTCTCGGCCTCCATCCTGGATGCGGTAGCAGTAGTCGCCCGGTGGCAACGTGAACTCGAAGAAGCCCTCGGCGTTCGTGAAAGCGTGGCTAAAGATCGTCGGGCGGGGCGTGCCGATGCCGTCTCCGTCCTTCGAACACGCGTCGAGTGCGTCGGCCGCGCCTTCGCGCGGTGCATAGAGCAGCAAGGAGGCGTTCTTGCCCACTGGCTGGCCGGTGTCGGGGTCGAATACGCGACCGGCGACCTTGGTGGTGTTCATCTCGCGAATCTTGAAGGCTTCGTCGCGCAGGCCGGCGACGTCTCCATCACCGATGATGAGGTAGTTGGTGAATGTGTAGCTGCAAGGGGCTTCGCCGTCGCCGGCCGTGCAATCGCCTGTCTCGCCGGTTTCTTCGTCGATCTGGACCGAGTTGAGTGCTTCGGGCACGGTGTGAGTGAGCACGCCGGCAAACCCCGATGCGTAGAACAGCGTCAAGAGATCGCCTGGCTCGGAGTCGCCGCCGTAGGTTTCGTCTGCCTGATCGCGCTGGTAGACGAAGTTCGTGTCGGCGTTCGAGCCGGCCAAAAAGCCGTAGTTGACGTCGTGTGTGGAGTTCGCCGAAGCCACCAGATCGGTGACCTGTCCGGGGAAGCCCGGCAGCTCGACGTCATTTTCGTAGGCGCGCTCGAGTCCGTAGCGAAGGTCGAACCCGATGCCCGGGATAAACGGGCTGTTGAGGTTGCCGAAGCCGAGCACCGAGCCCGTGGGGACCCGGAAATCGCCAAGGGGCAGGCCGAGCGTACTCTCGAGAATGTCCACGACGGACTGGTTCGGGAACGTCAGTCGACGCCCGCTGGTGTTGGTGAGCGTACTCTCGATGCGGACGTGGCTCGCACCAGGCTCGAGGATGTAGCGAACGGTGAAGTCGACGAGCGGCTCGCCGTCGGAATTGGCCGGGATGCCCTGGAGGATCTGTTGCTGGAGGCTCTTGAGCGAGTCGTAGCTGTTGACCATCGCCTGGTTGATAAAGCGCAGCATCGAGACGAACTCGCCGCCGCGGCCGCTGACCTCGATGATCGCGGCTTCGCCGTTGGACCCGTCGTTGATGACCTCGACGTTTTCGGTCGCGACGACCTCGAGGAAGAACGCAGGGAAGTACTCGCCGAATGTGTCGGAGCCGTTGCCGCCCAGGTATCCGCCGTCGTAGTTCGAGCGCTGGAGATCGGCGTCGATCAGTGAACCTCCGTAGAGGCCCGTGCCGCTATTGTAGCCCTCTTTCTCGATGACCACGCGGATCTTGTCGTTTTCGAGCAGGTAGTCGCCGACTTCGCCGAGGGCAGTCGGGCCGCCGACGAGCTCGTCGCGCGAGTCGATCTCTTTGGCCCGTGACATCTGGTCGCTCTCCTCGGGCCCGCAGGCCGAGAAGCTCGCCAGTCCGCCCGAGATCAGCGTGATCGCAATGATCGCGATGATGCTGACGAGGCGAGTCTTGTCACGATTCGATGATCCGCCTTTCGACGGCGTGTTCTGGTCAGTCGTCTTCATAATTGCTGCGCCTTCTGTCCGACACGAGTCACATGAGGTCGGAGTCTTATCGTCACCATGCTAGCTGAATCAGGGCGTCAAATCGATTGTTCTGAACCGGATTCACTTCTTCGTTCGTGATGGTGTAATTGGCGAGGAATCGAATCGGGTAATCCCAGGGATCCGCAATGATTCCAACCGTATGGTAGGTCAGCGCCTCGTACTGGCGGGGGCTGCTGGCACCGTCGGCATCGATGTCGCCGTCGTAGTGTGCGAATCGGTAGGTGGGGCCGATGCCGATGACCGGATCGCGATAGCCGACCTGGGCCTGGAAGGCGCGCGCGGTGCGAGCTTCCTGGTTTGTCAGCTCGGCGGCGGGCTCGATGTCGGTCTGGACGACGCTGGCGAAGAGCACGGCCCCGTAGGCCTGGGCCAGGACGTCGGCAGTCCAACCGAAGCGCGACTCGCCGATCTGGTCGGGTGGGGTGCCGAGTGTCTTGTCGTTCTGGTAGGCGCCACCGCCGACTTGCACGTGCTCGCCCCAGTGAATCGTGGCGCGGCCGGTGTAGGCGAGCTGGTCGTTGTCGTTGAGCGTCCGGTTGACGGTCTGGCCGTTTGTGACGGCGAGTCCGTAGCTGACGCCCAGGCCTTCGGGGTCTTCCGGGTCGTCGGCCGTGAAGTAGTAGGGCGCACTGTCGACGCGCAGGCCGACCTCACGTGTGCGAGACAGCCCCTCGCGATTCGGACCCTCGATATTTCGCACACCGCGGCTGCCGACGGAGCGCTCGATAAACAGGATAGATGAGGTGCTGATGAGCTCCTCGAGGTCGAAGGGCGGCTTGAACTGGCCGGCGCTCACGCGCAGGAGCGTGTGCGGAGCGTAGTAGATATATCCGTCGGTCAGGCGCGTGACGACCTCACCGACGGGGTCGTTCGCGTCGCCGGTCGGCCGTGCGGTGCCCGCGTCGATCTGGAGCTTGAAGCCGATGCCGTCCTTGCTCTCACCGACCACGCCGAGCCGAGCATCGGCGAGGGCGAAGCCGTCGTTGCGCCCGAAGTTGGTGCCCGGGTCGTCCTCGATCGCGGTGTATTGGGTTCGGATATAGCCGGTCAGGCCAATACGCCAGCCGGGGAAGGGCACGTTGTCGTCTTGTTCGGCCTCGGCGTTGCCGGCGATGAAGACCGTCGGCTCGGGGTTGACGTCGACGGCGACGCGCGTCTCGACCTCGCGCTCCACGACCGGCTTTTCTACGTCCATGTCTTCTGTCTCGGGCTCGATGCCGGTGCCTTCGACGGGCTCTGCGCTTTCGTCAGCTCTTTCTTCACCGCTCTGCGGCTCGGCTTCAGGCTGATCTGCGTCCTCGCTCGGCGCTTCGTCATCGGCGCCTTCAGCATCCTCTGCGTCATCGTCGGACGACTCGGCAGTTGCTCTGGCGCCGGCTTCGACATCTTCGGCCGCTTCTGCGGCTGCGTCGGAGTCGTCGGTGGACGCCTCGGCGTCCTCGCCGGATTGTGCCAGGGCGGGAGAGGCTGCCAGCACCAGCGCCGCACAGGCGGTCAGGGTAAGTATCGCTCGGTTCATTCGGTCGGTCATTGCGTCCTCGAGCTCATCCAGAGAAATGGCATCAGCTACCAGTATCGCGGCAGTGGAGGGCGGGCCCTCGCGTGCCTTATAGATCTAATTGGAGTTTGTTCAGTCCCAAGCGGTATACAATGCCGAGCGGGGATGCGTCTACGCTCGTACAGTGACATCTTCGCAAAGTGGTGAATCGAGGCGAGATTCGCCCGCCAATCAGTCGTTTCGATCACAGTCCTGCGGGCCGCAAAATAGCGCTTGACGACGGCGGTTCGATGTGTAGACTCCGTGGTCCCTCGGCGACGGATTCCCCGCGAATTTCGTTGTTCGTGAGCTGCTCGGAGGAGTGGCTGAGCGGTTGAAGGCACCGGTCTTGAAAACCGGCAACGTCCTCTCGGGCGTTCGTGGGTTCGAATCCCACCTCCTCCGCTAAACGCGACCACGTCATGTGGAATTGCGCCGAGCGAAAAGACGACTGATGGAGTGGTGGCCGAGTGGCTGAAGGCGCTCCCCTGCTAAGGGAGTATACCGTTATAAGCGGTATCGAGGGTTCGAATCCCTCCCACTCCGCTGAGTTGTCGGCCTGGCCGCAGGCCCCGAAGAAAGGGCTTGCAATTTGGCCGAGGCTGACTAAGGTCCGGCCCGCGGCGAAAGTCGCAACCGGTCACGAAGCGTTCCGACGCTTCGAGGACTCGTAGCTCAACTGGATAGAGCAACGGTCTACGGAACCGTAGGTTGAAGGTTCGAATCCTTCCGAGTCCGCTTCCAAAGAGAGGAAATGCCCACGCGGCATTTCCTCTTTTTTAGCCCGCGCTCCTGAGAGTGCGGGGCAGGTGACGAATACAGCCACCGAGCGGCCCATGGCCGACCACGAATCCTTTATGGAGCTGGCCCTCGAGGAAGCGCGTAAAGCCGCGCAACTCGGTGAGGTCCCGGTCGGTTCGGTCGTTGTTCACCAGGGCGAGGTCATCGCACGCGGCTTCAACCGCCGAGAGACCTGGCAGGACCCAACCGCTCACGCCGAGCTCATCGCAATGCGACGCGCGGCCGAGAAGTTGGGTAGCTGGAGGCTGACCGAATGTACGGTCTACGTCACCCTGGAGCCATGTCCGATGTGTGCGGGCACCATGGTCAACGCGCGTTTGCCGCGCGTCGTCTACGGAGCACGCGACCCGAAGGCCGGCGCCGCGCGTACGTTGTACGCGATGCTCGAAGACCCGCGCTTCAACCATCAGGTCGAAGTCAGGGAACACGTGCTCGGCAAAGCCTGCGGAGACGTCCTCACCGAGTTCTTTCGAGCTATCCGTGAGCGACGACGCAACGAGGACGAGGATCTTTGAAAAGTGCTTGATGCAGTACCCCTGAGGAGGGGTGGCCGAGTGGTCGAAGGCGTCTGATTCGAAATCAGATGTACCGTCATGCGGTACCGTGGGTTCGAATCCCACCCCCTCCGCTTTGGTGCCGGGATATTGGTTGCTCCCGTTACGTGGCTTGCTGGTTTTCCCGATGGCTGCGTGAGAAAGCCTCGACGATGCCTCCGGCATCGCCTGCGTTTTCTCACATTGCCACCGGGAAAATCATCGGCGCCACGCTCGGTCCGCAACCACCATCCCGGCACGGGGTGGGCGACTTGGGTTGGTTCCCGTCGTCTGGCTTGTTGATTTCCACGAGTGCTTTGCGAAAAAGCCTCGACGATGCCTCCGGCATCGCCTGCGTTTTTTCGCTTCGCCCTCGAGAAAATCACCTGCGCCAGACTCGGTCCACCAACCCAAGTCGCCCACCAATTTGGATTTTAGGGAGCAGCACCCGGAACTCGGTGGCTCACGTGCTTTCGAAGTCGCGATGTTTTGAAGATAAAATATTGCAACTCTGGAAGAGCGTTCGGGGACCGAGTCAGGCGAAGGATAGCCGGTCGAGGTCGAAGTCGACGCGCACAGGCGATGCCGTAGGCATCGTCGAGCACGTACGACGACGAGATCGACCGGGTAGACAAGCCTGACGACGGGAGCGAACGCTCTTTCAGAGTTGCCTGGAGAGGTGGCCGAGTGGTTTAAGGCGCACGCTTGGAAAGCGTGTATACGGCGAATACCGTATCGAGGGTTCGAATCCCTCCCTCTCCGCTTTACATTCGCAGCGAGGTGTCTTAGTTCTCGCTGCCCGTTTCGACCGCAGGGTGGCCGGTGCGACCACTGGCCAGGCACCCCGTCAGGCCCGGGAGGGAGCAGCGGACCTGGCACAGAGTGTGCGCCGGCCTCCCAGCGGCCGAAACAAACGACAGAAGGCCCGAGCCGAATATTCGGCTCGGGCCTTCTGTCGTTCTTGGGGGAGTGGGGGACTGGGAGATTTGGGGGAGAGGGTCATAGCGCTATTTCGGCTCGTGGCCAGCAACCAATGACCTACATCTCCTACATCCCCCACATCTCCTGCTCCCCCCCGAGCGGGCAAAGCTCGCTCAGTATCCCCGCTCTTCCATCGCCGCGGCCTTCTCATCCTTGCCGCTCTCGATCCTGGAGCGCTGGATTTCGACGTCCAGCGTGCGGTTAGCGACCTTGTCGAGGATTTCGTCGCGCACCTCGTTGGGCGTCATCTTGCCGCGACGCCCCTCCGAGTAGCTTCGTACGGCGACCTCGCCGGCTTCTTCCTCTCGCCCGCCGATAACGAGCATGTAGGGAATCTTCTGGGTCTCGGCCTCGCGAATCTTGAAGCCGATCTTCTCCCCGCGGTCGTCCACGTCGACCCGAATGCCCGCCGCCTTGAGCTTCTTGGCGACGTTCCATGCGTATTCTTTCTCCTCGTCGGTGATCGTCATGATCTTGACTTGAGTCGGCGCCAGCCACGTCGGAAAGACGCCGGCGAGGTGCTCGACCAGGATACCGATGAAGCGCTCGAGGCTGCCGGCGAGCGCCCGGTGAATCACGATGGGCGTCTTCTCGGTGTTGTCCTTGTCCGTGTACGTCAGGTCGAAGCGCTGCGGCAGCTGGAAGTCCAGCTGAATCGTCGCGCACTGCCACGATCGCCCGAGGCTGTCCCGCACCTGGAAGTCGATCTTCGGCCCGTAGAACGCGCCGTCGCCTTCGTGGATGTCGAACGCTTTTCCGTTTTCCTCGAGGGTACGCTCGAGCGCGGCCTCCGCCTCGTCCCAGAGTGACTCGTCGCCCATGAAGTCCTCGGGGCGAGTCGACAGCTCGATATCGTAGTCCATATCGAAGAGCTCGTAGGTCTTGTCGACCATGTCGAGCAACAACGAGATCTCATCTTCGATCTGGTCTTTGGTCGCGAAGATATGCGCGTCGTCCTGGCAGAACTGCCGCACGCGGGTGGTGCCCGAGAGCACGCCCGGTAGCTCGTTTCGGTGTAGCGTGCCGAACTCGGCGACTCGCATCGGAAGATCGCGATACGAGCGCTTGTCGCTGCCGAAGTATACCATCGTATCCGGGCAGTTCATCGGCTTGAGGAAGTACTGCTGCTCGTGGGCCTCGAAGGTGAACATATTGTCTTTGTAATGCTCCCAGTGGCCCGACTGCTCGAATAGATCCTTGCGGTAGATCAGCGGGTTGCAGATCTCCTCATAGCCGTTTTCCTGCTCGAGCTCGCGGAAGTAGCCCTCCAGCGCACGGTAGATATGCCAGCCCTTGGGCTTCCAGAAGACAGCACCCGGCGACAACTCATTGAAGTCGAAGAGCCCGAGCTTGCGCCCCAGCTTGCGATGGTCGCGGCGCTTGGCCTCTTCGAGTCGATAGAGATGTTGCTCGAGCTCGTCTTCGGTGGGGAACGCCGTGCCGTAAATGCGCTGGAGCATCGGCTCGTTCTCGTCGCCTTTCCAATAGGCGCCCGCGACTTTCTGGAGCTTGAAGTTCTCGCAGTCGCCCGTCGATTCGACGTGGGGGCCGGCGCAGAGGTCGGTGAATGGGCCGTTGCGATAAATCGACACGGTCTCGTCTTCGATCCGGTCGATGATCTCGAGCTTATACGGCTGGTCGGCGAAGAACTCGCGTGCCTTGTCCTTGCTCCAGGTTTCTTTCTCGAAGGTCTGGTTTTCTTTGACGATCTGCGTCATGCGGCCTTCGATCTGGCCGAAGTCATCCGTCGAGATGGGTCGGGGCAGCTCGAAGTCGTAGTAGAAGCCGTCCTTGATGGGCGGGCCGATGGCGAATTTGGCATCCGGGAACATCTGCTGAATCGCCGTCGCCATGATATGGGCAGTCGAATGGCGCACCAGGTAATACTCGTCGTATTCCTGCGAGCCGCTGTCGGCTCCATTACTCTTGTCTTTTGCCATAACTACCTCGTGTTCTCGTTCGTCGATCTGAGCGTTTCGGACAGGCACTATTATAAGAAAGGCATGGGCGCGTCCAGCGCGGCACGTATACACGATAGGGCGTAAGATGCGCGCCGGTTCAGCCGTAGCGTTCCCGAATAGATGTTTGCGTACCTTGACGTGTTTGAATGAATCACATTGAATAGCGCCGCTGCACGCCTTGTTTCGACGTTGGCCCGATCACGGGCCAACTCAGCACCGCGCAGCGGCCCTGTGAGCCGAGCGTGCGTCGCAGCGCCGAGCCAAGACCACCAAAGAGATCAGACATATGTTTCGAAATGCGTTTCTCAAGTGCCTGGCAGTGATGCTCCTGGCCATGTCGCCCATGCTCATCCACTGCAATGGGAGCTCTAAGGACTCGGCGGACGAGGACTCGAAAGAGCAGAAGTCCCAGAAGTCCGAAGCGGTCCCGTCGGAAGGCGATGACTCCGAGCAGGAACTCACCGACGCCCCGGGCGAAGACCTGTACCCGGGGTTTAATTTCGGTGCGCTCTCTCCGGAGCAGCGAACCAAGTTCGTCGGGGTCGCCAAGGCGGAGCTCTGCCCGTGCCCGGGTTCAACGGAGTCGCTCCATGAGTGCCTGCAGGACGAGAGCGCGCGTTGCGGACTCGCCATGCAAGCCGCGGTCGTGACGGCCGAGAGCGTCAACCAGGGGCTCAACCAGACCGACACGCTCAACCGAATTGCGGAGGTCGTCGACGCGGCCAAGAAGGAGCATGAATTCAGCGTCGAAGGTGAGCCGCACCGCGGTCCCGTCGGCGCCCCCGTTCAGATCGTCGAGTTCGCCGACTTCACGTGCCCGCACTGCAGAGAAGCCGCCGAGATCATGAAGCAGATCTCGAAGAAGTACCCCGAGCAGGTCGTGTTCTACTACAAAAACTTCCCGCTTGGCTCGCAAGAGAGCGCGCTCATGGCCGCCACGGCGTCACTCGCGGCGCATAAACAGGATAAATTCTGGCCCATGCACGACCGGCTCTACGAATTCCAGCGTAGCCTGACGACGGAGAAGATAGACCGCTTCGCCAAGCAACTGGGCATGAACTTCTCTAAGTTCAAGAAGGACATGAACAGTCCCGAGCTGGCCGCCCAGGTTAAGCAAGACAAACAGGAAGGCATGCAGGCTGGCGTCAAAAGCACTCCCACGCTCTACATCAACGGACAGCGTTATTTCGGGGCCAAGACCGTCGATGCGCTGTCGAATCGCATCGAGCAGGAGCTCCAGCAGAAAGAGGGCGGAGACGACCAGAAAGAAGAAGGCGCCGCGAAAGAGGATAAATCGGACGAGAAATGAACCGCTAGCGCCGCGCACCATTCTCGATCCAGCGTTCGATGACGAGCAGCTCCTCTCTGGGGAGCTGCTCTGCATTTTCTTGCCACGGCGGCGGTTGATGGGTGTACTCGATGTCCTCGTAGTCCCACAGGAGCTTGTGCATCAAATACGAGTCCGGTGCGTCTCCGGGGCGAACGAGATACCGGTCGACCTGGTCTGAACGGCGCCCGACGAGGCTCTCGTGGGTCAGCGGGTTCAAGCGGCGTCGCGGGTCGCGGTGGCACTCGCCGCAGCGCCGCTCGAGAATATCGTCGACCTCCGCCCAGCCGGGCGAGGGTAGGTCCGGGGCATCGGCCGTCGGCCCGTCTTCTTCCACGAGGTAGGTGCGAGTGCCCAATCCCGAGGGCATCGGGGGCGCGTCTGTGTAGCTGCGCAGGTCCAGCAGCACCTCGAAGTCATACTTCATGCCCGCCTCGAGCTCGCCGTAGGGCCGCCAGATAACGGCTTTGTCGGTCATGACGTAGGTCGCCGCACCGAGCGTACGACGCCCGCCGGAGCGCAACTCTCCGAAGTCAAAGGAACGCATGCGATCGTCCTCGAGGTAGTCAGAGAACGTGATGACGAGCGTGGGGTTGGGCGAGATAGAGTCGCTCTCCGGCGCTATACTGGCGATCTCCAGCCAACTGTCGAAGGGCTCCGGCACCGGGATGACCTCACCGTCAGCGTCCGTCGGAGGCGTTTGTTCGATCTCGCCACACGATGCGGCCGACGCGCACAGCAGTAGGCCGAAGAGGATGTGATAACGAGCGTTCATCGACGACGAGTATGTCGAAAACCTGTGCGAATTGAAACGTCGTCGCGCCAGGCAGCCGGGCGATCTGGATTTTTTGCGGGAAAGCCGGGATCGAGTCAGAGCTCGATCTCCTTCCAGCCCCCGTCCCAGAACTTCCAGGCCATGATCGCGCCCAGCCCCACGACGTAGACGGTCGCTGACAGCCAGACGCCCACAAAGCCCAGGTCGATGACCACAGAGAAGAGGTAGGCGAGGGGTACGAGACAGAAGCCGTGTAGCGCCAACTCGGCGTACATCACGAATTTGGTATCACCTGCGCCGAACAGCGCCTGCGTCAGAATCAGCGCCATGGCCACGAACATCTCGAGGGACGCCATGATGCGAAGGCCAGGTACCGCAGCCTCGATGACGATGGGGTCGTCGCTGAGCATGTCGAGGAAGAACTCGGGGAAGAGTACGACGGTCAGCCCGACGGCGCCGAAGAAGTACATGCCCAGCTTGACCGAGTCCCAGCCGTATTGCTCCGCCTCGTCGTAGCGCTCGTTGCCCATCGACTGGGACACGAGTGTGGCTGTGGCCTGGCCGAAGGCGATACACGTCACAAATCCAATACTCAGCAGGTCGATGATCAGTTTAGCGGCGGTCGTGAAGACCGGC
Source organism: Myxococcota bacterium (assembly GCA_051747295.1). Taxonomy (GTDB): domain Bacteria; phylum Myxococcota_A; class Bradymonadia; order Bradymonadales; family Bradymonadaceae; genus JBNJFZ01. Next base: position 19,447 of record JBNJFZ010000039.1, read on the forward strand.
GGGCGGCTCCACATGACGGTATTGGCCCAGTCGACCGTCAGGATGCGACCGGTGAACTCGCGGGTGTGCGTGATCGCGGTGTGGAGGCTCGCGGCATTTCGGGTGACCTCGCCGCCGTAAAAACTCGTGCCCTCGAGGACGCCACGGATGGCTTGCTCGTCGAGCAGCGCGATGATCTTGAGGAACATCAGCACGCCGGCCATTACAAAGATCTGCGCGGCACCGCTGGGGAGGCTGAGCCTGGTCAAATCCCACATGACCCGCGGTCGAAGGTTGGAGAATCGGTAGAACTTGAAGCGATTTTTGAACTCGTCTCTGAGGCTCCACGCGATCATGACGCCCAGACCGATCAAGGTCGAGATCACGCTCGCGACGGCTGCCCCCGTGACGTTGAGCTGGGGGAACGGTCCGACGCCGAAGATGAGCGCGTAGTTGAGCGCGATATTGAACGCGTTCATCACGATGCATGCATACATGTGGACGCGCGTGTGACCGAGTCCGTCGAAGAAGCCCTTGTAGGCTGTCATCCCGACCATGGCGAGGACGCCGAGCACGCGAACCTGCGCGTAGGGAATGCCGAGTGCGAGCACGGCATCGTTCGACGTCAGAAAGCTGAAGAAGTGCGGGATCGCGTACCAGCCAGCGATCGTGAATACGATGGTCGACATCACGGTGACGGCGAGTCCGTTCGCAAGCACGGTGCCGGCCTGCTCCAGCTCGTTGGCCCCGAAGCGCCGCGCCGTCATCGCCTGTGTGCCCACGCCGATGGCCGCAAGAAAACCGCCGATGCTCCAGAAAATTGGCAGGCTAAAACCCAGTGCAGCCTGGCCAGGGATGCTGAAGCTCGGGTCCAGCTTACCGACGAAGATCGTGTCGACGACGTTGATGAACGTCTGGGTGAGCATGGCGATCATGATAGGCGCCGCCAGGCTCAAGATTTTTCGTGACCGGTGTCGGTCGATGGCGAGGGAACGAATCATAGGAGTCGCCGGATATGAGGCGGCGTTCTTCTACGCGAGACGACAACGATCATCAAGGCGTCACAGCGAGATTTATGGGCCGAGACCCCTACATGCAGCCGGGCATGACGGGGGTGTCGTTTGTGAAAACGAAGTACCGGGGTGGCCGGGCTGAGACCACCCGAAAATGGCAGCAATCCCGCTTGTGCGCTTGTTTTTGGGCGGATCTTGACGCCGTGGACTTGACGCCTCGAAAGCACGTGGAGTACCGTCGCGATGCTTGCAGCGAACTCCTAAACGAACATGGTCGAACTCGACGTCGAATAACGTTTGCTCGGCTGTAGGATGACTCCCCGAATCTCGGGATGGGTCATGGGGTTCGCCGAAATTATTTTGCTTCAGAGAAGCGTCTCCTCGGCCGAATGAAACACACAAGGCCGCCGAGACCCGCGAATACTAGAGTTTGTCTTGAATGGAGCGTGTACGATGGACTGGAAGCATACTTTCCGGTGTTTGAGCTTCGTCGTAGCAGGGTGTCTTCTGTTGGTTGTGACCGGTTGTGGTCCCGATTATCCGAAGTGCGATACGGATGATGACTGCAGCAGCAGTAAAGAGGGTCAGGAGGAGGGCAAGCTGTACTGCGTCAATGGCCTCTGCCAGGAGTGCCGCGCTGACGCCGACTGTGGCGATCCTGGACTCGAGTGTAATGCGGGCGTTTGCGAAGAGATCCCCGGCTATTGCACGAGCACGGACGATTGCCCGGGCAACCAGAAGTGTCGGGACAATCAGTGCGGGCCCGAGTGCATGGACGACAGCGAATGTGAAGCTGGCGAGATTTGCGACGGCGGAACCTGCGTCGAAGAGCCCGAGTGCTCGTCAGACGCAGACTGCGGTCCGAATCAGAATTGTGAACGCGGACAGTGTGTCGAGGCTCCCGAGCAGACCTGCTCGCTGGAGACGGTCTACTTTGGATACAACAGCTCCTCGCTGAGCTCGTCGGCACGCTCCGCACTCCAGAGCAACGCTGATTGCATCAAAGAGCGGGACATCAACGTCCAACTCGCAGGCCACGCCGATCAGCGTGGAACCAACGAGTACAATATCGCGCTCGGTGAGCGCCGTGCACGCTCGGCACGCAACTACCTCAAGAACCTGGGGGTATCGACGTCGAAGCTGAGCACGGTCTCCTACGGCGAAGAGCGCCCCGAGCGTCAGTGCGCCGAGACCGGCGGCAGTGAGAGCTGTTACGAGGCCAACCGCCGAGTCGAGTTCAACGTGCAGTAATGTCGCTCAGATGAAGAGTGCCGAGAGAGCCCGGTGTTTCCCGACACCGGGCTCTCTTGTATCTTGGGCTCGCCAATAAGAACGCTGACGTTCCTCCGTTTTTTGACGAACGATATATGATGTCTTCGAACCGAAGTCTTCCCATGCGCTGGTTGCTCCTCGCCGTACTCGCCGCCGCCTTGTCGCTGACATCCGCCTGCGTCCCGATGCAAAAGGGCCAGCAGATGGAGGAAGAGATCGAGGCGCTCAAGTCTCAGCAGACGGTCATGGCGGAGAAGTACAAGGAGCAGGAGGAGCAACTGACTCAGATGATTGCCTCTGCGCGTGAAGACGTCGACGAGATGCGCTCGGTGCTCAAGGAAGCCAAGGAGCTCCTCCAGCGCAACAGTGCCGATCTGGGCGCGGAGATGCAGGAAAATCGCGCGGAGATCCAGCAGCTTCGCGGCAAGATCGAGGAGATGGAGTTCAAGATCCAGAAGCTCGAGCAGGAACTCGAGCTGTTCAAAGAGGATGTCGATATTCGGTTTGCGTCAGGGGAGGCCGTCGCCGCGCAGTTGCCCGAAGAGGCAGTTCCTCTCTATGAATTCGGCAAGGAAAAACTCGAGGCCGAGAGCACGCGTGCCGCGCGCAAAGCGTTCGAGGAGTTCCTATCGCGTTTTACCGGGCACCCAAAGGCGGCCGAGGTCCAATTTCTGCTGGGGGAGACGTATCATCGCGAGGAGCACTGGGTCAGCGCGATCTCCGAATATCAGAAGATTCTGAATTCACGTTCGGACTCGACCTACGTCGACGATGCGACGTTTCGAATCGGCGAGGGATTCTACGAACTGGGTCGTTGCGAGAATGCGAAGGTCTTCTTCGAGACGATCGTCGAGGATTACGGAAGCTCGACGTGGGCGAGTGACGCGCGAACGAAGCTCAACGACATCAAGTCCGGAAAATGCGGCAACTGAGCCACGAGGCGACGACCATGGATGATATCGGCAGGCAAGATCGGCGATCGGGGTGGTGGGCACGGCTCGTCGGGATCGGGGCGGTCGCGCTGACGCTGGGTGTGGCGGTGGGTTGCGAGTCGAAGTCAGACGCACCGTCCGAGGCGGACGAGGCCCAGGCGGACGAGGCCCAGGCCGAGGCGCCTGCCGTCGAGTGGACGCCGGCCTACGAAGGCGCTCACGCGGCTGCCGAGGATGCAGTCGGGCTGGCGATCCGCGACGGGCTCAGTCGCACCATCCCGCACGTGCGCCCTCAATTGCTCGAGGCCGCGAATACGCGCGACGCCACACGGCCAGACGACTTCAAGCAGCGCATCTCGTTGTTCTTTGGTGGAAACGTCCACGGGGAGCTCGAGGATTGTGGCTGTAAAATGAACCCGCTCGGAGGGCTCTCGAGGCGCAAAACTCTCATAGACCTGGCGTCCGATCCCGAGAACGCTGCCGCGAAGAAGTGGTGGGACACGTCACCGCCGGAGGGGGCGGCACACTTCGTCGTCGATTCCGGTGATCTGTTCTATAAATCGACGAGCCTCGATCGTGCGAATCCCGCTCGGCAGGAGCAAGCCAAGAAGACGGCATCGGCTATCGTGGCAGCCCTCAACGTGGCGCCACCGGACGTGTTCAACGTCGGAGAGTTGGACCTGGCGTTTGGCCGCGAGAACCTCGAGGCGCTCGCAGACAGCGCCGAGTTTCCGTTCATCAGCGCAAACCTGACGGATGAGAACGGAGAGTATCTGTTCCCCGGCCATCGGGTCGTCGAGCGTGATGGCATGAAGGTCGCCTTTGTCGGCCTGACTAAACAGCAGCCACGTATCAACCGGTACTATCAGCAGCGCAACGTCAAGCTGGAGGATCCGCGTGAGGCGTACGTTCGCGAAGTCGAGGAGGTCGGGTCGGGCGTCGACCTGGTCGTGATGCTCAGCAACCTCGGGATGGACGAGACGCGTAAGCTCGTGGAGAGCCTGCGCGGTGATGAGCAGCGGGTGGACGCTGTCGTGGTCTCCAACTCCAACCGGCGAACGCAACAGCCGGTATGGACGGCCGGCGTCCCGATGGTCGAGCCGGCCTCACGTGGAAAATACTACGGTCGACTCGACCTCGCGCTCGGCGGCGACGACTCGATTCAATACGCGAATGCGTCCGAGTCGCCGGTGGATGCCTTTCAAGATTATGTCAGCGCGTGGAGCTCGTATGCGAATGCTCGCTCCGAGCGCGAGCGGATGCGCGTGAAGGTCGCGAACTTCGAACGCCAGCTCGCAGACCGCGAAGAAACAGGGGCGCCAGAGCCAGGCGAAAAAGTTGGCCGGGAGATGACGAACAAGGCGCTCGAGGGGCGCGTCGACTACCTCAAAAAGCGCCTCAAGGTCATGGATACGCGGGTCGAGCGTACCAGCGAGACCGTCGCGAAGCGCCACGCGAACCTCAAACCGTTGTCGCACTACAGCGAGCCGGGCCAGGGCGATGACTGGGCCGAGTCGGTCGTCGTCGACGTGCACATCGACATCCCCGAGCACGGCCCGGTCAAGAAGGTCGTCGACCGCTGGATGAAGAAGATCGAGTGAACCAGATCGTCATTGCTGCGGTTGATCGGGGAGGCCGCCGGCGTCCTCAATACGCTGCTGAATGTCGCTGAGGCCGTCTTCGACTTCGTCTCGCGGCAGGTTGCCGGCTTCGAGTTTGGTGTCCGCCTGCTTGCGGCAATTCTCGTAAAAAGCCAATCCTCGGCGCAGGATATCCTCGTGGTTGCCCGCGACGTCCAGCGCCTTCCAGAGCGCATCTTCGGCGTCGGCGAACGCGCCGATCTGCTCGTGGAAAGAGATCAGGTTGATCTGACTGATCACGTAGATATTGAGCACAGGCTCGCCGTGAATCTCGTAGGCAGACTCGGCGAGTTGCTCGGCCTCGACTCCCCACTTGAGGGCGTCTTCGAACTCCTGTGCTTCGAAGAGCATCACGCTGAGTCGTTGCGCGGCCTGAGCGGCCTGCGGCAGGGCCATCTGGTCGCCGCGGTCTGAGAGCTTACGGGCCAGGTCGACAGCCGTGTCGAGCATGTGGTCGGCGTCTTTCCACTTCTTCTCGCGCCCGTGGAGCAGCGCCATATTCTGGTAGGCACCGACGGCCAGTCCGTCGGCCCCCGCATCATCTTCGGCGCGCAGGTCATCGACCAGCTCGATTGCGCGCTCACAGAGATTCTTGGCCTCGACGACGTCGCCCATCGCCCCCACCAGCGCAGACAGATTCAGGTACGTCGCTGCTGTATTGCCACGGAAGTCGACGTCGCGGTCGAGCAGCTCTTCGCACATGTCGATGGCGCGGCGATGGTAGTCGCGGGCTGCATCGGTCTGGTCCTTTCGCTGGTGCAGCACGCCCATCTCGTTGAGCAGACGTGCGCGCAGCTGGATGACGTCGTCGGTGTCGTGCTCGGTCATATCGAGGACGGCGCTCGCCTCGCTGAGCGAGCGCTCCGCCGCCGCCATTTGGTTTTGCTGCAGTGCCTGACTGCCGCTGTTGACGAGTTCACGGGCCGTATTGACCTCGCGATCCTGCCATTTCGATGTCGTTGCGTTCATGTGTTCAATGGAGTTCGAGGGCCGCATAGCGTCGAGCGTATGCGAGTATCATGCGGGTATCAGTCACGGTATTTGATCTTGAGCCAGACCTGGAAGGCGACGTTTCCGAAGGTGATCGTGTCGCCATTTTCCAGCTGTTGTGGCCGCTCGATTCGCTTTCCGTTGACGAATGTGCCGTTGGTGCTCGCCGAGTCCTGCGCAAAGACTTTGTCGTTTCTGCAGATGATCAGCGCGTGGTTCCAGGAAACTGCGGGTTGATCGATCACGATATCGTTATTGTGACCGGCTCCGAGCGTATTGTCTCCGATGCTGAGTTTGTGCCGGGTCGAGGGATTGTCCGGATCGAAGAGAAAGCCATAGACATTCGGGTCGCGCTCGTCGCTCTCGGCGGGCAGCACGAAGGTAGGCTTTCCCGTCTCCGGGCCAGGGCGCCCGGGCGAGGTCTGAAAGAGCGCGCCGCGGCGTTGGTCGGTATCTTCATTGCCTCGAAAGGCGTTTGGAGCGTCGAGATCGGTCCCACAGATGCCGCAGAACTGCACATCCGCTGGATAAGCTCGGTCGCAGGTCGAGCAGCGGTGTACGCGCTCGCCACAGAAGGCGCAGAAGCCAGCGCCTTCGGGTAGTTCAGATGAGCAATTCGGACACTTCATTCAGGCGGTGTGCAGTCGGTCTCAGCGGACAACGCATCCTGTGAAAGTTGGAAGGGGTCGGTCGACGCGACCGGTTCTTCCGCAGTGTCAATATACACCCGACCGATATAATCAGTGTCGGCCTCCACGTTCCTGCGTTCGGTGCCCACGAATCTGCCACATCCGAGGTCCCAACGAAAGACGTGAACCACGAACTCTCCCCCAGGAACTGTCGGAACGAAGTCGGTTCCATCGCCGCCAGGGCCTTGAACGGGGGTCCCACATTCGACCGAAGCCCCATTATCATCGGCTTCGCAGACTTCGAACCGCAGGCGTTTGTCGTCCCCCTCCGGATCCATGATCTCGTACTCGAAGGTGAACGTGGAGCTATCGTCCGACAGCGTCGGCTGCAGGTTTCTGATGGTCGTCGCGCCGTCTGGAGCGTCGATCGAGTCGCCGCAGCCGGTCGCGCAGAGGAGCGCACCGCCGAGTAAAAGAGACGAGAGGATAATAGTGTGGCGGTAGATCATAGTGTCGATAGTATGTCGATGATGTCCCCGTGAATCCTGCCGTTGGTCGCCAGAATGCTCGGGTCAAAAATATCGAAGGGTTCGGCTGCGATCTGGGAGACACGACCGCCTGCTTCTTCGACCAACAGGTATCCCGCAGCCGTGTCCCAGGGGTTGAGTCCGTACTCCCAGAATCCGTCGAGGCGACCCGCCGCGACGAATGCGAGATCGAGGGCCGCGGAGCCCAGGCGTCGGATGCCACGCGAGCGGCGCGTCAGCTCGGCGAAGTTCTGGAGGTTGGTTTCGAGCTCGTCGTTGGTGCTCGGCGGGAAGCCGGTCACCAGGAGCGATTCGCCGATCTCGTCTTCCTCGGAGACTCGAATCGTCTCACCGTTGAGCTGCGCGCCGTGTCCTCGACGCGCGCTGAACATCTCGTCGCGATACGGGTCGTAGACGACGCCGACCATGGACTGACCGTCGACCTGTAGCGCGATCGAGACGCAGCTGATCGGAATGCCGTGCGAGAAGTTCAACGTCCCATCGATGGGGTCGATGTACCAGTGTCGAAGGTCGGTCCCCGACGCGACGTCTTCCTCTTCCTCCTGTTCGCCGAATTCCTCGCCCAGTATCAGGTCACCGGAGAACATCTCGGCGAGCTCGCCGACGATGAATTCCTCGATCTCGCGGTCGATATTGGTGACCACGTCGTTGATGCCCTTCTGGGAGATGTCGAAGCCGTCTCGCTGGCCCACGAGCATGCGTCGCCCGGCTTCGCGGGCGATCGCTTCAGCGCAGCGTTGTTCGACGAGAAAGCTAGACATGGGGCCGTATCTCAGAGTCGGAGTCAGCGTTGGATCTGATAGACCTTTCGGTCGTGGATCGTCAAGCATGACGCGGGAGGATCGGCCCTCGAACGGCGGTCCGTCAGACTGCGAGTTCAGCCATCAGAGGCCGGGTGGATCAGCTCGTGGAAGCCGACGCGAAGCGCTTTGATGGTCGCGTTCTCCCGCGTCGGATAGACACGGTTGGTCAGCAGGACGGCGAAGAGCTCGCGCTCGAGATCGATCCAGAAAGAGGTGCCGGTAAAGCCGAGGTGGCCGACCGTTCGGCTGGACTGGAAGCCACGCCCTGCGCTGCTGACCTCGCCGCTGGGGGTGTCCCAGCCGCCGAGGTGGTGGCCGTTGGCCCCGCGGGCGGCGTCCGACCAGCAAAACTTCAGGATGTCGCTGGAGACGACGCCGTCGTCGATCCGACCGGTGAAGACGCCGAGCATATGCGCCAGGAAGCGCGAGAGGTCCCGCGCGGTGCTAAAGACCCCCGCGTGACCGGAGACGCCGCCCATGATGTCGGTATTTTCATCGTGTACGGTGCCGACGACGGTTCGCCGCCTCAGCGGGCATATCTCGGTCGCAGCGGCTGTCTCGATGGGCGAGTCACCGGCGATGCGCGCGACGTAATCGGTGTGCTCCATGTCGAGTGCGTCGAAGATGAGCCGCTGGGCCGGGACGTGTAGCAGGTCGCCGTACGCTCGCTCGAGGATATGGGCGAGCAAGATATAACCCAGGTCGGAGTACGTGTGGCGCTCGCCAGGGGGCGCTTCCAGGGGGCGCTTCTGGATGTCTCGAAAGAGCGCCTCACGGGTTTTGATGGCGGTCTCGGGGGGCGGGTCGATGGGATACTGGAGGTAGAACTTGTCCCAGGCGGGCAGTCCCGAGCTGTGGTTGAGCAGGTGTAGTACCGTGGCCTGGCGGCGTTCCGAGTCGCCCGTGTCCCATCCGGGGAGTAGGTCGACGAGCGGTGTATCCATGCAGAAATAGCCCTCGTCGACGGCGCGCATGGTCAGCGTCGCGGTCACCAGCGCCTTGGTAAGGCTGGCGATGTCCATCTGCGTGTCCGGGTGCAGCGGGCGCACCGGCTCGAGCTCGGCCCAGCCGGTCGTCTGCTCGAAAGCGAGGTCGCCTCGCTGCCATACCAGAGCCTGAATGGCCGAGCAGACGGCGTCTCGTCCGATATCACCGAGGTTGTCGCTCACACTGTCGCGAAGCAGCGTGCGTGTGTGCTCGAAGCTGGAAGAAGTCATGCGTTTCCGGCGGTCTCGACGGCATCTTCTTCGACGTAGAGCACGCCTTCTGTCGCGTCGAGCGTGGCTCGAGCCCCCACTGGCAGCGCGATATTGCGGGATGCGTGGCCGACCGGCAGGCCCGAGACGACAGGGCACCCGAATTCGGTGGCGAGGTCACCGACGAACGCCTGGATGGTCTGGTCGTCGAAATAGGCACCGCCGCATTCGGTGAAGTCGCCGAGCAAGATGGCAGCGGGGCTGTGGGCCTTCGCCGACAGGCGCAAGGCCGTAAGCATTCGGTCGAGTCGGTAGTCCTCCTCGCCGATATCTTCGAGAAAGAGCAGTGAGCCGTTGAGGTCGGGGCAGTAAGGCGTGCCCACCATGCTGGCGAGGAGGCTGAGGTTTCCACCGAAGATCCGTCCCCGGGCTCTGCCGGGCACGACGGTATCCATGCCCTCGATTCGAAACCCATCTGCGCGGCGCCCGGTCATGGCGTCCCGGAGGGCATCGAGGGAGGCGAACGGGTCATCGTCGTGGAGCCGAAAGCTCTTGATAACCGGGCCGTGTAGGGACGTGATCCCCTCGGTCGCCAGCCAGAGCTGTATTGCGGTGATGTCACTGAAGCCCACGATGAGCTTGGGGTGTTCGCGAAGTCCCTGGACGTCGAGTCGTTCGAGCAGCCGCATCGAGCCGTATCCACCGCGGCTGAAGACCACCGCGTCGATATCGGTCGCATCGAGCGCGGCCTGAACGGCGCCGACGCGCTGAGCATCTTCGCCCGCGAGGTAACCGCGGCTGTCGCTTCGCGCGTACACGAACTCGTCGAGCTCGACGTCGAAGCCCCACGACTCGAGCTCTGCGATGCCTTGTTCGAGCAACTCGGGAGTCACCGGCCCGGCCGGGGTCAGGACCCGAATACGACCATGTTGTGGCAGGGCGGGGGGCTTTTGCATCTCGTCAGTTCTCCGCGGGTTTGTATTTGAGCAGGACTGCTTCGCTCATGCCGAAGCTGGTCTTCATCGTCAGCTTTACGGGCAGCAGGTTCTCGTCCTGGCTCAGGTAGAAGTAGCCGTTGTGTTCGTTCGCTTCGTGCGTGCGCATCTTTGGCGCGGTCGACTTGCCGTTCTTGTCTGTTTGCTTGCGAGTACGCACGATTTCACGGCGGAACTTGACTTTCCAGGTCTTGAACCAGCCCATCGGGGTGTAGACGTCCTCTTTGCCGACGACCTCGAGGTGGACGCGGCTGAGCTTCCACCCGTCATAGATGAAATAGACGAACTTTTCGCCCGTCGAGACATGCTGGGCGCGCAGGTCGTACACCCAGCTCAGAAGATCGAAGGTGCGCCCCGGGATCGCGAAGTTGAACTTGAACTCCCGCTTTTGTTTCGACTTGACCACGCGGGCGCTGTAGCCGCCATGCTTGTAGTCGACCTCGTAGGTTCGCGTCTTTCCCGCTTCGCGGAAGTCTTTCTCGGATCGATGGGGGACCAGGTTGTACGGGTCGATAAAGCTGTCGGCGCGATCCTGCATCGGATAGACGTTTCGGAAGAAACCGACTGACTCCGCGTTACCAGACACGGGGACGTAGGAGTGGTCTCCCTTCTTGCGAATATCACCGGCTCGAATGCTGGCCCTCATGGCCTCGGCGCCGTTGAGTCGAATCGAGAAGTAAAATTGTTCCCCTGCCCAGCGAAAGCGAGGCGCATTGAAGGCCTTCTTGTAGTGGGGCCGGGGCACCTGGGACGATTGGGAAATCCTGGCCGTGGTCGCGCCTTTGATAATTTCAGTTCTATCGCTCGCCTCGGGCTCTTCCTGGGCTTCGTCGTTGCCCTGAGCTTCGGCGGAGTTGGACGACCCTAAAACGAGGAAGGTCGCGATGGCGAAGGCAGAGAGGACCCGGGTCGCCGAGCGACCGCGCGTCGAAGAGAGTATGGACGGTTTGCAGAACTTCACGGGGCAACCCTTGTGTCGAGCCGGTTCGTGACTCACTCGGGAACTTGAACGACGACGAGGTCAGATTTGTTCAAAATTCGTCCGGATTCCGCTCCAGCGGCGCGAGGGCCTCGTGGAATCTGGTGAGTCGCTCTTTCTTGTGCTAACGCAGTCGCTTCCGAGCGTACGTCGGGTCCGAGCGCGATCGAAAAGCGCGTGTGGGCTGCGAATCGAGGCGCCGGACAGCGCGATGACTCCATCCTCCTCAGCAGTTTAAGGCAATGAGCACCGAAACGCACGGCCATCAGCCACACTTCGAGGCACTCGTCGAGCACATCGCCACGCACGAGGCGCATACGCGCGAGGAGTTCGCGCAGCTCTACGGCGCGCCCGGCTCGGAGCCGCGGACCATCGCAAAGCACTGGTGTCGCCACCCGGACCGGTTTTTGAGCGTGCTCGACGAGCACCTCACGGACGACATGTGGTTCGCTGTCGAACAGCTGGCGTTCGAGCACGATCTGCCGCTCGATATCAGTTGGCTGGCACCGACGGTGCGCGGCGAGTTAAGGCGGCTTGGCTTGCTCCGGATCGAGCCCGCCTCACCGGACGAGACGTGGGTGCCGGCCGCGATGGCCGTCATCCTCGCGGAGCGGCTCCCGGGGACGAGACCCACGATTCCCGTGCTGCTCGGCCGCTCCGACGATGCTCAGGTCGAACACCTGGCCCAGGCGTATGGCGTTGAGCAAAAGTCGACGCGCGTCGAGACCATCCTGGCGATCGCCGAGACGTTTGCGCGGCCGGGGATGCTCGATGACATGCTCTCGCGGCTTCCCGATCTCGGCTGGCTGGACACGGCGCTCATGACGCTCGAGCTCGGTGGTGTCTGCTACTGGCAGGAGGTCTTCGGCCACGAGATGAGTATGGACGAGGAGAAGGTCGTGCCGCTCATGTCCAACGAGGACCGCAGCGAACAACGAGAGGTCGCCGAGCACTTGCTCGATCTGGGGCTGATCTTTCGCATCGAGGAAGACGCCAGTGAGTTCGCCTTTATCGCCGTGCCGGAAGAACTGTGGCGAGGGCTGTGGACCTTCGGCCAGAACCAGCTGCTCGATTGGACCGCCGTCGGGATCGACGACCTCTCGGAAACCGGCACGAACGGGAAGAAGAAGTCGGCGAGGATGGAGCCGCAGGCGGCGCTCAAGTGGTTGGCGGTCGAGGCCGAGGCTGGTCGCATCGAGACGCGCGACCTTATGCCGACCGATGAGACCCGCAAGCGCCTCGCGCAGTGCTCGAATGCGCCGGCGCGCATGTGGGACGCCCTGACATGCATGGGAGTCGAGCTCGAGATGTTCGACGTCGGACCGCACGGCAAGCTGCGCCCGACCGAGCTCGCCCATGACTACCTCGAAGAGTCGAAAGGGCTGTTCCGGACCGAAGTGCTCCACAGCTGGATTCTGGGTACCACCGGGGCGCATTGCGACGTCCAGTTGGCCTCGGCGTTTGGCATCGACGAGGAGTGGCGCCGGGCGCTACTCAGCCTGCTCGCCCAACGCGGCGAGCTCCCGCCGGCCTGGTTGCTGGAGGAGGGCGTGCCCCACGAAGAGACTGGAGCGGGCTGCCTTCGCGAGATCGACGGCGTGAACGAGTCGTTGCTGCTGGAGCTCGGTATCGTCAACGCTGTCCTCTGCGGCACGAAGCTTCGCTGGCTGGATCTGCTGAGCGTGCTCGAGAGCGAGAGATGGTACTCGGTGCGGGGGCTGGTCAACCTCATAGAGCTGGTCGCGATGTTCTCGCTCTTCGCCCAGATCGGGTATCTCATCCGGGATCCGGGGGCAGCCTTTTACTTCCCGATGCAGCGCCCGTCGCTGTTCACGATTCGTCGACACGACGACGCGTTCCAGGAGTGGGTGCGGGACCTCGCCACCGAGTTGCTCGAGCCGCTCGGGCTCGGGGAGCTCTCCGACGATGAGGAGAAGCTGTGGCTCGATACGAAGAAGTTGCGTGTTGGCTCGACGGAGTTCTGGCCCGACGAGCCACGGCTGCAGTTCGTGCGCGACGTCTTCGATGACGTGAATCTCGACTTTGACATCGCCAACGGGCAACAATCGGCGCTGCGTACCGTTCCGGTGGCTGTCTCCGAGCCGGATACGCTACTCGCGACCGATCTGACGCTGACCGAGTTGCTCCAGGCGCTGGACGGTGCGTCTGCGACCAGCTTCGACGGCAAGCGCATCCGCCGGCGGTAGGGCCACTCACCCAATCAGACCAGCGTCTCGGGCACGTCTTCGACGTGGATCTTCTTGTGGGGCTCGATCTGGACGATCACGTCAGCGACGTCGCCGAACTCCTCCTTGAGCAAGGCCTTTACATCCAACAAGATCTCGCCGGCGCGCTCGAGCTTCATCTCGGGGTCGAGCGTCAGGTGCAAGTCGACGTGGACGTGCCCGGGCATCCCGCGGCTGCGGACGTAGTGGCAGGATTCGACTTCCTCGATGCTCTCGACGATCTCGCGAACGGCCTGGGGCTCCAGCAATGAGGTGTCGACGAGGACGTCCATGCCGTCTCGGAGCACCCGGTAGGCGGTCACGCCGATAAAGAACATGACCGCGAGCGCGGCCATCAGGTCGGCCGATGGGACGCCGCGCTCGACGAGGAAGATCCCGACGAGCACCGCCATACCGGCCAGGCTGTCGGTGAGTGTGTGAGCGGAGTCTGCCTCGAGGATCATCGAGTCGTATTTTCTGGCAGCTCGGCGCTCGTAGAAGCTCACGCCGAGGCTGGTCAGAATAGCGCCGACGACAACGACATAGGATACGAAGGTGATCTGGGGCGTCGTGCCGGTCACCGCTGCATCCCAGAGGCCGCGACCGACCTCGAGCATGCCGAGCAACACCATCAGGCCGATGGAGAAGCTCGCGGCGACCTCGATCTTGCGGTGTCCGTAGGGATGCTCGGGATCCGGTGGCTTGGTCGCCAGGCCGAGCGCGACCAGCCCGATGATGTTGGATGCGCCGTCGAAGATGCTGTGGAAGCCGTCGGCTTGCAGGCTGACGATGTCGGCGGCGTACCCGAAGTACAGCTTGGCGCCCGCCACGAGCAGGTTCAGGGCGAGTGTGATCCAGAGAACACGCTGGACGTCGCCGTTGGGGTGCTCGCGCGCCCCCGTTTCGGGGTGGGCATGTCGATCAATAGGCACGCAAGGGCCTCGGGCTACAGCACGTCGTTGCGACCGCGCTCGTCGAGTCGTCGCACGATCTCGCGGACGTCTTGAGCTCGGTTCTTGGGCATCACCAACATCGCATCCGGGGTATCGACGACGACCATCTCGTCCAGCCCGATCGTCGCGATGAAGCGCTCGGTCCCGGCGCTGTAGATCACCGAATTGGTCGTGTCGATCAGCATCGTATCACCGCGCTCGACGTTGCCGCTGGTGTCAGTGCCGCATACGTCCTCGATCGAGGCCCAGTGGCCGACGTCGGACCATTCGAAGGTCGCCGGGATGACCTCCACGTCTTCGGCTCCCTCCATGATGCCGTAGTCGATGGAGATCGAGTCGATGGAGTTGAAGACCTCGTCGATGACCTCGCTTTCGTCCTCGGTGCCGATGGCGGCCCGTATCTTGCGGAGTTTATCCGCCATCTCCGGAAGCTGGCGCTGCATTTCTTCGAAGAGCTTCGAGGGAGTCATCACGAACATGCCGGAGTTCCAGGCGTATCCGCCTTCCTCCAGGTATCGCTCGGCGACGCGGCGGGATGGCTTTTCCTTGAAGGACTGGACGGGGTGCGACTGGATGCCGTCTGCGCGCGTGTCCTCGTATCGAATATAGCCGTACCCGGTCTCCGGGCGGGTGGGTTCGACACCCATGGTCACGATGACGCCGTCGCGAGCGCGTGATTCGGCGAGCTCGAGGCACTCTCGAAAGCGGTCCAGCCCACCGACGTAGTGGTCGGCGGGAAAGACACCGAACGGTTCGTCACCATAGCGAGCCTCGACAAAGGCGGCAGCCAGGGCGATAGCCGGGCCGGTGTTTCGGGCGCAGGGCTCGACGATGAAGTGCTCGTCGTCGAGGGCCGGCAGCGCCTCCTTTGTCACGTCGAGAAGGTGCTCCCCGAGCACAACCAGAGTCGGCACCTCGTCTTGCTCGACGATGTCGAGTCGATCCACGGCGTGTTGGACCATCGGGGCGTCGCCCCATAGATCGACGAGTTGTTTGGGTCGATTGCGACGGCTCATCGGCCAGAAACGAGTGCCGGATCCTCCCGCCAGTATGACTCCGATCATGGGCTTCTCCGTAATGGGGTAGAAAGAGCACCGCGAGGGTACACACTGGGGTAGATATTACAACTCGGTGACGGCTCGAGGCAGGCTTCGAGGTACCTGTGGAGACAGCGGCTGAACTGCGTGTGTCACGTTCGTTGTTGTTGCGTCGAACGGTGGATGAATCGTAGAGTGGACGCGAGTCGGTTGCTCGCACGGTCAGCCGTCCTTCGGGGCATACGAGCGGGCGGCCTCAGCCCTACGTGGGCTTCGCAGGTGTAGGTCGGCGCAAGGCGTCGACACTCATTCACCGGGATGGAGGAATGGCAAAGGCGTCGAGCAAGTCTTCGGGGAAGAAGAAAAAAAAGAAGGTCTTCGCTGGGAGGTACCAGTACGAGAAGCCGCTCGGTCGAGGGGCCGGCGGCTCGGTATACTTGGCCGAGGACCTGCATCAGCGCAGACGCCAGGTCGCACTCAAGGTCTTGACCGCCGAGGCGTGTAAGACCGTCCAGGGGAAGATGCTGCGGCGCGAGTTCGAGATCCTCTCGAAGCTCGACCACCCGAACCTCGTCGAGGTGTACGACTACGGCAGCCTCCCGGACGGGGGCGTGTTCCTGGCCGAAGAATATATCGATGGGTTCAGCCTCCAGGACGCGCGTGCGCTGCTGGAGCCAGATGCTCTTATCGACGTGACGTTTCAGATCCTGCTCGGGCTAAGCTACCTGCACGGCATGGGCATGATCCACCGGGATATCAAGCCGGCGAACGTCATGCTGCTGTGGCTCGACGATGCCTCGGCCCGGCCGATGGTCAAGCTCGTCGACTTCGGGCTGTCGAGCATGGACCCCAAGCGAGATACGCTCCGCGGCGGGACCCGTTCGTATATGGCGCCCGAGATCATTCGGGGTGAAAAGGGCGAGCTGCGCTCGGATCTCTACAGCCTCGGCGTGACCCTGTACTACGCCCTGTGCGGCGTGTTGCCGTTCGGCCCACGCAGCAAAGAAGATCCCCCGCCGACCGAAGAGGACTTCAGGCCGCCGGAGCCGCATCGACTCAACGATGACGTGCCGCTGGTCCTGTCGCGCTTCACGATGGCGCTGCTTCGTCAGTTGCCAGGTTTCGAGTACGCCGACGCCGGTGAAGCGCTCCAGGACCTGGTGCAAGATACCGAGATGCTCGAGGAGTGGTCGGGCGGGGTGTTGGCAAACTCGCTGGACGTCGCCGCGGCGCCGGTCATGCGCGGCTACTTCGAGCGCGGGATCCTGCGCCGACGCAAGCGCGAGCACAGCAAGATCGTCGACGAATTGGTCGACGAGGACCGCGGTCAGGCCGGCGAGATGCGTCTGATCGCCGGGGCGCCGGGCGTCGGCAAGTCGCGCTTGATGCGGGAGGTCGCCTCCAGCTGCAAGCTGCGGGGTCGCCTTGTCATTTCCGAGACGTGCACGCCGGATATGCGGCCCTATGAGCTCGTCTATCTGCTCTTGAGCCGTATCGTCGAGATCGGCGAGAGCCGCAACATCCAGCAGATCGAGCATTATCGATCGTACCTGCTCATCCTCGAGCGCATGTCGAGGCTCGAGCCCAAGGGCCGGGAGAACCGAGTCGGGAAACACGACTGGGTGCGCGAGGCGTTCGAGGATGCGGTCGTCATGCTGCACCCCCAGCAGGTCGCACTCTTCGTGGAGAACGTCCACCTCGCCGATCGCGCGTCGCTGGACTTCCTGGATGAGTGGTTCGGGAGCTCGCAGGCATTCCACCGCCCGGATATGGTCGCGACGTGTCGCCACGGCGATATCGAGCTGGAGCTGGCACGACGCGACGCCATCAAGGTCATGCAACTCGATGGGCTGACGCGCTCGGATATCTTTCGATTCTTTCGCGAGCGACTCGGTATCGAGGAGATCCCCGCCGAGTGGCTCTCCGAGGTTGCGGAAAAGGCGAAGGGCCAGCCGGCGTACCTCGAGGAGTTGTGCCGGAGCCTCATCGACCGGAGTATTTTGCGTCGCGAGTCGGTCTCGAAGTGGGTGGTCGATGAATCGGGGTTGCTGTCGTTCCAGCTGCCGGGCAACGTGCGGGCATCGTTTCGCCGGCGCCTCACCGCCGTGAAGGCCTCGGGCCGCGAGGCGCTGGAGATTCTGACCCTCTTCGATCGTGCGGTACTCTGGGAGAACCTCCGGGAGCTCATCGTCGATGGCGGGGAGAGCGAGGAAGTCGCCGACCGGACGCTCAATGCATTGAACTGGCGGCACCTGACCAAGATGAACCTGGGCATGGAGGGGCGTCGCGTGTCGTTACTCGACGACGTGCTCGCGGAGGTGGTCATCGACATGATGGCCTCGAAGTGGAAGCGGGCCATCCACCGCCGAATCGGGAATTACCTCGCCGAGAACTGGGACGCGCGGTTTGCGAGCCCACTCGAGGCGGCGCGCCATCTGCGTGACGGCGGGCTGGATGACGACGCGGCCGAGCTGTTCGAGATGGCCGGCGATCAGGCATGGCAGTCGAGTGATTATGGCGGTGCGCTGGAGTGCTTCCGC